>JACMPR010000339.1 GCA_014377385.1 Ferruginibacter sp. | reverse complement strand
TGAGCCAGGGTGCTTTGGCCCAGGGACTCCAGGTTGCGGGAGATATTTTTACCCAGAACAAATCTCAGGCAAATGCTTTATTCAATAGTGTATTTGCACCAACGGCCCAGATTGCGGTATTATTACCAAATTCCAGGAACCAGGAATATGAGGCAGATCATTATGGTTTAATTTTCTCGGCCATGGCTGGATATAACCCACGGGAGGCAATCTCCTTCTGGCAAAGAATGGCTGCCGCTGGTGGAGGTAACAAACCCCCGGAATTCTTGGCAACCCACCCGTCAGATCAAAATAGAATAGCAAAATTAGAGAGCTATATGAATGAAGCTTTAAGTTATTACAGGCCTGTAAATAAATAGTAATCAATTTATTATAAAAAAACGCTGCCAACTGGCGGCGTTTTTTAATTTAAAAATGATTGATGTGACGCAGAAAATCGGTAAATTCGCAGTACCAAGACAATTAGTTTATAAATAAAGTTTCCTTTCGCAGCCTGGAGGAACTTGATTTATTTTTCAATTAATGAATTTATTACTAAAATTTATTACAGATTATGTCTGATCAAACACTGTTCGAAAAACTCCAGCTTAAAGACGAAAAAAATTTATTGATCCAGGGAATTCCTTCTACCATCGAGAAACAGTTCATTAAATTGTCCTTTGCGAAATGTGTTACCCCGTTATTAAAAATAAAAGGGGTGGACTTTGCATTGGTTTTTGCCCTCAGTAAAAAGCAACTTTGCGAAATTCTTAACGAAGTTATACCCGTTCTGAAACCTACCGCTAAGTTATGGATCGCCTATCCCAAACTTACGTCTAAGATTGCCAGTGACCTTAACAGGGATTGCCATTGGGAAGTTACAGACAACCTGGGTTTTGAAACTGATTGCGAGATTGCTATTGATAATACCTGGACTGCTGTAAGATTCAAGAAAGGTGTCATAGCTGCTATTGTTAAAGCCAAACCAAAACTCAGGAAAGAGATTGGTGCTCTGCAGGCAATTTAAATGTAATATACCGGGAAGTTTGAAAACGGTTGTTTGGAATTGCACAACTAGTAACTCCGTATACTTTTTAGAGTCGCGTGATACATATTACACATCAGCGAAAAATGTTAATTACTTATAAATAACTGTTCCGGCCTGGCGTGTAATTTCAATTTCCATTTCTTTTAAATGTATCTGTGTTTGCAGGTAAATTAGCTGATCTTCAGGGTTGGTAGCTTTTTGCAAATCCTGTTCGTTTTCTGCGATAAGTCTTTTGATCTTTCTAATCTTCAGATAATTTAGCGTTGAAATAACTTCTTCCCTAAAATATTCCGCCCTGGTAGGAATATGTCCTTCATAATGTTTTTTCCAATTAGGACTGATATCAGTATTTACTTCCATGATATTGATGATCACCTTATTCATTTCCTGGTCTTCTCCATACAGAAAGCTCTTCGCGGTGGGTTCGAGGTCCTCATTATACCATTTTTTATATTGCTGAATAATTGCAACAAGCAGTTTATTGTCAAGCATCTTATCCAGCTCGTTGTCTTCTATCTGCGAAAAAAGCCAGGATGCCACTTTCTGGTCTTCATCCCAGTCTTTGAGACCAAACTCGATAAGGCTTCTCACAAGGGCCTGTTCATGTATTTCATCTTTATTAAAAAGATTAAAAGCTTCATCAGGTTGTTTGTCGGTCAGGGATTCTCCGGCGTTAATGTTGATTTCAGTCTTTGCAGTTAAATTTTCATCCTTGGTAATTTTATCGCGGATGAATTTATTTACCAATGCATTTAGCCCGCTTTCCTCTATGCGCAGGATTTCTGACACCTGTTTGATATAATCCTGCCGGCGCGTAAATTCCGCCGTCTTATTAATTTTAGAAATGGTTTCAGCTACCTGGTTTACAACCACGGATTTTTTTGTGCTATCGTTTCCGGCATCTCTCAATGCGATCTCCAGTTGGAATAGTATGAAATCCTTTTTTTCAACCTGGATAAATTCCGTAAATGCGCCGGCCCCGATCTTATTTAAATAACTATCCGGATCTTCTTTGTCAGGTATCAATACAAGTTTTACATTCAGACTTTCTTCGAGTGCCAGATCCAGTCCGCGAAGCGCGGCTTTGATACCGGCATTATCACCATCATAAATAATAGTAAGATTATTTGTGTATTTTTTTATCAGCCTCAACTGGTCAATGGTAAGCGATGTACCGCCGCTAGCCACCACATTTTCAATTCCGGCCTGGTGCAGGCTTACTACATCGGTGTAACCTTCTACCAACAGGCATTCATCTGCTTTGTCAATGGCCATTCTTGCAAAATAAGAACCGTACAGAATCTTGCTTTTTACATAAATCTCGTTCTCTGGCGTATTGATGTATTTTGGTGCTTTGTCATTAGATTTAATAATCCTTGCGCCAAAACCGAGGATTTTCCCGCTCTGGTTGTGTATGGGAAAAATGATGCGTTCCCGGTAATTGTCCATCAACCGGTCGTCCCGTTGAACAACCAACCCGCTTTTTAACAGGAACTCTTTATTGTACTGTGCAGCCACAGCAACCTTTGCAAAATCATCACGTGAAGATGAATTAAAGCCTAGCTGAAATTTCCTGATGATATCTTCCCTAAAGCCCCGCTGTTTCAAATAACTTAGTGCCACATCCCTTCCTTCCTCAGTATTGAAAAGGGTATCGGCAAAAAAATCTTTCGCAAAATTGTTGATGATGTATAAACTGTCGGCAGCCTGTTGCTGAATTTTAAATTCGGGACTGGTTTCTGTTTCTTCCAGCTCAATATTGTATTTGTTGGCAAGCCATCGAAGGGTTTCGCCATAACTTAGTTTTTCGTGCTCCATCAAAAATCCAATGGAGTTACCGCTTTTTCCGCAACCAAAACATTTGTAAATTTCTTTCACAGGGGAAACGGTGAAAGAAGGACTCTTTTCATTGTGGAAAGGGCAAAGACCAAGATAGTTGGTACCTCTTTTTTTGAGTTTTACATAGGAACCGATGATGTCGACGATATCAATGCGGCTTTGTATTTGTTGTATGGATTGCTGGCTGATCAAAATGTAAATATTATTCAAAATAACAACTTTCAAAACACTTCCCCATAGATATGCGCACATTTCCTTCCTGTACTCAACCGATGCCTAAAATAGGTCGAAGAATTTACAGTAAAAATGCTGTCTGCATGAAACTGGCGTTCTTAAAATTACTCCGGCAACTTGAAATAAAAACCACGTTAAAATGTAATTTTAATCTCAATAATCTAATATCTTTAACCACTTTAAAAAAAACAATATGAAAAAAATATGTTTTATGATCCTCTTGGGATGTAGTAGCATGATGGTGCAGGCGCAGGATCTGGATAACGTTAAGGAGATGATCAATAAATCGCAGTTTAAAGAAGCGAGGGTCATTATCGATAAATATCTTGCTCAGCCAAAAAATGCGGGTGAGGCCGAAGCGTGGTACTACAAAGGAAGGATATACAATGGCCTTTCACTGGACAAAGCAAATGCAGATTCTGTTATTTACAGTTTGAAAAGTGAATCCTTTGATGCTTTTAAAAAGGAACAGTCGCTTGATCCTAAAGACATATACCTGTTAGTAGAAGGATATGCTTCCTACCTCGATCTGTACGTGGGACTTTATGATTTTGGTGCAAAGCAGTTCAATGCAAAGAATTATGGGATTGCCTACCAGGCATTTAAAAAAGCCAACGAAGTAAAAGACTACACGTTAGATAAAAAATATTCATATACACAGGTTACATTGTATCCCCTTGATACAGCCCTGGTGCTGAATACAGCCGTTGCAGCCACCCAGGCAAAAAAGATCGAAGAAGGCATTGCATTTTACAAAAAATTAACTGATGCCGGCGTTTCAGGAAAAGACTATGAAAATGTATATGAATACCTCGTGGATTATTACACTAAAAAAGATGACCAGGCCGCTCTTCAGCCCATCTTTGCAAAAGCAAAAAAACTATACCCGACAAATCCTTTCTGGAATGATGTGGAATTGAGGGCAATTGCTGCCAAAGGTGATAACAACGCTCTGTATGCCAAGTATGATGAAATGCTTGCAAAAGACCCCAATAATTATGACCTCGCTTACGGCTATGCGGTAGAGTTATACAACAGCCTCATTAAGAAAGATGACAAAACAAAAGCCAATCCGGCTGAATTGGAAAAATTACAATCTGTTTTAAAGATTGCCATTGCAGCTGATAAGGGAATCGATGCAACGGTACTGATGACTAATCACCTGTTCAATCGGTCCGCCGATTTACTAAGTGCTGCCAACCTTATAAAAAGTACCAAACCTGAAGAAATAAAAAAGAAGACAGAACTTAAAGCGAAGGCCAATGCAAGCATGGATGAAACCATTACTTATGCCGATGCAGCTATAAAATATTTTGAAGCACAAACTACCCTAAAACCTGTTCAAAAAGCCAATTACAGCATCATCCTGGATCATTTGAGTGAAATGTATGATGTGAAGAATAATCCTAAGAAAGTAGCTGAATTTGATGCGAAGAAAAAAGTGGTTGATAAATTATAAGTGGCAAATATTATTTGTTGAAAGAGACTGCAATTCGATTGCAGTCTCTTTTTTTATAGTTTAAAATCATCCTGACAAAATTTTTAGTGATAATTGATTCCCGGCCCGGCATGAAGCAGCCGCATCGGTGTTAACAATTTGGTATTTGTATGATCCGGATTTTAATCCAGGTAAAATAAAAGACAACAACCCATTGTACGAAATTGCAACGGAAGATGTTCTTTTTTCGGTTCAGATGCAATCAACCGTGCCCCGGGTTGTTCGATATCAATTTTGGAGAATATTGGGATATTAAAAACATTCTATCTCAGGTTAGTTTCTCGGCATGCCGGCGCCGCCAAACATGCGCTGCATTTCTCTCATGGGTTTTATCTCGATGTCTTTTGGTATCTCAAATTCTTTATCTGCTACCTCTTTGCCGGTTTCAATTTTTGTTACTTCCACTTCCATTCTTCGGTTCCTTCGCATACTCATTTCATACCGCATCACAAAGCCTTCAAATTTTTCGAGGCCGCTAACACTACCCATGTTTCCAAATGCACTTAATCCGCCTGTAGATGAAATATTTTGCAGTTTTATTTCAGGACTGTACCAGACTGTCACGGAGTCTTTTAAACCAAGCAGCCGGGTGGTTATGAGATAGGCTTTCTTACAATTGTACCCTGCAATTTTTTTTGTTTCGCCGGCATCTGCGATTTCGGTAAGCGGCTCTGACCTCGGCGTTGGAACAGCTGAAACAGAATCTGTATTCCTGCGGCTTTGCATCACACTATCTGCTTTCTTTCTGAGTTCCGTTTGCTCTGAATCTGAAATATAAAAGGCCTGTTTAGTGCCCATTATTTCCAGCAATGTGGTCGTAAGTTTTGTTGCATTGTTTCTGTACACAGTAGATTTGATCACATCAGACTTCAGAAGGGTTTTTACCATATCGTTCTTTAGCCAGGTAGTTGATTTGGTTTCTCCATCCATCATGTTAGCGAAGTTCATCCTGCCGCCCGCACCGGCATTGTTTTGTGCGTCCTCCTCCTCCGGTGCAATCACATTTGTTATTGTAGTAACAATGGCCTGCGTTACCAGCTTTGGCTGAGAAATTACCGAAGTTGCGCCCAGCAAAAAAAATCCAAATAGGTAAAATTTCATTTTTATTTTTTTAATTGTCACAGTGTATTATCAATTTTTGGTTACCTGCAAATCCTCATGCACCCCTCATCAGCTGTATCTCACAACTTATATTAACGTCTTCGCCCACCAATAATCCACCCTTTTCCAAAGCGGCATTCCAAATAAGGCCCCAGTCTTTACGGTTTACTTTTCCGTTGATGGTGAACCCGGCTTTTTCATTTCCCCACGGGTCTTTTACCACACCACCGAATTCAACATTGAGCTTAATTTTTTTGGAAATGCCCTTGATGGTCAGATCACCCCACAATGCGTAACTTCCGTCTTTGTCCACATTTTCAACGGTATTGCTAACGAATGAAATTTGCGGATGGTGCTCCACATCAAAAAAATCAGCCCCTTTCAAATGCTTATCACGGTCGGCACTATTAGTATCAACGGACGAAACGTTTATCGAGCAATCAATTTCTGCCGTCATAAAATCATCACCAGTAGTGTAAATGCTGGCTTCAAATTGCTTAAACTGTCCCTTCACATTGCTGATCATCAGGTGTTTAATTTTAAAGCCTATTTCGCTGTGGGCAAGATCGATCACCCATTTTTCTTTGGTATTTGTTTCCATACTTTTTTTTAAAATTGATATAACCCCTTTGCGGCACTCAAGTTACCGAATGTACATGAACAGGATGTTAATACTGTGAAAAACCTGTGCATAATTTTGGAAGGCAACGTGGCTGCAAACGGCCTTCTTAAAAGGGATTCAGCTATATTTACTGACAAGACAGGAATTTTTTTCCCAATGCAAAATAACATGTTCTATTTGTTGAATGTGGGGATAACCCCTAATTGTCAACAGCCTGTCGAAATCAATCATTTTCACGTAGGTTTGCCGCCTTATTAAATCAAAGCCAGTGCGTTTAAAGAGTTTAGAAATCAAGGGATTTAAAAGTTTTGCGGACAAGACCGTATTAAACTTTGATGAAGGTATTACAGGCGTAATTGGGCCAAATGGTTGTGGAAAAAGTAATATCATCGACAGTATTCGCTGGGTAATTGGCGAACACAAAATCAGTAACCTAAGAAGTGAGAACCTGGAAAGCCTGGTATTTAATGGAAGTAAAACCCGCAGCGCAAGCGGGCTTGCCGAAGTTAGTCTCACATTTGAAAATACCAAGAACCTGCTTCCTACAGAATTTAATACGGTGACGGTAACACGTAAATATTACAAGAGTGGGGAAAGTGAATACCGCCTCAACGATGTGGCCTGCCGTTTAAAGGATATTCACAATCTATTCATGGATACGGGCATAAGTACCGACAGTTATGCCATCATAGAACTGGGGATGGTAGATGACATCATCAAGGATAAAGAAAACAGCCGCCGTAAAATGCTGGAACAGGCGGCAGGTATTACCATCTATAAAACAAGAAAAAAGGAAGCCAAGTTAAAACTGGATGCTACTGAACAGGATCTTGCACGGATTGAAGACCTGCTGTTCGAGATCAACAACCAGTTGAAAAGCCTTGAAAGCCAGGCCAAAAAAGCCGAGAAATATTTCGAGATAAAAAAAGATTACAAGGAAGTCAGCATAGAACTTGCCAAGGCCGCATTGGAAGGCTTTAATATTACTTACCGGGATCTCAACCAGCAACAGCAACTGGAAGTTGATAAGCGTATTGAACTTGAAACTCAAATTGCAGTGGAAGATGCAGCGCTTGAACAGGAGAAACTAGCCTTTATTGAAAAAGAAAAAGCGCTGCAGCAAATGCAGCATACTTACAATGAAATGCTGGACAGGGTGCGCAGCAAAGAAAATGAAAAAAGCCTGAGCGCCCAGCGCTTGCAACATTTAAAAGAACGTCAGTCGGGTTTGCAGGACTTTCTGCAGAAATCATCGGGTCAACTAAAAGGCCTGGAAGAAAGCATTTCTTTCTCTGGCACCCAGATTGTGGATGAACAGCAAAAACTGGAACAGCTGGAAGAAAAATTACAGGACCTTAAAGAGGCCGTAGAAGATAAACGCAGGATTTTTGATGACAAAAGGAGCAGCATTGATCTTTTAAGAAAAGAAAATCAGGCTATTCAGCGCAACCAGTTCGAGGCTGAAAAAAAGGTAGCCGTAGCTGATACTTCTATTCAAAATCTCCTGAGAACCATTGCCCAGATTACAGAAGAAAAATCGCAACGCCAGGCACAGCTGAAACAATTAGAAGGAGAGAAGAAGATAAAAGAAGAAGAACTGTCTCAAAAAAACACAGACATTGAACAACTTCAGCAGCAGCATGAATTTACCAAAGACCAGATCCTTCAAACTCAGAATATGATGGAAGGCCTTCGCAATAACCTTGCGGAGGAAAGCCGGAAGTTTGATGCGAAGAAGAATGAGCATGACCTCATCAAAAGCCTGGTGGATTCCATGGAAGGTTATCCTGAAAGCGTAAAGTTTCTTCATAAAAATACAAACTGGAACCACACCGCACCGTTACTTTCCGATATTATTTATGTGAAGGAACAATACCGGGCTGCCGTAGAAAATGTGCTGGAGCCGTATCTTAATTATTATGTGGTGAACAACCTGACGGAAGGTTTGCAGGCCGTTCATTTACTGGATGACAATAAAAAAGGCAAAGCTAATTTTTTCCTGCTTGATAAATTTGCCGGCCAGGAAACTGCACATCAACCAGCAGGAACTTTACCAGCGTTGGATGTGATTGAAATTGACGGTCAGTATTCAAAATTGGCACAGCACCTGTTAGGTAATGTCTTTATTGCAGAAAATGAAGACGCCCTGCAGGATAGCAATGGTGCAGTGATTTTAGAAAAAACTGGTAAATACGTGAAGGGAAAATATTCACTTACCGGTGGTAGCGTGGGCTTATTTGAAGGAAAAAAAATTGGCCGTGCCAAAAATCTTCAAAAACTTGCGGAAGAAATCAGTGCGCAGGGTAAAATAGTAACTGAACTTAAAGAAGATATACAAAAAAGACACAATGAAGTAATTGCCTTCAACAACCAGTTGAAAGAAAATGCGATCAGGCAGACACAGCAGGATATCAACCAACTTACAAACCTTGTTTTTTCTTTACAAAATAAAATTGAGAACCTGCATCATCTTGAAACTACCAGCAGCAGCAGGGTAGAAGAACTGGAGATACAGTTGCAAAACAACCACGATGCCATTGCTTCAACGAGAGATGAACTTGAAAAGTTCAATTCTCAAATGGATGAATTAGTAGATAAACTGCAGGGCATTGAGATGGATTATGCAACGGCGGAGCAGGAATATAATTTTGCGAACAGTACGTATAATGATGTTAACCTGCAGTTTACAAAGCAGCAAAGCAAGATCGTTTCCGTACAACAGGAATTTGAATTTAAAAGCAACCAGTTCAATGACCTGAAAGTTCAGGTAGAGAACAGCAGTGCCCAGCAAATGGAAGTATCAGAAAATCTGCAACAGACAGCAACATTGCTACACGAACTCGAATCTTTGCTGGTAAATATGTTGCAGAACAAAGAATCAGAAGAAAAAAAGTTAAACGAAGCTGACCAGCAATATTACAACATCAGAAACCTGCTCACGGAAAAAGAGAGCATTTTACGGCATAAACAAAAATCCAAGGAAGGAATTGATCATTTACTTAATGAAATAAAAGACAAGCTAACAGATCTTAAACTACAGCTTGCCGGTATGAAGGAAAGGCTGAGCGTGGAATTCAAAGTTGATCTTGACGCGATCATTGACGAAGCCAGGACAGGCGATACACCGTTGGAAGAATTACAGGAAAAGAATGAACGCATGAGAAAGCGTTTAGAAAATATGGGAGAAGTAAATCCTACGGCCATTGAAGCGTACACCGAAATGAGAAAGCGGTACGAATTCATCCTGGAGCAGAAGAACGACCTGGTAACGGCAAAGGATAGCCTAATGTTGACCATCCAGGAAGTGGAAGCTACTGCCAACCAGCAGTTTTTAGATACCTTCAACAAAACAAGGGAAAATTTTCAGAAAGTATTTAAGGCCTTGTTTACAGAAGAAGATACGGCAGATATGGTATTGGTGGATCCTGATAACCTGGCAGAAACTGGTATTGATATCGTTGCCAAGCCCAAGGGGAAGCGCCCAAGCAGCATTGGCCAGTTAAGTGGGGGAGAAAAGACCCTTACAGCCACAGCATTGTTGTTTGCCATTTATCTCATTAAGCCTGCACCATTCTGTATCCTGGATGAGGTGGATGCACCGTTAGATGACGCGAATGTTGGCAAGTTTACCAACATGATCAAGCAGTTTAGCGAAAATTCCCAGTTCATTATTGTAACACACAACAAGCAAACCATGAGTGCTGTAGATGTGATTTACGGTGTTACCATGCAGGAAGCCGGCGTTAGTAAACTGGTACCTGTGGATTTCAGAAGCCTGAATTAGAAAGTACTATTTTTACAAAGTCAGAAATTAAATAATACAAAGGCCCGGTCAATGACCGGGTCTTTGTATTCCGGCAATAAATTTATTCATAAACCGCAACTACCTGACTCATCACTTTATTTCAGGTTGCGTACCATTCTCCTTCTCCCTGCTTCCAGTTTATTTATGACTTTTGATTGGTATGGAAATCCTGAACCTACCGGTTTGCCGGTATGGCGGGCGATTTGAAAGATACCTGCTGAGTTTTATTTGATTGCCGGCGTGGGTATATTTTATGTTCAAGGCGGGGATTTTCATCTGATCTTTATATACAAATTTGAGGCACGAATTGCATGAATTAAGAAATTATGACTGTAGCCTTGCGTACAATTTGTTGATGTCTATCTGGCACAAGGCCACGTTGGTAACTACATAGCTGTTAAAACATGTGGTTAAAAAAAATTATTCACCAGATTTGAATGGATCAATACCGGTTTCTCTTTTTATAATTGTAAATAATTGTATTTTCTGTTTTGTATTTTCAATAACAACATCAAGGGGTATTTCTTTTGGATAATTTTGATTATCTAAATTCAAAAGTTTTTCTTGTTCATTAAAAAAATAAATAAGACCTATCTCTCCTATGATTGTGTTAGGAGCTTTAATGACTCTAATTTAAAATATCTCGCCTTTTACACCGGGATATTTCTCTTTTGCTATTTCCATATTTTTTTATTAATTGATGTCAACTGCTTTTGTGGATGTATAACAGTTTCGGCATTCGAATGTAACATATAGCTTCCTGGCGCACGGTTCCAGCCCTGTTGCCTTATGTCACTTCCTCTGCGGATTTAGTGTAAAATTAGTTTTCCAACCCTTCCGCCGCCACCCGCGAAATACACCGCTTTTCCATTTTTTGCTTTGCGGCAAACATGATAGCTTTCTTTGCTGATCCACGAAAATGTTTTTCCTTCATCAATACTATAATCTACTCCGGTGAGGCCGCAACAGATCCATTTGTCCGCAACCAGCCATTCCACGCAACTTCTGTAACCATGCGGCGGAACGGATGCTGTAGTCCAGGTTGTACCGCCATCTTTTGTAATGATACAATTCTGAAAAGAAGAATCTTTAGTTGTAAAATCACCGCCTACAACGATCATTGTTGCCGGGTTTTTCACAGCAATTGAATTAGCACCGGTAGTTTCCTTACCCTGGATGATGGGAATTTTTATTTTTTTAGTGCCCCTAAAAAAATGAGCAGATAAACCGCCACTAATGAAAATGGTCTCCGTATTATTTAGTTTGCGAACATTGGTACCACTACTGGCAAAGCAGGCTTCGCCGCTATCCGCAAGGGGCCTTTGATCAGCAGGCAACGGCTTCCATTCATTCCCATCATCGGTAGTTGTGGCAATAAAAAATTTCCCTGCTATCGGATCGCCTATCACGATGCCGTTTTTTTGATCTGTAAATTCCATGGCATCCAGGAACATTCCTTTTGTATGATCCTCAAAAACCGTTTTCCAGTTTTCCCCGGCATCAGTTGTTTTTAAAATATAGGCGGGCGAATCAATCCCCATAATGATGGCAGTTCTGGCATCAAAGGCTTCAATATCCCGAAAATCTGTTTTTTCGAAGCCTTTTATATTGATCCACTTCCAGGTCTTGCCACTATCTGTTGAGAGTCCGACAGTGCCGTTACTACCACTAACCCATACCGTTTTGTCATCTACAACACTTAGTCCACGGATCGATGTTTTGGTTCCGCTGGTGAGCAATTTTACAGACTGACCATTGCTAAAGTTGGTTGCTAATAAAAAACAGCTGATAAAAAGGATAGCAGTTTTCATACAATTTATTTTGGTATTAATTCAGTGAAATTTTTCTTTATTTTTAATATCCCTGGCCTGCTTACCGGCAAGAGCACGGATAAAAATAAATTAAAATACTTAAACCTTATTCTCTGTCGAATAAAGATTTATTCGTTTCATCGGGGTAACTGTTTTGTTTAAAGTAAGATCCGGAGATTGCCTGTTTTTTCCTGATAGCCCTACGGGATAACTTTATGGCAACAATGAAAGAAAGCAAAGCGCCAGCGAGGTGCATCCAGGTTTTTCCTACAAACAGGAAAAAATCAAATGTACCATGAAATAACACTGCCCAAAACAAGCCGAGAAATAAATAATAAAACTTCTTTTGCGAACTAAATTTCGCCAGTCCAACGTAATAGCCCATCAATATGCCGAAAGTAGCATGTGCAGGCACTGATACGAGCATTCTAAAAATTCCGGTTGCATAACCATGTTGCATTACATAAGCTACATTTTCCAGCGTCGCAAAACCCATGCTGATTACTACAGAATACACTATGCCGTCGAATGGGTCATCAAATGATTTGCGGTTATATGCCGAATACCGGACAACAAGAAATTTACTAAGTTCTTCGCTCAGTGCAACGACCAGGAATGCAGAGATTGCGGTGGCGGTGATACCGCTTCCAAAGGATCTTTTTACCGGGCCGTCCAACAAAGTCTCTGCAATAAAAGCCGGTACCACACTCAATATACCGAGGATGAAACTTATCAATAGCCAAGCCAATGGCTCCTTGTTGTGCCGGTCCTTAAAATAAATAAACAGGCAAATTGCAATCCCCGGAGCAATGGCAAGTAAAAGTAAATTCATGCTTCGAATGCGTTATTTTGTTGGTTTAAAAATGATCAGGTGCAGTGATTAAAGTTTTAACTGATACAGTTTCTGAAACATAAGGTTAAAATCTGTTTCATCTGTATACCCACTCTCTCTATCTTTGTTTACTTTTGAAGATAACTTTTATTTAAAAATATCTAAAACTAAAATTCCCACCTTACGCCTGTATGAGTTATAACTATTTACCCCTGGATAAAAATCATACTGACTTCCTGCAAATAAAAAACCTGCTTGCGCATCGGCAGATGGTGTCAATCAGTTTCGACGCACATTCACGAATTGTCAAATGCCGGGAGTACCTTGATCAGAAAATGAGGGATTCCGATGCCCTTATCTATGGTATCAACACCGGGTTTGGTTTTTTACAAAATGTTCGGATCGATAAAGAACAGCTCACGCAACTCCAGGTGAATCTTCTCAAATCCCATGCCTGTGGTTTGGGAGAAGAAGTGCCTCACGAAATTGTAAAGCTAATGCTGGCGCTAAAAATTAAATCATTAAGCTACGGCCATTCCGGGGTTCAGGCAGACACTGTGAACAGGTTGATGGACATGCACAATAATGATGTTCTTCCTGTAATTTATACACAAGGCTCGTTGGGCGCTTCCGGTGACCTCGCGCCATTGAGTCATTTATGTTTACCACTGATAGGACTAGGCGAAGTTTTTTTTGAAGGGAAAAGGATGCCTGCTGCAACAGCACTCAAAAAAATGAACTGGCCACCGATTTCGTTGCAAAGCAAGGAAGGGTTGGCCTTGATAAATGGCACACAGTTTATGACGTCATATGGTTTGTATAACCTTATAAAAGCCGACCGGCTGATGCGTTGGGCGAATGTTATTGCAGCCATCAGTTTTGATGCTTTTGACTGCGTGCCGGATCCGCTCAATGAAAATATTCACCGGGTACGTTCACACAACGGCCAGGTAAATACTGCGGCCTCATTAAGACGGTTACTAGAAGGAAGCGAAATCTGTGCACAAAAAAAATTGCAGGTACAGGATCCTTATTCATTCCGTTGTATTCCACAGGTACACGGAGCTACGGAAGATACCATCGATTATGTACAGGCTATTTTTATTAAAGAGATTAATTCTGTTACAGACAATCCTAATATTTTTCCCGATGAAGACATCATCGTAAGTGGCGGTAATTTTCACGGACAACCTTTGGCGTTAGGGCTTGATTTTTTATGCATTGCGATGAGTGAGCTGGGAAGTATTTCTGAACGAAGGACATACCAGTTGATCAGCGGCCAACACGACCTGCCTTTGTTCCTGGTTAAAAACCCCGGTCTCCATTCAGGATTGATGATCCCGCAATATACCGCTGCAGGAATTGCGAGTGAGAATAAACAATTGTGTACGCCATCTTCGGTAGATTCTATTCCCTCCAGCAACAACCAGGAAGACCATGTGAGCATGGGTGCGAATGGCGCAGTTAAATGCAAAAGGGTCATCGACAATGTAGAGAAAATACTGGCAATCGAATTGATCACGGCCGTGCAGGCCATAGATTTCCGCAGGCCATTAAAAACTTCGCCGGCTTTGGAAACCATCATTGCTGCCTTCAGAGAGGAAATTAGTTTTAATGACGCAGACAGGTTGCTGCACGACGATATGATAAAAGCCATCAGCTTTATAAATACTTACGAAGGGTTATAACGTTAAAATACCTGCCGGCTGTTTTGTACTACGCTAAACATTATAGAACCTTAACTTGTTACATACGACGATGACATGATTACAGCACAGCAATTGATACAGCAATATTTTTTACAACAACACCCGGAAGGAGGTTGGTACAAGGAAACCTACAAAAGCAATGAACTTATACCGGCTAGTGCGTTGCCCCATCGGTTTGGCGCAGACAGGTTTTTTTCAACAGCTATTTATTTTCTCCTCGAACAAAGCGAATTTTCTGCTTTTCACCGTATAAAATCTGATGAGTGCTGGCATTTTTATGCAGGCGACCCTTTGTCGCTATATGTTTTAGACGAGCGGGGAGAGATGAAAGTTATCCAGTTGGGGAAAGACATTGGGAATGGGCAATTATTCCAATTTGTTGTTCCTGCCAATTGTTGGTTTGCGAGCAGGCCCTCAGCAGGAAGCAGTTTTAGCTTTGTTGGTTGTACCGTATCTCCAGGTTTTGATTTTGCTGATTTTGAAATGGGCAACGGCGAAGTTTTGTCTAAATTATACCCGGAACATGAAATCACCATCAGGGAATTAAGTAGGTAATTGCCGGGTTATGAAATATTAGTTTTAAATATGTACACCGGGAAGAAGTTGATTCTTGAAATGAAATAGGATATAAAATATGCGGGTATCGGGATAGCAGGCTCGATGCATCACCTTAAATTTATAAAAAAACATACTAATGTCTACACTAACACAACCAGCGTATGATTATGCGAAATATAAGACGCCTACCGGCACTACTTTAAGTTGTAAAGGTTGGGTGCAGGAAGCTGCTTTAAGAATGTTGCTTAATAACCTGGATCCGGAAGTTGCGGAACGCCCTGAAGAACTGATCGTTTATGGTGGTCGGGGTAAAGCTGCCCGTAACATCGAATCGCTTGATCTCATCATCAAGGCTTTAAAAGAACTTGAAGACGACGAAACCCTCTTAATTCAAAGCGGCAAGCCCGTCGCCATGCTAAAGACTCACAAAGATGCGCCGCGGGTATTGATCTCTAATTCTCAACTGGTGCCTAAATGGGCCACCTGGGAGCATTTCGATGAGCTGGAGAAAAAAGGGCTGATGATGTATGGCCAAATGACGGCCGGTTCCTGGATATACATCGGCTCACAGGGTATTGTTCAGGGAACTTATGAAACATATTCTGCCATTGCGAATAAGCATTTCGGTGGAACATTAAAAGGAACGCTGAATGTAACGGCAGGGCTTGGGGGCATGGGCGGCGCCCAACCTTTGGCCATAACCATGAATGAAGGCGTAGCGTTGATCGCGGAAGTAGAAGGATGGCGAATCGATAAAAGAATTGAAACAAAGTACCTGGATGAAAAATATACCAGCATAGATATTGCCATCGAAAAGGCGCTGGGGTACAAAAAACAAGGGATTGCAAAAAGTATCGGTATTGAATGCAATGCAGTAGCATTGCTGGAAAGGCTGATCGCTTTAAAGATCGTTCCTGATACACTTACTGACCAAACTTCAGCACATGATCCGCTTGTTGGTTATGTGCCTTATAATATGAGTTTGCCTGAAGCTAATGTGTTGCGTGAAACGAATCCGCAGGAATACATCAATCGCAGTTACGATACCATGAAACTGCATGTGGAACGTATGCTGCAATTGCAAAGCATGGGTGCCATCACGTTTGATTACGGAAATAATATCCGTGCCCGTGCAAAGGAATGGGGACTTCAAAATGCTTTTGATTTCCCCGGTTTTGTACCCGCCTACATCAGGCCATTATTTTGCGAGGGGAAGGGGCCTTTCCGTTGGGCAGCGCTGAGTGGTGACCCCGAAGATATTCGGGTAACCGACCAGGTTATGATGGAACTTTTTCCGGAAAATAAACCCATGTTGCGCTGGATGAAAATGGCGCAGGAAAAAATTGCTTTCCAGGGGTTGCCTGCACGTATTTGTTGGATAGGACAGGGCGACCGTGAAAAAGCGGGACTCGCTTTTAACGAACTTGTCCGCACCGGAAAAGTAAAAGCACCCATCGTAATAGGACGGGACCATTTGGATACTGGTTCTGTTGCATCACCCAACCGGGAAACAGAAGCGATGTTAGATGGCAGTGATGCGGTTGCGGACTGGCCAATACTAAATGCGCTCGTTAATACTGCGGGCGGTGCCAGTTGGGTGTCGCTGCATCATGGCGGAGGAGTTGGCATGGGATATAGTATTCATGCAGGTATGGTAATCGTTGCCGACGGTACGCCCGAGGCGGCTGCCAGGCTTAGCCGCGTGTTACGCAACGATCCTGGTATGGGCGTAATACGGCATGCAGATGCCGGGTACGATGTGGCAAAAGATTATGCGAGAAAATACAAACTGGATATAAACGAAAGGTTGAAATGAGCATCCCACAATTATCTTTACCTGTCGCCGATCGGTAGAACTTTGTAGCATGTGAAAAGTAGATTGATACATTTATTTTTATGCCCAGCATCAAGAAAACGTGTTCCTTGTAAAATTTTTTGTTTTTTATTGCTGACTCAGATTAGTCAGGCGCAAGACAAAAAAATGAAACTTGATGACATTGTGAATTCCTACCACCAATTTAATATGTTTGATGGCAGTATCTTAGAGGCAGAGAATGGCAAATTATTTACGAGGCCGCCTTTAAAATGGCAAATTGTGAGTGTTGGTACAAGCGCAAAAGGGATTAATTAATCCTGGCAAAAACATTTCTGATTGTATGGCTGAATTTTCAAAGAATAATGGCAACAGAATTAGCATCCGTCAACTCGTTCGCCACACGTCAGGCATGCCTAACTACGATACTATAAAAGACTTTTTTCCAAAAATCAACAGGCAAAGTTTCACAAGAGCTGAGTATCTAAAACTGTATATGGATTCAGCGCTTGTATTTGGGTCTGGTACAAACTATTATTACAGTAGTAGGGGCTATTTTACATTCTATCTCCAGGAATGGCCTTGTAAAATGAAAATTTGCACATAATAATTCTGCGAATCAACACAAAACATTATTAGATGGAAAAGAAAAAGAAATTGTCAATGTAACAGAGGTCACATCTATTCAACATATTAAAATTTCGCTTCGAAAAAAACATGAATCGCCATGAAAGACTTCAGTGGACTAAAGGCGTAGAAAGGCTTCATGCAGGTGCTGAGGAGGCGAGGGTGGAAAAATGCATGCAACAAATCCTTCATGGAAAGGGACTGAACGATCAGCAAATCCCCGCATGGTGGTTGGAAGGAAATCATGCCAGACTAGCTATACTGTAGCTCTCTATGCAAATTGGCGCAAGATGTTTTCCAGTAATTATATTTCCAGCTTTTCCAATACCAACAGGGTTTCTAAAAATTCATTCCAGGCGGCCTGCCATTTATCTTTTGCAGCACCAATTGTTTCATGCTGTTCGCCGCTGGCACTGGTTTTTGTCATCATGTAAGCCTCCAGTTTCTCAAGTGCTTCCTTATTCAGGGCTTCCATTTGTTGTTTATGTTCCATAATTTTTATTGGTGATCTTTTGTAATGGTTGGGTAATGTCTACGTTTTCTCGTAATCAGCTGTTTCCTTTAGCAATCGCACATGTATAGCAATCTCTAGGAAAACACAAATATCAATTGCAAAAACCATGCTGCAAAAGGACTCATACAAGCCGCCATCATTTGGATTTCCTTCGTAAAAATAATGAATGCCCACTCTTAAAACTTTATCATCATAAATCGCTGCAGTGGAGCAAAAAAAACGCGACCGGCAGCATCGTCCTTCAAAAGTCCAGGTAATCTTTTGTGAGAAATAGGGTGTCAATTATCTGCCAGAACCTATTCATGCCCTGCTGATAAACTTAACACAAAAAATCAATTATTGATTTCATTCAAATATATATATCTTCAACAGGCAAATCCAGGTTCCAGGCCAAACTGCTTCCAAAATTAATTCCACTTGCATGAAACAGCTTTTAACCCTGGTCTTGTTATTCTTTACTATCTATTCATTTTCTCAGAGCTGCCCTCCAAATATAGATTTTGAAGGCGGGAACTTTTCCAACTGGGCTTGTTTTACCGGCACAACTGCCAGTTCTATGGGGCAAAACTCTATAACGCTCGCGGCATCCCCGCCAACATCGTCCAGGCATGAATTAATTTTGGGCTCTAATCCCCCAACAAACGATCCTTACGGGGGTTTTCCCACTTTATGTCCTTATGGCGGAAATTTTTCTGTAAAACTGGGAAACGACAATGTTGGTATGGAGGCAGAAGGATTGTCATATACGTTTCAAATACCAGTTTTTGAAGATACTTTCAGTCTTACTTATTTTTATGCAGTAGTATTCGAAGATCCGGGGCACGATGCTTCTGAACAACCCCGTTTTTTTGTAACAGCTTACGATGTAGTAACCGGTGCCTTGATTAACTGTGCATCATACAACTATATTTCTACTGCTTCTATTCCCGGTTTTCAGCAATCAATACTGAATCCGAATGTTTTATACAAAAACTGGACCCCGGCTTCCATCGATTTCTCTGGTTTGGCCGGAAGGCAGGTGAGACTCGAATTTAAGACCGCAGATTGTACGCTTGGGGCTCATTTTGGCTATGCTTATGTGGATGTTGCGACGGGTTGCGGTGGTGTGATATCCGTTGCAGCATTGTGCGGCAATACCAACGCGGTTTCATTAAACGGCCCGTATGGATTTCAAACCTATACCTGGTACAATGATAACTATTCTGTTGTGTTAGGGAATCAACAAAATGTAACAATAACCCCTGCTCCGCCGCCAAATACTATTTTTCATGTGGACATGGTACCGTATCCAGGCTTTGGCTGCAGGGATACAGCCGATGCGTTAGTGACACAACTACCGGTGCCGGATACCCCGGTGGCGCAAACAAATTACGACGTTTGCCAATTTCAGTCTCCGCCAATTTTAACAGCAACCCCAAACAATCCCAATGCGCTTATTTGGTACACCGTCGCATCCGGTGGCGTAGGTTCTCCCGATGCTCCCATACCTTCCACAGCTAGCGCGGGTACATTTAATTATTATGTCTCACAAAAAAAACTTTTTGGTTGCGAAAGTGATTTGAAAGAAATAAAAGTAATTGTTACACCCACTCCCGTACTCACATCTTTTGGTATTAATAACGACCGGCAATGCCAGAATACTAATAATTTTATTTTTACCAATGCTGCCACGAACACCGTTGCCGGCAGTGTTTACCAATGGGATTTTAATGATGCCAGCACTTCTGCATTACAAAACCCAACCCACACCTATACCAATTATGGCACTTTTAATGTAACACTGAAAGTATCCAATACAGCTGCCTGTTTTGCACAAACAATGCTTCCTGTTAACGTAGTTGCAAAACCGGTAACTCAAATCGTCTATCCGCTGAACATTTGCGAGCAGCAAACATCTATTGCGTTAACAGAAAATTCCAGTGTACCGGGGAATTCTGGAATTATTAATCAATGGAACTGGACAATCGGTACCACAAATGTAAGCCTTCAAAATCCGCTTCCATTCCTTGCAAACGCAGGGCCGTTACATGTAAAATTGGTGGTAAAAACAACCGAAGGATGCATTTCAAGTACCAGCGAGGTTACGATTCCAATACATTACAGGCCGATAGTAAACTTAAAATATGATCCACCCTGCAGTAATGCAATCGTGCACTTTAGTGATCTCTCAGGTTTGCCTGTCAATGCTTTGCCTGACATAATAAATAAATGGAACTGGCTTTTTGACAATACGCTCAGCAGTGTCAATCAGGATCCTTCCCTGCTTTTAACTGCGGGTATGCATCATGTTCGGTTCAGCAGTGAAACTAATATTGGCTGCAAGGGCATTGCCGTCGACAGTACCTTTATCATTTTCGAAAAGCCGCACATCAACCTTCGCATCAGTGATTCATGTATAAATCGCGTTATTCAATATGCGGGAACAAGCACAGGCGCAAGTGCTGTAGTCAACTGGTATTGGGAATTTGGTGACAGGCAGTACCAGGGTACACAAAGCATAACTACAACTTTTACAAAAGAAGGATATTATCCACTGACCTTGATAGGGAAGTCTGCACAAGGCTGTAGTGATACGATTCACAGGCCTTTTTCAATTTATAAAAATCACGCATTTGCAGGCCATGATACCATTGTTGCCATGAACCAGGCGGTTCAACTAAATGCAGGTGTTGGACAAGATGATCAATATAACTGGAGCCCGTCCATAGGTTTAAATAATTCACAGATCTCCAACCCGGTAGCGATACTGGACAGGGATCAGTTGTATGAATTAAATTCGGTGTCGGTGTATGGTTGCGACAGTCGGAGTAAGATTTTCATAAAAAGGTATAAGGGACCTGAACTTTATATTCCTACAGCCTTTACGCCCAATGCAGATGGCACCAATGATGTGCTGTATGTTTTCCCGGTTGGGATCAAGACCTTTCATTCTTTTTCAGTTTACAACCGGGTGGGTGTTTGCATGTTTTCAACGAAAAATTATTTACGAGGCTGGGATGGATCATATAAAGGCAAAGGGACAGATCCGGGTAATTATGTAGTTATCGCCAATGCTGTAGATTTTAAAGGAAAGACGATCTCGAAAAAACTAAATGTGCTGTTGCTGAGGTGATGCACGGAATGTAATGATGACGGTATTTACAGAGCTGGTGGGGTTAGCCCCGGAATTGTTGGATCTTTGCTTAATCGCCACCACTACCGCTATAACTACTGCTGCAGCTGCTTCCACCGTCTTCTGAAGAGGGGCCGACCGGACTGATGCCTGCATCTGACCAATCGTCAGTTGCACCGGCTTTACTATAATGACCTGGATCAAAATCCGTGAATTCCGGGAACTCCGCAGCACCGCTATTTTCAAAATAATCAACCAGGGGAGTGTTAACAGAATAACTGTTGCCCGCACCAGCGGGGAAAGTTTTTGCAGTATTTTTTTTCAGGAGTTTATTTTCCTGGAACCCTTCTTTATCAAATTTTGTATCCCTCCAAATTTTACCGGGTGCGGCTACGCCCAATTTTAATTAAATGCAATTCTGCGTATGCAGGTATTGCTGGGCTAAATTGATTTGTTTGATCATCAGCCGGCACCCGTTTCGGGCTATGATTGAATGTGTATTCTGTAACAGTCTCGCGAAATTAACGGCAGGCCTTACTAAAAAGTAAATGTTAGTGACATATCACATCAATTATTTTTGAGGGCGTTACATTAAATTCACTTACGATATTGGGGTAAATAAATTCTTTGTATTCAGAAACAGTCTTCGGCGCAAAGCCATTTTTTTTGAAGCTTTTTAGGGCAATTTTTGATGCAAAAGCTTGTTGGAGGTATTTGTTCGGCCAAATGCCTTGCTAAGATGCGTCCATAGATTGGCCGGTATAATGTTGTCAAAATGATACGCCTTTAAACGGAGCCACAATTTCATTTTTTATAATTAAGGTCAATAAATAAAGTATTAAAATATTATTTGTTGCTAACCTTCTTTAAACCTTGTAAAGCTAAATTAGCTTATATCTATTAAATTTTTATCGGGATGCTATGCTTCCGCTCATGCGATCGCAGACAGATTATTGCAACAAACGGAGGGTGTTCTAAATAAACAGACGAAACAATTTTTTAAATTAATATCCACGCCTAAGACTGCAAATAAAAAAACGAATAGCGTATGTTTGCTTCACCTGAAAAAAATAAAATAATTTCAATGATTCCATTTATAATGCTGATCTCTATTGCGTTTTTTGCGTTGTGGTTTTTTTCGACTACCAATAAAAGAGACAAAACCTTGCAGCAATCAATAACTGTTAGCGTTGATTTCCTGGAAGAAAATGTGTTGTTTTACAAGAGACTGGATGCGGAAGAAAAAGACCAGTTTGAGACAGATGTTAAAGATTTTCTTCTGCACGTAACAGTTACCGGTATCGATACAACTGTGGCAGATACCGATAAGCTGCTGATAGCATCAGCTGCAGTTATTCCTATCTTTTATTTTAAACAGTGGAAGTACCAAAATCTCCGGGAAGTTTTAGTGTATTCTGACGCGATCAATATGAATTTTGAAAGCAGCGGCAATACAAACAGGGACATACTTGGTATGGTAGGTGCAGGGTCTTTTGAAGGAAAAATGTTATTGTCAAAACATGCGCTTCAACAGGGTTTTAAAAATCAAACGGATAAGAGTAATACCGCTATTCATGAATTTATACACCTGATAGATAAGTCGGACGGGGATATGGATGGCATTCCCGGGGTATTGCTGGACAAACTATACGTGATACCATGGATCAATATGATTCACGAACAAATGCAGCAGATCGCTAAAAATAAATCGGATATAAGTCCTTATGCAACTATGAACAAAGCTGAATTTTTTGCAGTGGTAGCTGAATATTTTTTTGAAAGACCGGCGTTGCTGGAAGAAAAACATCCCCGGTTATATGCAATGCTGAGCGAAATGTTTGACGGAAGGTGAAAAGGTGCATGTTGGTTGCACGAACTTTGAAGTGTAGCAAAGGTTGAAGTGTGTCACAATCAATTACCAAGGTAATTTCAAACATGCAATCACCTGGGTTAATAGCGCAAGATCATTATGGGAAAATAAAACTCCATGGTAAGATGGCCACAAAAAATAATGCGCTCCCTTTGCTGGATTGGTAGCATTATCCTTGATGTGTTTCAGTTTAACCTCTGACCGGCACCCGGAAAGATATTAACCTCATTATTGATTGTCTTCTGCTTTCGACGTTTCGGTAACTTCTTCCTCTTCAGGAACGGTTTCATCATCTGCAGCGGCTGTTTCCTCCAAAGGATTGGTTTGGGATGTGTCCTCCGTAACGCTTGTATCCCTGGCAGCGGCGTTTTTAATGAGTAGTTTAAAATCATTCGACATCGAAAATTCCAGTTCCTGGTCCTTCATCAATTTGCTAATCTGCTCGTCTGCCTGCAGTTCTGTTACCATCTCAGTTGCCAGTGCGGAATGTTTAGTACCGTTATTCTGAAGTCGACCATTTACTAAAAATAGCGAAGAAAAACTCCATTTCATTTTTCGTCCTCCCGATGCTCTTTCAAAATCTGTATGGTTGAGTGTCATGGTTTGATCGCCATTTACAGAACGTTTGACAAGTATTGTTATAACAGGAAGGTATTTTTTCCAGGTCTGGTTAAACATAATTGATCGTTTTATTCTTTTAATTGATAGGTGTAGTAGATATCAGTAATAATTGATCCGGGCACGGCAGAGCTTTTAATCTACAGAAACAATGTTACTGAATTATATTGATAGAAAGCTAACCAATTTATTCCTCTTTGCCATATTTAGTTTGTCATAAGTGTTTTTTCAATAATGGAGAAATGCTCCCACTAACTGGTTAATGCCAAAAAATGAAAACAGAAAAGGAGCGCCTTCCGGACTCCGCATTTCAACTCTAAAACCTTCTTAACTTTCTTTACAACTCAAACTCCCACACACTTCTGTAACTGCCGTTTCTTTCGATGTGGGTCAGGATTGCGTTGTAGAATGGGTCTGCGCCAATTGTGGCACTGTCCGCAATGATAAATAATTGTTCTTTTGCCCTGGTTATTGCCACATTCATGCGGCGGTAGTCTTTTAGAAATCCAATATCATTTTCATCATTGCTTCTTACCAGGGAGAGCAGGATGATTTCTTTTTCCTGTCCCTGGAAACTATCAATTGTAGAGATGCGCATTTGCTTTGATAAAATCTCCCTGGCTGCCGCTACTTGTCCGGCATAAGGAGAAATGAAGCCAGTTTTTAGCGGATCAAGTGATTCGCTTTCTATCAATAGCTGTACAATCCTTAATTCTCCTTCATTTTGTAAACTCATTCCATCACTCCCATGTGCTTCATTGAATCCGGATCCGGCTGTATCAATAAATGAAATGTGTACGCCCGTATTGGCAAGGTGTGCAGCGGTTTTTAATAAACCTTTATAAAAATATTCACCGGAAAAGGCAGCAATTGCCTCCCGCATGCGGTATTGGGTATCAAGCAGGAAAGATTGCCTCACCGTTGAAATACTTACCTCCAATATCGATTTATTTAAACCCAGACGAAGCGCTTCCTGGCTTAGAACGGTAGGGGGTAGCTGCAAATGATCGCCGGCCAAAACATATTTTTCTGCCAATGGAAAAATGCACCATGCCAGGGGTTCCATACATTGTCCGGCTTCATCAATCAGCAGGGTATGAAAAGTAAGTTTATTGATCCTCGCATCATACAACCCTATCGGTGTACCGAGGATCACCGCTGTCTCTGCATATAATTTTTCCTCGTTGTAAGCTTGTAATTTCTTTATTTCGGTCCGTATATTTTTTACTTCCTTAAATAAAAGATTCCGTTGTTCCCGTTCAGATTTGCCAAAACTTCTTTTGTATTTCAGTGCCATCTTCCGGAATTCTTCTGCCCGGATTTTCAATTGTTTTATTTCTTTTTGCTGCTTGCCATTGGCCAGCCGGCCTTCGGGAGTATGCATATACACAGCTTCATTTACTTTAGTGCTGTTGCCAACCCTCAAAACATTAACCGCCTGGTTGATCAATCCCAAGGCAATGTTATCTACAGCTGTATTACTGGGGGCAGCCACCAATACTTTTTCGCCAGCTCTTACGAGTTGAATAATTGCTTCAATGAGTGTGGTAGTTTTACCTGTGCCCGGCGGCCCGTGAATAATTACCATATCATTATTTCGTACGACAGCTTTCACAGCCTGCTGCTGGCTTTCATTCAACCGCTTGTTGTTAAACGTTATGATAGCTGTCGCTTCGTTTAAAAATTCTGCTGCTTTCACAGCAGTGCCATGAAGTTGTTCAAATAACCCAACCAATTTCCTGTTATTTTCAATTTCATTCAGCCCTGTTCTCATTACGGTTGTGGTGTGCTGGTCGGGTGCCAGTTTAATGCCAACTCCTTCATCCTCTATCCAATCGGGGAAATCAGGCGCAAACAGCCTGAATCCGCCAGTCTTTCCTTCAAGATTAATTAGTATTCCCTTAACCGGTTCTTCCCCGGTAATAAAACATTCTATCGCTGCGCCATCCCTGAAGAGCGTTGTTTCAGCAGGAAAATTTAACCGGAAGCTTATCTCCGGATAATCTGCATAACCAAAATTTTTTCGGGTGACGCAGATGGGGTGCAACGCCACTCCTACAGCCTTCAATGACTTTAAGGTGTGCTGCTGATCAAGCCTGTATTTTTTTACCTGTTCTTTTTCTTCGAGATCAATGCACTTCAATAATTGCTTAATGTGCTCATTAGTTACCGGCATCCGGTGAAAATAATATCTATAGAGATAATAAAAAAATATGCATTAATGACTATTACTATTTTAACATAAAATGGTAAAACCATTTTATGAAGGACATTTGCCCTACTTTTTTATAGTCCTGTTCGGTTGAATCTAAAATGCCCATGGCAAACCCTGGTCATGTACATAAGATGATTGGAAATTTGTTTTGATATTTTTTCAAGAAAGTACTTTTAATGGTTCTGGCAGTTATTGTTAGCAGCAAGTACCATCAGGATAAAATAAATAGCAAAGAAAAACCAGCTTTCGCTGGTTCTTACTGCATTGGCAGGTATAATTAATCTAAATTATTGTACAACAATTTTTTCCCGCTGAAGCATTCCGTCGGCATTCAATTCAACAATATAAATTCCTTTTGCGAGTGGAGGAAGATTGATTTTCAGGGGCTCGAAAGCATTACTGATATCTGTCTTAAATACGACCATGCCATTTGTATTAATGATTGTTATACTTTTTGGTTTTCTGCCATTCAGTTCTACGTTGAGCAAATTGTTAGTAATAACGGTAGGGTATATCCGTATGTTATTTCTGCGGGTGCCGGAAATTTTTATGGTCTGCGAGTAGGTTACTGCTCCATTATCGTCTTCTATTGCCAGTCGGTACAATACATCGTCTCTGTTATCAATGTAATGCCGGAATTGGTAACTACTTCCGGTTACACTTCGGGTTGCCGCAACGGTTCCCGACCTGGCATATAACGACCCGCCCTTACTAAATTCAATGTTAAACCTTGTGGTATTTTGTTCTGATGCAGTTTTCCATTTGAGTTCATTGTATCCACTGTTAGCTATTCCTGAAAATCCTGTAAGTGACACCGGAAGAACAATACCGCCTATTCCTACAACCTTATAAACAGTGCTGGTGCCCTGTGAGAGTGCATATAAGGTACCATCTTCGCCTTCACCGAAGGCAACGATAAAAGAAACGGATGACGTCTGTACCGACGAATCAAAGCCACCACTTCCATTTGGCCATAATATAAATGTTTCACCGGAATAAACATCAGATGCAAGGTAATAGCCCCGTAAATTTGGAAATTCGGTGCCCCGGTAAACATATCCCCCTGTTACAGCAGAAGAGCTTGAAGCGGGGTTTGGATAGTCATACACCGGTTTTACGTAATCAACCGGGGTACAGTCGGCAACACCGGGAGTGGATTCATACCCTTCAAAACAGCGCCAGCCATAATTTACATGGCCGGTACTTCCAGCGGCCCTGAAATTGATTTCTTCAAATGCGCCTTGCCCAACATCTCCAATCCACATATTTCCATTAAAGCTGTCAAAACTCCAGCGGAACGGGTTGCGAAGTCCAAGCGCCCAGATCCTGTCATCAATACCCGGGTCTGATAGATAAGGGTTGTCTGCGGGCACAGAATAATTGCCGTAAGTAACACTTGTATTGTCGATATCGAGGCGAAGCATTTTGCCCAGAAGCACTGTTCCTGTTTGGGCATTATTGGGAATGTCGTTTCCACCACCGCCATCTCCCGTTGCAAAATAAAGGTAACCATCCAAACCGAAATTCAGTTTTCCGCCATTATGATTTGACTGGCCGGGGTGAGGTATGGTAATAAAATTTACAATAGTACTAAGGTCTGCCGTGTTAATATTTCCGGCAGTTGTCTGGCATCGGCTCACTGCAATATTTCCGCCGAGATCAGTATAATAAATAAAAAAATACCGGTTTGTGATGCCATTGTAACCTGGATGAAAAGCCATACTCAACAAACCACGCTCTCCACCCGAAGTAATAATGTTTGCTCCCGTGCTGCCAAAATTTGCAAATTGAGTTACCGTTGCCCCATTTCTAACCCGGATCGTGCCTCCCTGTTCCACAACAAAAAGCCGGTTGCTGCCATCTCCTGCATTTACAATGTCAACAGGGGAACTCAATCCTGAAAATTCTGTCAGATAGCTAATTGCCGGAGGTTGTGCCAGCATTAGCATTGGCAGAAGCAGCACTGTTAACAGGCTGTAAGCTTTTTTGAGTAGACTGTAGAAGTTTGACATAAACTATAATTTGGACTTGAATTTAAACTATTTCTGCGTTAAATAAAAAAGTGGTTTGGTAATAAAATATGCTGAATTGGCAATTAAAATTTCCCGACAGTGCTCAGCTACTGAACTGACAAGTCCCGGACTCTCAGCCAATGCCTCACTAATAATTATCAATTATCATTCCGTTCATAACTTTATACGATCACCCATCCGCAATGGTTGCTTTTGTTCAAATTGTTCTCTTATTTCTAATAAATAATTTAATAAATAAAGCGCTTTGCATGAAGAAATTTACCATAGCATTTTGTTGATATTGATTTTTTCCTTTTCGGTAG
>JACMPR010000338.1 GCA_014377385.1 Ferruginibacter sp. | reverse complement strand
CCAGTTGGCAGCGTTTTTTTATAATAAATTGATTACTATTTATTTACAGGCCTGTAATAACTTAAAGCTTCATTCATATAGCTCTCTAATTTTGCTATCCTATTTTGATCTGACGGGTGGGTTGCCAGGAATTCCGGGGGTTTGTTACCTCCACCAGCGGCAGCCATTCTTTGCCAGAAGGAGATTGCCTCTCGTGGGTTATATCCCGCCATGGCCGAGAAAATTAAACCATAATGATCTGCCTCATATTCCTGGTTCCTGGAATTTGGTAATAAGACCGCAATCTGGGCCGTTGGTGCAAATACACTATTAAATAAAGCGTTTGCCTGAGATTTATTCTGGGTAAAAATATCTCCCGCAACCTGGAGTCCCTGGGCCAAAGCACCCTGGCTCATGCGTTCATTTCCGTGATGCGCTACTGCATGGGTTATTTCATGACCAAGTACAATTGACAACGCTGCCTCGTTTTGTGTAATGGGCAACAAGCCTGTATAAACAACCACTTTTCCACCAGGCATGCACCATGCATTTACTTCTTTATTATCAACGAGATTAAATTCCCACTTATAATCCTTTAATTCAGAACTAAGCGTTGGATTTTTTTTATAATAGGTTGTAATGGCATTTGCAATTCTTGACCCCACACGCTTTACCATTTCTGCATCTTTGCTTGCTGTAGATGCAACCACTTTGCTTTGACTCAGAAAGGATTGGTATTGTGATACGGCCTCTGTTTGAAGTGCTGATTCGGGAAAGAGCGATAATTGCTTGCGACCGGTAACGGCGTTGGTGGTACAGCCTGCGATTGCAGCTGTTACGACGATTACAGAGAATAATTTTTTCATCTTATGTTTTTTATTACAACATGCACTAAACAATTGCTATACCAATTTTAAAAATCACCTAAGAATAAATTTGCAGGAAGTTGGTTGAACCAGGAATGCAGTTTGAAAAACGGTTAAAGATATTTATGACCATCTTGGAGATGGATGAGGCCGTATCACCATATTGAAGAAAGGATACAAAAGTGAGAGAGGTGAGTAAAAGGATTATATTAATCCATGCGCCTGCGTGACTTGCGCCTATCGCGATATTTAAAAATGGGAATACGGCTTTCAACACCTCTTAATATCCGGCCAATATTTTTTTGATGTGTAAGCACCACCAGGAAGGCAACCAGGAGCGCAAATACACGGTACATGATCTCGTGTTCATTCCAAATCCATAAAACAGAAATTGGCAACATGATCGCTCCCAATACAGAACTTAACGAAACATACCTCGTAAGATATAATACAAGAACGAATACTCCAACACAACTTATAGCAACAACCGGCTGAACGGCGAGTATCATTCCAAACAACGTGGCAACTCCTTTACCACCTTTAAAACCTGCGAACACCGGAAATACATGGCCCAGCACTGCTGCCAATCCAAGCCCAATCATAAAATTGGTTCTGTCTACTTCGTTGTGTAAATAGTAAGGAAGAAAATAGAAAAGTCCAACCGCAGCCATACCTTTCAGGATATCACAAATCATTACGACCGTACCATACTTGGAGCCCAACACCCTGAAAGTGTTGGTGGCTCCCATGTTCCCACTACCGTAATCGCGTATATCCACCCCAAAAAATCTTTTGCTGATTATAAGCGCCGTAGGAATTGAACCCAATAAGTAAGCAATAATGATAAGAATCAATTCTTTCATCGGTGTTTTTTAGTTATTGATTTGGGGCAAAAATACAAAAAAAATGCCTGACTTAACCATAAATTAATATTGTGGACAAATGGTTTATTAAAGATTTGTGCTAATAGCAAGCCAGTTATCCTTTGTCACAACCTTATTGATATGGAATTGATTTTCGGCTAAAACAGAAAGGATATGATCCCTATCCTGCAACATAATGCCGCTAAAAAGTATTACAGCATCGATGTTGCATGCATTCCTTATCACTTCAAGGCTGCCAATGATAATGTTCAGATTAATGTTTGCGAGGATTAAATCTCCGTTGATACCAGCAGTAATTGTTTCTCCTTTTAAAATGTCAATTTTTACGCAGCCATTTGCTGCTGTGTTTTCCTTTGCGTTGTCAATGCTCCAATCGTCAATATCAATACCGATTACTTTTGATGCTCCCAGTTTTTCAGCCAATATCGCTAATACGCCGGTACCTGTCCCGAAATCTATCACCGTTTTATTTTTACAATCAAGCAGGCTCATTTCCCGGATCATTAAGTAAGTTGTAGCATGGTGCCCCGTTCCAAAACTCATTTTAGGCGTGATAACCAGGTCATGTAAAACACCTGGTACTGCCAGGTGAAAATTCGCTCTTACGGCAACAAAAGGAATACCTGAAACAGGATGATAAATGGTCACCGGTTCGAATCCTGCCTCCCATTCTTTGTTCCAATTAGTTTCTTTAATAATTGATTTTGAATATGATACCGAATTAGTTGCAATAATATTTCCAAATTCAATTTCGTCGAATTTATCAATGGCTACGAAAGCGGTAAGCATTTCTTCGCCTTCTTCAAAACCTTCAAAACCTATATTATCCAGCAGAGCAATCAATTGCTCTTTACTTTCTTTATTGATTGAATTAAAAATAAACTGGTAGTGATCCATAATAGAAAAAGCTGCAGTATTAACGAATTAACCTGCAGCTTATTTATTTGTTGAGAAATACTATTTTGCTTCCTGCGGCTTTTGAGGTGCCTCCGGTTTTGGCATCAACACTTTGCGGCTAAGCTTAAATTTGCCGGTGCGAGGGTCCACTTCAAGTAATTTTACTTTCACCTTATCCCCTTCCTTGAAAATACCGTCCATTGTTTCAAGCCTCTTCCAGCTGATTTCGCTGATGTGCAACAGGCCTTCTTTTTTGGGAAGAAATTCTACAAAAGCACCGAATTCTTTGATGCTCTTCACAGTGCCTTCGTAGGTATCTCCTACCACCGGCACAGCCACCAAACCATTAACCCACGCCACCGCCCGATCGAGACTGGTTTTTTCTTTAGAGAATATACTTACTTCCCCGTGATTATCCACTTCCTCAATATTAATAGTAGCGCCAGTTTCACGCTGTATTTCCTGTATAACCTTACCACCCGGTCCAATTACAGCGCCGATGTATTCTTTATCAATAATTAGTTTTACCATCCTCGGAGCATGTGGCTTCACTTCTGCCCTGGCAGCAGGTGTACACGCATACATTGCATCAAGGATATGCAGTCGGCCTTTTTTAGCCTGGGCAAGTGCCTGGCGCATCACATCCATGCTTAAACCATCTACTTTAATATCCATTTGCACACCACAAATTCCATCACGGGTACCGGTAACTTTAAAGTCCATGTCTCCCAGATGATCCTCATCTCCCAGTATATCTGTGAGTACTGCAAATTTATCGCCTTTACTGATCAGGCCCATTGCAACACCACTTACGTGCTTAGGTATGGGAACACCCGCGTCCATCAATGCAAGCGAACCTGCACAAACGGTAGCCATAGAAGATGAGCCATTGCTTTCCAAAATATCACTCACTATTCTGACGGTGTAAGGATATTCTGATCCCGGCATCATCTTTTTCATAGAACGCATTGCCAGGTTACCATGACCAACCTCGCGGCGGCCAACACCACGCATCATTTTTACCTCACCCGTAGAAAATGGAGGGAAATTATAATGCAGAATAAATTTGGTGTAATCTGATTTGTGTGCACTTTCCACCAATAATTCATCTAAGGGAGTTCCTAAAGTAACCGTTGTAAGTGATTGGGTTTCACCTCTTGTAAATAACGCTGAACCATGTGGAGTTGGTAGCGGACTGATTTCCATTTCCAATTGACGAACGTCTTCTGTTCCCCTTCCGTCCAAACGCCTCCTGTCATGTAGGATCATAT
>JACMPR010000337.1 GCA_014377385.1 Ferruginibacter sp. | reverse complement strand
TGTTATATTAGTTACCGGTATACTTGCAATTGGCATTGCCCCAACCTGGTTAAATGATTTAATAAGGCCTGCAACTGAAATTATTATGCAAAAAATTTCAGCAGTAAAATAAAACGAACTGAATGAATGAATTGTTTACATTAATGAAAGCGGAGTTGCTGATCACGATTATCATCTTTCTTCTCCTGTTTATCAGGATAGGTAAAGGCATGAAAAATGATAGCCTGTTGATGCTGGTCCAGCTCTTATTGCTGGCCAATTTTATTGCAGGTTTTTTCTTTAACCGGGAAGGTAGCTTATTTGGGGATATGTTTTATACAAGTGCTCTGATTGCTTTTCAAAAAAATATTTTAAATCTGGCAGTTTATCTTGTTTCATTATTATTTGGGGAGTGGTTACAAAAACACGATCACATGCCGGAGTTTTTTATACTAATGTTATCTGCACTACTGGGCATGTTTCTCATGATCTCAAGTAGAAATCTTTTAATGTTTTATCTATCATTCGAACTCGCAACCATACCAGTTGCAGCCATGGTGAATTTTGACCTCAATAAAAAAATATCTTCCGAAGCGTCCATGAAAATGATCCTTTCCTCAGCATTCTCCTCGGGTATTTTACTATTTGGAATTTCTTTTTTGTATGGATCAACTGGCACCATCAGTTTTGCAGCTATTCCGTTTATGCTGGATGGAAGCCCATTACAGGTACTGGCACTGGTGTTTTTATTTACCGGCTTCGCTTTTAAATTATCTATTGTTCCTTTTCATCTTTGGACGGCCGATGTATATCAAGGTTCACCAGTTGCAGTGGCTGCTTTTTTATCTGTTGTTTCAAAAGGTTCTGTTGCATTTATCTTTATCACGGCGCTGTATAAAGTATTTCAGCCGATGCATTCGGTCTGGTACAATTTATTGATATTATTATCCATTGCAACCATGATCATCGGCAACCTGTTTGCATTGAGGCAACAGAACATCAAACGTTTCCTGGCTTTTTCATCCATTGCACAGGTAGGTTTTATTCTGGTTGGAATCAGCAGCAATGCCCAGCAGGGCGTTGCTTCAGTTGTTTATTTTGTATTGATCTATATATTTTCAAACCTCGCTGCATTCGGAGTAGCAGGAGTAATGTCATCTCAAGCCGGTAAAGAACAGATTGATGATTACAAAGGTCTTTACAAAGCAAATCCATTTCTAAGCTGGGTAATGGCGTTGGCCTTATTCTCACTGGCAGGCATACCGCCAACCGCCGGTTTCTTTGGTAAATTATTTTTGATTACAGCAGGTGCTTCCAAAGCAAATTATGGATTTGTTATTTTTGTTGCACTGAATCTTATTGTTTCGTTGTATTATTATTTGATCATTATAAGGGCCATGTTCATGGAAAAAAATGCTGCACCCATTCAAAAAATACAGATTCACCCTTCAACAAAATTAGGGTTGATCATTTGCGGAGCAGGGATTGTATTGGTAGGATTGTTGAGCTGGATATATGCGTACATTCAATCATTATCTGTTTAAGAGCAGTGTATTAAGTTTTATGAGTAAGTCTAAAATATGCTGAAGATTTTAATGGTATCGTGTTGCACTAAATTCATAATGTAAAAACTCTTTCGCCTTGGCTATAAATAAAAATCACGAATTTGAAGAACTTGATGGCGTAAAATGTGGAATCGTTGAAAGAAATGTATCGCCGGTGCGGGTACAATTCTTAAAATCACTTTTAGAGTTCAACAAATTTACGGTGATTGCTGTTCCAACTCCTGCGCCCAAAGCAGCTGCCCTGCCGGCACCAAAGCCGGTTGCAGAAGAGGAAACCCAGCCACACCCACCACCTCCGATGCCGGTAGTTGCATTGCCTAAAACCTTTACTATTGGTGTAACAGATTATACTTTTAACCCCGTGAATGCTATTTTTGGGCGACTATTAAAAACACCGGATGGGCATTTTGTAACGTTAGGTTACTGGCAAGAGAAGCAAAATGTGGGTCATGATGAAGTACCGTATTTTGGGGAGAAGGCGGGTTAACGTTATTGTCAGTCTGAGCTTGTCGAAGACGGGTTAGAAGATGAGTTTAGTAATTTACCCGTATTGTCAGTCTGAGCTTGTCGAAGACGGCTTAGAACAACTAACCTGCAAATCAGTATAATTTTTTGAAAGTAATTTTAATTTCTCTCATTCTCCATTAATAAAAGCTTCTTTCTTTTTGCGGCTCCATCCCTTTAGTTGTTTTTCTAAAGAAATAGCTTGTTTAATATCATTGCACTGCTGACTAAATACCAATGTAAGCGGCCTTCTATTAAAAGTATATGAAGTGAGCGCACCTCCAGAATTGTGTTCTGCTAAACGCCTTTCCAAATTATTTGTAACACCCGTGTAGTAACTGCCATCATTGCATTTAAGAATATAAACAAAGTAATCACGCATATATGTTCTAATTTAATCCGGCTTCGACAAGCACAGCCTGACAATTACGACAAGCTCAGCCTAACAGTAAAATTAAACCTGGTAGTAAATGTTTTCTCGGTGAAAACAACAAAAAAAATAGCTTTTTTAACCCGGTTTTGTCTGGCCGCTAATGGCACATAATTTAACTAAATGATTTTCAAAGTTTGTTACGGTCAGACTGAGTTTGTCGAAGGCGGAATTTAATATGACCGGGTTCGACAATCTGACCATCAGGGCTTCTAATGTCGTTGTCAAAGAGTTTTAAAAATTTTTATAATTACCTCAGCCCGACGGAAGAG
>JACMPR010000336.1 GCA_014377385.1 Ferruginibacter sp. | reverse complement strand
ATTTTATTTATGTAAAAGATGTTCTGAAAGTATGTTCCTGGCTGCTGGCAAACAGCGAAAAAATCCCTTCAGCCATTTATAATCTTGGAACTGGTAAGGCACGGACATTTACAGACCTGGTAACGGCGACATTCAATGCTATGGACTTAAAACCCAATATTGAATTTATCGATATGCCGTTGGATATCAGAGAAACCTACCAATATTTTACAGAAGCAGGCATGGATAAACTGGCAGCAGCGGGCTATGTAACAGGATTTTACCCGCTGGAAGAAGGAGTGGGCGATTATGTTAAAAACTATCTCACTCCAAAAAGTTTTTATTGAGGGTCAAACTTGCCACAAGTATTGATAAACCGGTAAATATTCTCCAAAATCAAACTTACCCGTAAAAACATAATAATCTTTTGTATAAAAAATCATGAGAAAAATAGCTATAATAGGGGGCGGGAATTTAGGAACTGCTATTGCTGAAGGATTACTGAATAGTGGATTTTGCAAAGCCGCCGATATTATCATAACTAAGAGAAATATCGCCACATTGAATGCTCTCCAATTACGTGGAGTAAACGTTACCACAGACAATCAGTATGCTGTTTCTAAATCTGGTATCGTTATTCTTGCTGTAAAACCCTACCAGGTCAGCGAAGTGTTAACGGGGTTTCAAAAACTGTTATCAGCAAAACACATTTTAGTATCTGTTGTAACAGGAGTTTTGATAAAAGATATCCAGGAACACATTCAAAAAAAACTGCCGGTTTTTAGAGCGATGCCTAATACCGCGATTGCAATCCAGCAAAGCATGACCTGTATAAGTTTTACGAATGCAGCTGCCGCACAACTTGCATTTGTGAAGAAATTATTCAGCACACTTGGCCGGGTAGCAGTTATCGACGAAAAATTAATGGATGCTGCTACCGTTTTGGGAGCCTGTGGAACAGCTTATGCCATGCGGTATATCCGTGCAAATATCCAGGGTGGTATAGAAATAGGTTTTGATGCAGCTACTGCCAGCCTGATTGCTGCACAAACTGTTAAAGGCGCCGCTGAACTATTATTGGAAAAAGGAACGCACCCGGAGCAGGAGATTGACAAAGTGACAACTCCTAAAGGCTGTACCATTGCAGGTTTAAACGAGATGGAGCACCAGGGTTTTAGCTCTTCCCTCATAAAAGGGATTGCTGCCAGCTATAATAAAATTGTGAAAGGTTAACAGCGCCTGCTATGTTCTTTTTTTGAAAAGTTTTGCAAAATCCTGATTTTTGCGTGCACCTATCTCTTCGCAAAATGCATGCTCCGGCGATGTTGTAAAAAGATAATATGTAGGTTTTGTTTGGTTAAAATTAAACATAATGATTATACCAGATTCTTGTTGGTATCGCATTAATGCTCACCTTCCCCGGAAAAGGAGCCGTTTTTTGATGGCGCACTTTTTTTTAGAAAAATTTACCCGGTAAGTTTCCTCCTCCCAAATATTCCTGTTATCTTTGCATGACCTCTAGGATGTTTCAATTTCTTTCCTCCGGTCATTTAGTTAGTATCACAAACAGACATCTATTACAGTTTTTTACATCCCGACAACGTGTGGGCAATGTACCAGTTAGGTTAAATGAGTGGTTACATTACCAGGCAGCATTTTATCTTTGATTTTAAATTGATTAATTTATACAAAAATGGCCAAGTTTATTTTTGTAACCGGCGGGGTTACTTCTTCTTTAGGAAAGGGTATTATTGCTGCATCGTTGGCAAAATTACTCCAGAGCAGGGGGTTAAAAGTGACCATACAAAAATTTGACCCGTATATAAATGTGGACCCCGGTACACTAAATCCGTATGAACATGGGGAATGTTATGTGACAGATGACGGCGCCGAAACGGATCTTGATCTTGGCCACTACGAGCGTTTTTTAAATATTCCAACTTCCCAGGCAAACAACGTAACAACCGGTCGCATTTATCAAACCGTTATTAATAAAGAACGTGAAGGCGAATACCTCGGTAAAACGGTTCAGGTAATTCCGCACATAACGGATGAGATCAAACGCCGTATGATGTTGCTGGGGGAGAGTGGCAATTATGATATTATAATTACAGAATTGGGGGGAACAGTGGGTGATATTGAAAGTCTTCCCTTTGTGGAAGCAGTACGCCAGCTGCAATGGGAAATGCCGGAAGAAGACTGTATGGTAGTGCATTTAACATTGATCCCCTATTTGAAGGCTGCAAAGGAATTAAAGACTAAACCAACTCAACACAGCGTTCGTTTGTTAAGCCAGGAAGGCGTGCATCCTAACGTGATCGTTTGCAGAACTGAACATCCGCTATCGGATGAGCTTAAACGCAAAATTGCATTGTTTTGTAATGTAAAACCCAATGCGGTGATTGAAGCAATTGATGCAGGTACAATATATGAAGTGCCGTTGAAAATGCTGCAGGAAGGCCTTGACCTCATTGTTCTGAAAAAACTTCGTATCAATGGATATTCCGCTCCTGAATTGAGCAAATGGCGTGGGTTCCTGGATAAATTGAATCACCCAAAGAGCCGGGTTACCATCGGGCTAATTGGAAAATATATTGAATTACAGGATGCTTACAAATCAATACTGGAAGCGTTTGTGCATGCAGGCGCAATGAACAATTGTAAAGTGCAGATCGTTAACGTGCACAGCGAATTTGTTACAGATGAGAATGTGCATGAAAAATTGAAGGACCTGGATGGGTTGCTCGTGGCACCGGGCTTTGGTTCCAGGGGCGTGGAAGGAAAAATAACAGCTGTAAAATATGCCAGGGAAAATGGCTTGCCTTTTTTTGGAATTTGTCTTGGAATGCAAATGGCGGTGATTGAATTTGCAAGAAACGTGCTTGGATGGAAAGATGCAAACTCCACTGAAATGAATACGGCTACTCCATTCCCGGTGATTGCTTTGATGGAAGAACAAAAGAAAATTAAGAAAAAGGGCGGTACCATGAGATTGGGTGCATACCCATGCCAGGTATTGGAAGGCAGCCTTGCAAATAAGATTTACCAGTCAACCGAGATCAGCGAACGTCATCGCCACCGCTGGGAATTCAACAACAATTACATCAATGATTTTACGAATGCAGGATTAAAACCCAGTGGAAAAAATCCGGCAACCGGCCTCGTAGAAATTGTGGAACTAAACAACCATCCTTTTTTTATTGGTGTACAATATCATCCTGAATTAAAGAGTACGGTAGAAAATCCACATCCGTTATTTGTAAATTTTGTACAGGCAGCTAAATATTATGCCGAGCACAAGGCCGATGCAAAAGCTGAAAAGCTTGAAAAGCAAACCGCGTAATCTTCACTGCCCCTGAGATGCTGAATTTTATCATGTTTATGGGTAAATTTATTAAGAGATCCCGTGGCAAACTCTTGCTTACCTTATTTGAAAATTGCGTTGATGACCATGATATTTCTGCATAGCCTGATTTTTCCAAATTGTTATCTCACTACTAATTTTGCAACATGCAGAAGTTAAGCATGGAAGAACTGAACCGTAAAACGGTTGCAGAATTTAAAAGGTCTGAAAAAACCCCGGTGATTGCAGTTCTTGAAAATATCCGCAGCGCTTACAATGTTGGCAGTGTATTCAGAACATCCGATGCATTTTTGCTGGAAGGAATTTATTTAACAGGCTACACGGCTAAGCCTCCACACAAAGAAATAAAGAAAACGGCGCTTGGTGCCGAAGATTCGGTTGAGTGGCGCTATTTTTCCAATGCTGGTGAGGCAATCCGGGAATTAAGGGCTATCGGTTATAAAATATACGCCATAGAACAGGTACAGAACAGTTTTTCTTTGGAAAAAACATCTTTTGAAAAAGAAGAAAAGATTGCCGTAATATTTGGTAATGAAGTTACCGGTGTAGAGCAGGAAACCATTTTGCAATGCGACGGCTGCATCGAAATTCCACAATTAGGAATGAAACATTCATTAAACATCGCCACGGCTGCAGGAGTCGTGTTGTGGGAGATTGTGAGGAAAAGACTGCACAGCTGACAGGGATAAATATAAAAAAATGCAAGCATCGGGCACAGTTAAAAGTTATCTTTCTTTAATAAAATTTTCGCATACCGTTTTTGCGATGCCATTTGCTTTGATCGGTTTTTTTTTAGGGGTTAATCATTTCGTCCCTTTATTCTCTTTTTTTTCTCCCGGGCCCGGGCACTACAAGGGATCTGATTCCAGTGCCGTTGAATTTATAAATAGCGATTTATTTTCTCTACGGTTTTGGTCAATCAAGTTACTGCTTGTTATTCTTTGTATGATCTTCGCCAGAAGTGCCGCCATGGCTTTTAACCGATACCTTGACAGACGATTTGATGCAAAAAATCCCCGGACAGCCATAAGGGAAATTCCAGCGGGAATTATTAAAAGCAATAACGCATTGCTTTTTGTAATCGCCTGTGCTGTATTATTTATTACCTGTACTTTTTTTATTAATTCAATATGCTTCTACCTGTCACCGGTAGCATTGTTTGTAGTACTGTTTTATAGCTATACCAAACGTTTTACAGCCCTTTGTCACCTTGTGCTGGGAATCGGGTTAAGCCTGGCTCCTATAGGCGCTTATCTTGCTGTAACAGGCGCATTTGCATTATTGCCGGTTTTGTTTTCCTTTGCAGTGGTATTTTGGGTCAGCGGTTTTGACATCATTTATGCATTGCAGGATGAAGAATTTGATAAAACGAACAGACTGTACTCCATTCCATCTGTGTTTGGAAAATCAAAAGCCCTGCGGTTATCAGAACTGCTTCACCTGTTGTCTGCAGCCTTTGTCTGCGGCGCAGGCATCTATGGAAAATTTGGAACATCCTATTGGATCGCTACAGCGATATTTGCGGGGATGCTTGTATACCAGCATTCCATTGTAAAGCCAAATGACCTGCGTAGGGTGAACATTGCGTTCATGACGGCCAACGGCGTCGCATCTGTAGTGTTTGCCGCCTTCGTTTTACTTGACCTCTTCATCAAAAAATAATTTCCCTTGGCAAGAATACTCGCAATCGATTATGGAATAAAGCGCACAGGCATTGCTGTTACCGATCCCTTGCAGATCATTGCCACCGGATTAACTACTATACAGTCTGGCGAATTGATTCCTTTTCTTAAAAAATACCTTCTGGAAGAAACGGTGGAACTAATCGTAATCGGGATGCCTAAAAACTGGGACGAGTCTGATACCCATGGAACAAAACCTGCAATGCAGGCGATTCTAAAAATAAAAAGGGAATTTCCCGCAATGCCTGTTAAAGAAGTGGATGAACGGTTTACGTCAAAAATGGCGAAAGATGCAATGATAGAAATGGGCATGAAAAAAAAAGACCGCAGGGATAAGAATTTGGTGGATGAAATAGCGGCCACCATTATCTTACAGGAGTACCTCCAGTCAATTAGTTTTTGATTTTTGTATATTTGCAGCTTCATATTCAATAAAATAATACCGCTTAAAAATTATGATCCTTCCGATAGTTGCTTATGGCTCGCCAATTTTAAGAAAAATCAGCGCTGGTATCACAGCTGATTATCCGGGGCTCGAAAAACTGCTTGCAGATATGTGGGAAACCATGTACAACAGCAATGGTGTAGGATTGGCGGCTCCACAGATAAACAAGGAAATTCGTCTTTTTGTGATGGACAGTACCCAGATATTTGAAAACCAGGAAGAAGATGAAAAAGGAAAATATCCGGATGAACCCGGTTTTAAAGGCGTTTTCATAAATGCTCACATCACAGCCCTTAACGGAAACGACTGGAGCTATAACGAAGGCTGTTTGAGTATTCCAAAAATACGGGAAGACATCATCCGCAGCGAATCTGTTACACTGGATTATGTTGATGAAAACTTTGAGCCATTCACAAAAACATTCATCGGCATTACGGGCCGCATCATCTTACACGAATACGACCATATCGACGGCAAATTATTTATAGATTACATCAAGCCACTCAAGCGGACCTTGCTTAAAAGAAAGTTGGATGATATAACCAAAGGGAAGATAAAAGTAGATTACCGGATGGTTTTCCCAAAATAGCCTTGTAGCCCGGATTCAAAACTGTGACTGTATTTCAAGATCATTTCCCTGTCAAAGCATCTTGTCCCCGGATTTTCGATTTAAAATAATAATTTGCAGGTATGAAGAATATTTTCATACCGGTTTTTTTTATGCTTACCTGTGTAAAATGTTTTTCTCAACAGCAAATGGATACGGTTGGTAAAAAGATAATCACGCTGAGTGAAGTGGTTATTAACAACCGGTTGAATGTACCGGTATTTATAGAGCGTATCAAAAATGACAGTAGTTTTTACAAGGCTTTCAGGAACCTCCACATACTTGGTTTTACGGCAATAAATGATATCCGGATGATAAATAAATCCGGGACTTTAAAGGCTTCGTTACACAGTAAAACCATACAGGCAAGAAAAAATAATTGCCGCAGCATGCAAACCCTGGAAGAAACGGTTACAGGTAATATGTACAATCCCGATCACCAGTTTAATTATTACACGGCACAAATGTATGCGTCCCTGTTCTTTACTAAAGACAGTATTTGCGGCGAAACCAACCTGGTAAAAGGAACTGAATTTTCTACCGAAGGAAAGTCAGGCATGGAAAAGCACAAGGAACAATTGAAAATGCTCTTTTTTAATCCGGGTAAAAAAATAGCGGGGCTTCCCTTTATGAGCAACAAAACCGCCATTTACGACGACGATATTGCCGGGAGGTACGACATGAACATTGACATGGACTTTTATAATAACACCAGTTGCTATATTTTTAAACAAAAAGTAAAGCCGGGTGAAGAAGACCAGGTAGTAGTTGATGAGATGACCACCTGGTTCGATGATCGTACTTATGAAGTTGTCGCCAGGAACTACGTGTTAAGCTATGATGCTGCAGTGTATGATTTTAAGGTGAGTATGGAAGTGCAAATGAGCAGGTTCAATAACCTTACCGTTCCGACGCTCATCAGGTATAATGGAAATTGGAAGGCTATATTTAAGAACAGGGAACGAGGCGTATTTACGGCAACTTTATTCGATTTTAAATAACTGGTTTTATAATTGTTGTTTCTGAGCCTGATCTATTGGATGAAAAAACAGGTGATTATCAGCCTGTGCCTGCCAATAGAAGATTGACTAAATTATTGGAATTACTTTTGCTAAATTAATAATATGTCGTTACAAGATCAGATCATTTATCTTTTTATATTAGCCATTCCGATTGCATGTGTATCATGGAGCGTAACACATGAAGAAATATTTAAAGAACCCAGGGATTATTGCGTTACCAAGTCAAAATCCTGTCACACACTGCTACAACGGAAATTTTTTTACCTGTTTACCTGCGAGTACTGTTTCAGTCATTATGTAATGGCTCTTTTCCTGGTCATTACACGTTACCATTTGCTTTTCATTGACTGGCGGGGTTACCTGGTAGGTGGTTTTGCATTGGTCTGGATCGCAAATGTTTACATGAGTATTTTCGGTCTGATACGGGTAGGTATGAAAAAAGAGAACATGGAAGCAGCTATCAAGGAAGTAGAATTAAAAGAATGTAAGAAAGAGGAAGAAATAAAATAGAAGCTATTTGTTCAGTTGTTCCAATAGCTGCTCCAGGCCATTCAATTTTATTTCGTACAATGTTTCCAGTAATGAACCCAGTTTATTTTTTGGAAATCCTTTTTGCGAGAACCACTCCAGGTAACTAACCGGTAATTTATATAACAACCTGCCCTTGTATTTGCCAAAGGGCATTTCCATGCTAATTAATTTCAGTAACATGCCCGGATCGGGCATCGGTAATTCCTGCACAGTTTGTCCTTTAAAAGTTATGGGCATTAATTCGTTTAGCCGTACCCGTTGAACCTCAAATCATTCACCCTTCTGCATTTTTAAACTGGCTATACCTCCGCCACTTCTCAATTAATAAAGCCATGTCTTCCGGTGGATCGCTTTTAAAAAGCACTGGTAGTTTGGTCGTTGGATGGATGAAGCCAAGTTCTTTTGCGTGCAATGCCTGTCGGGGGCAAATGGCAAAACAATTTTCAACAAACTGTTTGTATTTTGTATAAATGGTTCCTTTTACGATTCGGTTGCCTCCATAAAATTCATCACTGAACAAGGGATGACCTATGTATTGCATGTGTACGCGTATCTGGTGCGTGCGACCTGTTTCTAACCTGCATTCTACAAGCGTTACATAGTTAAAACGCTCCAATACCTTATAATGAGTTATAGCATCTTTACCGTGATCGCCGTCAGGATAAGCAGTAAATAATTTTCTGAAACGCAGGTGTCGGCCCACATGGGCAACTATGGTTCCTTCTTCCTGTTCAAAATCACCCCATACCAATGCTGTATAACGACGATGCACCGTGTGGTTAAAAAATTGTTTGGCAAGGTCACTCATCGCTTTTTGTGTTTTCGCCATAACAATCAGGCCACTGGTATTCTTATCTATACGATGTACCAGCCCGAATCGGGGCAGTTCATTTTCATCTAATGCCGGGCAGTTTGTTTTCAGGTAGTACGCAATAGCATTGATCAGGGTTCCATCGGGATTACCACTTCCGGGATGAACAACCATACCTACCGGCTTATTGATGATAAAAAGGTCATCGTCTTCATACACGATATCTAAAGGAATATTTTGGGGGATAATTTCAGAAGACTCCGGCGAATTACTGTCGTAGATAATTATCCTGTCTCCACCTTTTATCTTGTAATTATTCTTTACCGGTTTTTCATTTACCAATACCAGTTCATTTTCAATTCCCTGTTGAATTTTGTTCCGCGTGGCACCCTCTATTCGGGTCATTAAAAACTTATCGATCCGCAGCGGTTCCTGGCCCCGGGCAACAACCATTGATAATTTTTCATATAGCTCCTCTGATTCCGGAAGTTCGTCTTCTGCATCTCTTTGTTTGATCATTGTTTATTTTTTTAGCGAGCTGCCATCGGGTCGCTGGCTTTTTGTTCATAACTCATGTCTGACTTCTGGTTGCCAGAATAAGTTATTTTTGCAAATTAAAACAAACCATTGGATAAGCAGCCGGTGATATTCAGGGACCTCGGAATAGTCGATTATAAAACAGCCTGGGATTACCAGGAAACTTTGTTGCAGGAAAATGTTGCATTCAAAACAGCCGCTAGAAAGGCAGCCGTTACAGATCCGTTATCAATTGCCACCCAACATTATTTTCTTTTATGTCAACACACGCCTGTTTATACATTGGGTAAGAGCGGTAGTATGGATCATGTTCTTTTAAACGAAGATCAGTTGAAAGACAAGGGCATCGAATTTTTTAAGACCAACAGGGGTGGTGACATTACTTTTCACGGCCCCCAACAGATTGTCGGATATCCCATCCTTGATCTGGAAAAAATATATACTGATATCGGAAAATATTTAAGAAACCTGGAAGAGACAGTGATAATGACGCTTGCAGAATACGAAATCCACGGGGAAAGAAGTGCCGGCGAAACAGGTGTATGGATACAACCAGGAATTGCAGGAAACGAACGAAAGATCTGTGCCATTGGTGTACGCTGCAGCCGTTGGATCACCATGCATGGTTTCGCTTTAAATGTAAATACTGACCTTGACTATTTTAGCAATATTATCCCCTGTGGCATCAAGGACAAGAAAGTAACTTCTATGGAAAAAGAAATGGGTTACAAAATAAATTATGAAGAGGTAAAAGAAAAGCTCAAAAAGAATTTTGAAAAAATATTTGATGTGGTATTTATTTGATGGACCATTGATGATTGGTAGCTTCTGTTTTAGAATGAATTTCGACTCATGCACTCAAACTGATACCCAGCTATACCGCTATATGGTGCCGGCTACCAAATCCTTTCAATTCAACTTACCACTTCCCTTCATGATCTGGAATTTGTTTTTTTCAATAAGATTGCCAGCTTCATATATTTCAAAATGAAACCAACCGGGATGCCCAAAATTTACTCTTTCAATGATCAGGTATTCGTCGTTCAATTTTGTGAGCTCAAATAAAAGGCTGTCTTTATCATCAAAAAATTTAGCGATGTATTTTTTGGAAGCGGCATCTTTGAGATGGATTACAATATTGTTATCTCTTCCGGTAAAAATCCTTTCACTGGGATAAGTAATTTCATTCTCTTTCCTCGATGGTGCAATCAATACAATGGAATCAGCAGACGGGTTTGCCAGCCAGGGATACCGCGTATCGGGATCAGTTATCCTGGTATTGTTTGAATTGTCGATGCTATTTGAAGCAGAAATATCTTTCAGCGGCCGTTCCGGGTGACTGATAATATAATCACCACCCTCGAACGAAACGGAAACCCGGTAATACATTTTTGTATAGGGCGGATTTAGGTCCGAATATCCATTTTCCCTGCTCTGAGGATTGAGTACGGTCCCGATGGTGGTGTAATTTTTTAAACTGTCATACGAACGCTGTATAAGTATATTGGTAACATTCTGTGTAAATGCATTCTGCCAGCTTACAATTATTTTACCGCCAAAATTTTTTACAGTAATACCCGGCAATATTTTCTGCGCATTCACTTTGGTGGCGCTGATCAAAAAAAATATAAAGAAGAGAAATTTTAAATGCTTCATGTCTAAATAGCCCCATTGATAAATATCATTAACGCACCAACCTGGATTTTGAGTACAAATATAAAGGGATGGGAAGTGAATTAAAAAACTAAAGTGCCTGGAGGTAAGGATGCATTGCCCTGCAAGCCACCGGTATGCAGACATACAATAATGCTTCCTTCCGGAAAATATCCTGATTTTATTTTGTCGATTACAGCATACATCATTTTTGCAGTGTAAACGAAATCTGTTGGAAGCGTATATTGCTGATAAAATTCATTCATAAAATTTATTAACCTGGTTGTTTTTTTTGCATACCCGCCGAAATGATATTCCTCAAATAAGGTTATATCAGTAGCCAGGTGTTCGCCATTGAGGAAAGAAATTCGTTCCGCGATATCGATCATATTTTTTATAACGGGTACACCAATTACTTGTTCATTATATTGCCTGTTTTTTAAAAGTCCGGCAACGGTAGTGGCTGTGCCGATTGCAGTGCATACATGGGTTGCCTGCAGATCTTTGAGTTCATCCATAATTAAAGATGCCCCTTGTGCGCCAACAGGATGATAGCCCCCTTCCGGTATTGATATGTGTCGGCCAAAAGTCGATTGCATTTCATTCTTAAAATTAGGGTCGTCCTTCTGCTGGTAAGCTTTTCTCGAAATAAATTGTAAGCGCATCCCATATGATTGGCACGCAACCAGTGTATGGGAAAGAAGCGCTGGTCTTTCTCCCCTCACAATACCAACAGATTGTAATCCGGATATTTTACAGGCGTACGCTGTTGCTACCAGGTGATTGGAATAAGTTCCTCCAAAGGTTACTACTTTTTGATATCCTGATGCCAACGCCTCTTTTATGAAGTAGTGAAGTTTAAACAATTTATTACCTGATACCACCGGGTGGATCTTGTCGAGTCTCGCCACTAAAAGCTTTATGTTGCCTGCAATGTAAAAGGACGTATCAATTTCAGTCATTTCCAGCGGTAGGGTACCAAAAAGCATTTTCATTTAGTAATCGTTTATCGTTATTTTTGTTCCGTATAAATCGCAGGAGGAAATTTAAAATATTATATAGATAATGACGCAACCTACACTTTTAATTTTAGCCGCAGGCATGGCAAGCCGCTATGGGAGCATGAAACAAACAGAAGGGTTTGGTCCGGCCGGAGAAACCATTATGGATTATTCAATTTATGACGCCATAAGCGCTGGTTTTGGAAAAGTAGTTTTTATCATACGAAAGGATTTTGCCGGCAATTTTAAAGAAAATTTCGACACTAAATTAAGCGGTAAAATTGAAGTAGACTATGTGTACCAGGAGATGAATTCTTTCATAGATGAAAATGAGATTCCTGTCGATAGAACAAAACCCTGGGGTACGGGCCACGCCATACTTTGTGCCATGCATGCCGTAAAGGAACCTTTTGCAGTTATCAACGCAGATGATTATTACGGAAAGGATGCGTTTGTAAAAGCAGCTGCATTTCTAAACAAGGAATGCGACGAACACCGTTATGCCATCATTGGTTACCAATTAGATAAAACCCTGAGTACGCATGGAACGGTAAGCAGGGGCGTATGCCAGGTTGATAATACACATAACCTGGTTTCAATTAATGAGCGGACTAAAATTTATAAGAATGAAGAAGGTAAAGTAATTTATGAGGAAGATGGAAAGTCGTTCGAAGTACCTGCGAATTCAAGTGTGTCAATGAATTTTTGGTGTTTCCACCCGGCAATATTTACCCGGGCAAAATCATTGTTCAACCCTTTTGTTAAGGACAACAAGGAAAATATTAAAGCAGAATTTTTTATTCCCATTATTGCAGATGAATTTATAAAGAATCCGGAAAATAGCATCAAAGTAATTCCCACGTCCTCACAATGGTTTGGCGTTACTTACAAAGAAGATGCTCCATCTGTAAAGAACAGCATTGATGCACTGGTTAACGATAAAACTTATCCGCCATCCTTATGGCAAAGTGAATTAGCGCTGCCTTAATGTCTCTTTATAAATAATGATTACAAAAAAAAAGTAGCTGTTGGGCTACCTTTTTTACCTTCTATATTTTTACCTAATTACCTTTAATCATAAAAACATATTCCTGTACTTTTTTAATCTGGCTCTCTCTGTCTATTCCTTTGAGTGAAGGTGCCGATGTGATCTTTATTTTTTCATAATCCTTTATCTTTTTCACTTCTTCTACCGCATTGTAAATGTTGGGCGATTTGATTGCAAAAACAACACCAGCTGCATTTGTCTCCATACTTGTGATGATGCCTAAAAGTTCACCATTTTTATTGATCACCGGTGAGCCGCTGTTGCCCTCATTAGCCGATGTACTTAGCTGGCAGTAAATAGTGTCCATTCGGAAACCATTTTTTGCACTTACATAACCTTCGCCATATACAATTTCACTTTTAGGATAACCCAGCATGAAAATTTGTTCGCCAAGATTGGCATTCGTCTTCCTGATGCTATAAGGCATCGGTGCAAGTTTTTTAAAAGCTCTATCCGTTACTTTTAAAATCGCCAGGTCACTTTCATTATTAACATATACAGCTTCTGCAAGAAATTGCTGACCCTTGTTGTTTTCAACGATCAATTGATTTTTTGCCTCTCTTACAACGTGGGCATTTGTAACAATAAAATTATTTGTATTGTCAATCAAAAAACCGGTTGCCCTGAATTTACTGGGTTTTATCTCGATAGGAGGCGTGGTTGCGGAAGCTGCTGCTAATGTATTCAACTTTCTCTCTATCTGTCGTGTTTTATCAACCTGTTTATCTAGCCGCTCATCTAATTTTTCAACGAGGAGCGTGGTGGTGTTAGGTGCTTTATTGCTGGTCATTGAAATGAGACTTGCAATGAATATCGAAACAATACCTGCAATGGAAGCAGCAACTGCGATCGTTCGTTTGGATCTGTTCCACATGTAAACAATTTTTGCCTTACCTTTTAAAGGTGCTTTGGATATAAAACCTTCATTTGTAAGTTTTGCGACCGTTTCATTGAGATTGTGTTTGAAGTTACGGGTGTCGGTATATTTATTAAGTTCATTAAAGAAAAAGATATGCTCAACCACCGATTGATCCAATTCAGGATTATTTTTTCTTAGTTCTTCGAAATAAGACTTTTCTTCTGCAGTCATTTCTCCCTTAACATACCTTTCTGCAGCGTCTATTAGTAAGATGTCATCCATATCAAAGTCCGTTTTTGTATTGTGCAAAAAAAAGTTTCTTTAGCCTTACAAGGCATTTATATTTTTGGGTTTTTGCATTATCGGCATTGGTGTATCCAAATTCTGTAGCAATCTGCTGCATTTGTTTTTTCTGGATATAATAGGCCTCCAGTAAACTCTTGCATGGTTCTCCTATTTTCATCATCGCATTTTCCATGATGAAAAAATCATTCTGGCGTTTTTCATGCATTTCGAGATCCTCTTCAACAGGCATAACCTGTTCCATATCGTCTGTTTGTTTGGAAAATCGCTGCATTTGTTGCAGTTTTTTCAGCCATAATCTCCTGCAAACAGAATAGATGTACGTTTTTACATTGCAACTCAATTCAAAGCCTGGACTTTTTGACTTCTCAAAAAGAACGATCATAGCTTCCTGGAAAATATCTGCCGCGTCATCTGTTGTCCCACTATTTTTAAGGATAAGTGATTGAATGATGTTGTAATTATCCCTGTATATCTTCTCTATTGTGCCTTTATCTTCTCTTGCCAAACCCTCCAATAAAGTTTTTTCAGCTGCTATATTCACTTAACGTATTATTAATACTGCGATTAACGATTTGTAACCCAAAACAAATAAAAAATATTCTAAAAAAACCTGGGTTACCTTTTTTTATTATGGGTATTAACTTCAAATTATAATTTTAAAATTAAACAACACACACAAAATGAAAAAATTCTTAGCCATCGCGTTAATCGCTGCTTCTTTCACTGCTTGTAATGATGCAAAAAAAGAAGAATCAACTACTTCAACCAGTGATACTGCAACTATTGTAACTCCATCAGAAGCTCCAAAAATGGACACTGTAAAAGTTGTTACTGATTCTACAGTTAAAACAACAGTCACAACTGATACTCTTAAGAAATAATTTTTATTTCTTAGACAGACATGGAGTGCTCGCCGGCCATTTATCTGTAAAATTTGTTAAGGCAAGCAATCGTAAGAAGCCATTTCGTTCGCCGAAGTGGCTTTTTGATTTTGCTGTTTGTACAGGTATCTGTAGTTTTGCACAGAACATGAAGAAAACGAATACATATCATCCCATCCATTATTACCAAAGTAATAACCGGGGCACATTTGTATAATTCCATCACATTAACAGATTTATATAATAAGATCCCGGCATTTGCCGGGATCTTTGTTTTAAACCGAAAGCGATGAACATAACCATTATTGGCTTGGGACTTATAGGCGGTTCGATGGCAATTGCCTTAAAAGCGGGTAAAATATGCCATCACATTACTGGTGTCGATTCCAACACGCTTCACTGCGAACAGGCGTTGCAACTTGGTTTGGTCGATGAAACCGCAACACTTGGCGCCGGAATTGCCATTGCGGACTTAATTATCATTGCGATACCGGTTGATAAGATAAGCGAAATATTGCCGGGGGTGCTCGACCTTGTAAAAATGCAGGTAGTGATGGACGTAGGATCAACAAAATCTGTTATTTGTGCTCAGGTGACGGAGCATAGCAACAGAAAGCGTTTTGTAGCCTCTCATCCCATGTGGGGAACGGAATTCAGCGGTCCTGCAGCCGCCGTTAAAGCGGCATTCAAAAATAAGGCCGCGGTCATTTGTAATAAAAACGAATCCGCAAAAGATGCATTGGAAATGGTGGAAAATGTATACCGCACACTGGATATGCACCTTATTTACATGAATGCTGAGGAACATGATGTCCATGCTGCCTATGTCAGCCATGTTTCGCATATCACTTCTTTTGCGTTGGCCAATACAGTCCTGGCGAAAGAAAAGGAAGATGATAAGATTTTTGAGCTGGCAAGCGGTGGCTTCGAAAGCACGGTGAGGCTCGCGAAAAGTAATCCGTTGATGTGGGTGCCGATACTTCAACAAAACCGTGAAAATGTTCTTGATGTGCTTAACGAGCACATCAGCCAGTTAAACAAATTTAAAAGCTGCCTTGAAAATGAAAATTATGAATACCTCACAACGTTGATTCAGGAGGCAAATACAATAAGGAAAATATTGAAATAATTTTATAGATGTTTAAGAAGCGATCCATTGGCAGTTAAAAAATAAATATCTGGTATGGTCTTCGGGAAAGCGCAGCTCACATATATTAAACAAATTCAGGTGGTGAGAAATGCTGTCAAAGAAAATGTTTTGACAAATCCTGCATTGGTAACCGACGAAGATTGTGCATTGTATAGGACGAGTCGCGGTAAAACCCGGGTTTGTGAAATCAATCAAAAAATAGCAGGATTTGCTTATGTTGACATGCAGGAAAATAATATACGGGCATTATTTATTTTGCCGGAATATGCGGAGAAAGTTATTGGAAAATTATTGCATAAAATCATGCTGCACTGATATTTTAGCACAACGAACATTACTGTTTGGTTGAGCACCTCGCCAAATACCCGGACCGCACGTTTTTATGAACGACAGGGTTGCAAGAAAACAGGCATGCATGGAAAGGAAATAAAATTTGAGATAAAGCTTGAAAGCCGGCTGGCGAAGGTTGGCAGTTGAAAGGAGAACTGGGATTAGCTGTTATCAGCACAGAGGATTAATTTTACAACGTAAATAGTAAAACCTTACATGAACGAAAAATTACGGCGATTATGGGAGAAGCGTCCGCTGATCATCAGCGGTCCATGCAGTGCGGAAACCGAGGAACAGGTACTTGAAACCTCCAGGCGACTGGCAGCCACAGGACGGATCGATATGCTGCGTGCAGGCATTTGGAAACCACGCACAAAACCCGGGCAATTTGAAGGTGTCGGCACAAAGGGCCTGCCATGGCTCCTCCAGGCAAAAAAGATGACCGGCTTACCGACTACCGTAGAAGTTGCTACGGCTAAACATGTGCAGGATGCATTGCAGTTTGAAGTTGATGTATTGTGGATCGGCGCACGCACTACGGTAAATCCATTCAGCGTTCAGGAAGTGGCGGATGCATTGCGTGGCGTGGATATTCCGGTACTTGTAAAAAATCCCATAAATCCTGATCTTGAATTATGGAGCGGTGCAATAGAACGTTTGCAAAAAGCCGGTGTTCAGCAAATTGGAATGATTCACCGGGGGTTTTCGTCCTATGGCAATACTGAATACCGAAATGCGCCCATGTGGCACCTTCCAATAGAAATGAAAAGAAGGTATCCCGGGATGCTGCTGATTTGTGATCCCTCACATATATCCGGCAACAGGATTTTATTGCAACAGGTATCTCAAAAAAGTATTGACCTTGATTTTGGCGGGTTAATGATAGAAAGCCACATTGATCCTGACAATGCCTGGAGTGATGCAAAACAACAGATAACACCCGAACGGTTAGACGAAATATTAAAAGCACTAACCTGGAGAAGAAAAGATACCACTGAAGCTGAGTTTATTTCTGCACTTGCTCATTTAAGAGAACAAATAAACCAGGTAGATGATGAACTGTTGACCCTTATTGGTCAGCGAATGAAACTTGCCGATAAAATAGGTATTTATAAACGGGAAAATAACATCACTATTTTGCAAACGAACCGCTGGAATGATATCCTTGAAAGAGCCTACGATAAGGGAGAGCAACTGGGCCTAAGTAAGGAATTCATTACCCGCTACTTTGATGCGGTGCATTTGGAAAGCATCAATCACCAGAATAAAATAATGAATGATTAATTGATGTTGGATCAATATTGTTCCAAACACCGCCCAACTAACTATTTGAATATTATGAGAAATTCATCATACACATTTTCACAAAAAAAGGTCAGCTGTCTTTTCGATGCAAGTTTCGGCGACATACATACATTTTGCAAAAAAGAGAAAGTGATCATCATTACCGACGATCATGTGTACCAGCAACACCAGGAAAAGATGGAGGGCTTTAAAGTGATCAGCTTAACACCGGGTGAAAAAAATAAAAATCAACAGTCTGTTGACCTGGTCATCGATCAGTTACTTGAATTAGAAACCGACAAGCAAACTTTTATTGTGGGCGTGGGAGGAGGTGTAGTTACCGACATTGCCGGGTATGCAGCAAGTATATTTAAAAGAGGGGTGCGACTTGGTTTTGTACCCACTTCTATCTTAGGCATGGTAGACGCTGCTATCGGTGGCAAAAATGGCGTGGACGTGGGCATTTACAAAAATATGGTTGGTACTATTTATCAGCCGGAATTTATTTTATACGACTATAGTTTTTTAGATACACTGCCGGTAAAAGAATGGATCAATGGTTTTGCAGAAATAATAAAACATGCCTGCATAAAAGATGCCTTGCTCTTTAGTATGCTGGAGCGGTATTCTTTGCACGATATACAGGCCGATAGCACCCTTATTGCATCTTTGATTGAACAGAATGCTGCAATAAAAATGGAGATAGTAACCGCTGATGAATACGAAAAAGCCGACAGAAAACTATTGAATTTTGGCCATACATTCGGCCATGCTATTGAAAACCTGCACGAATTGCCCCATGGCTATGCTGTAAGTATTGGAATAGTGGCCGCCTGTAATTTATCAGAAAAAATAAACGGGCTGGGTTTTGACGACGCACAACGGGTGGTAAAACTGTTGGCAAAATATCACTTGCCTGTTGACATTGAAACGGATTACGAAAAAGTGTTCGATGTACTAAAACTTGATAAGAAAAGGGAAGACGATTATATGCATTTTGTATTATTAAATAAAATAGGGGAAGCAGAAGCGAAACCCGTGAGCATGAATTTTTTACATGAGCATATTAAATCCATCCTGTAATGATTGCAACCATTACGCCATCAGTACTTCATGGAATTGTGACAGCTCCTCCCGGTAAAAGTGCCATGCAAAGGGCCTGTGCACTCGCTTTGCTTAACAAAGGCAAAACAGTCATACAAAATCCCGGCAATAGCAACGACGACATCGTTGCCATGAAAATTATAGAAGAACTGGGGGCGAATATTCATTTTGAGGCTGGCGAACTCATCGTGATAAGTACGGGTAAAGTAAGCGCAGCAGCGGCCATTAACTGTGGCGAAAGCGGGTTATCGCTCAGGATGTTTGCTCCAATTGCAGCACTCTGCAATTCAACCCTTCTATTAAAAGGCACTGGTAGTTTACTAAAAAGGCCGATGAATTTTATTGATGAAGTATTTCCATTATTAAATGTTCGGACGGTATCAAATAATGGCTTTTTGCCCATCAGTATAACCGGTCCTTTACACCCAAAAAATATCAGCATCGACGGGTCTTCCAGTTCCCAATACCTGACAGGGCTGCTGTTTGCATTTGCAGCCGCTGTAAAAGAACGGGTAAGCATTACCGTTGATAATTTAAAGAGCAAGCCATATATCGATCTT
>JACMPR010000335.1 GCA_014377385.1 Ferruginibacter sp. | reverse complement strand
CGGTCGGCGCAGATTATACCTCTAGTAACTTCCGTGACGTGGTACTTGAAACCATTCAAAGTATAAAGGCCACGGTGGAGTTGCACGTATTTATCGAGATCACGCAGGCTTGAAAAAATACAACGATTATTAATGTTGACAGCCTGGATGGATTCAATGATATTGAAACCCCAGAAAGATTGTTGGGTAAAGAAAAATGGAGTGAATTGAAAGCTTATTTTACCGGTGTGGCAAGTGTTCATTTTCTTGTACACCAAGAAAAAAGGAGCCTCTCAATTAAAGTACTCCGGCAGGCCTATAATTTTGGAAAATTTTTGAAACAATACAAAGTTGATATTTTTCACTTTGATACGATTTCACCAAGGGCAATTGGTCTCTATCCATACTTACGATCGAAAAAAGTCTTTATCACTCTACATGACCCTGTTCCTCATTCCGGGGAAAACAACTGGAGGGAACACATTCCAAATTTTGTGTTTTACGGAATGGCAGACGGCTATTTTTTTTATTCACAGTTTGCGCATGACCAATTCCGGCAGTACTATAAAAAAATAAAGGTTCCCTTTTATACTATCAAGCTTCAGCCTTATTCTTTTATTTCGCAGTTTTTGAGTAAAAAAAGGCCAGCTGGCAACTCCATTCTTTTTTTCGGGCGACTCTCGTATTACAAAGGAATAGACTTATTGCTGGAAGCTATACCAACAGTACTGGAGCAATTCCCGGATGAAAAATTTATCATTGCAGGCAAGCCGGCCTACGGTTATGAAGTAAAAGGAGAAGTGTTAGAAAAGTATAAAAATAATATTGAGTTAGTACTGCGCTATTTAACTATCGAGGAATTGATACAATACCTGGAGCAAGCAAAATTTGTAATTTGTCCATACAGAGATGCCACGCAGAGCGGCGTTTTGATGACCTGCCTCGCCACTGGTAAGCTGGTGATCGCAACAAATGTTGGATCATTTCCAGAATATATAGAAGACAACGTAAATGGGTTCCTGGCGGAACCAGATCCGGGCTCAATAGCAAAAAAAATATTGGAGGCTTTAAAGAATAAAAGGTATGGTACCATCGAAGAAAGTCTTGTGACCACCTATTCTGAAGAAGTTGGAGTTAAAAACGGGGAAACTATTTTGCAGGCCTATGTCAGCCTGGTCAAAAAGAAATATTAATGGAGGAAAGAGTTGACCTTTGAATCTGAGCTCGAGGAGAAGAAAAGCAAACTGCAATATTGGCATATCTGGCAGGGCAAATAAAAAATATTTAATTTCACCGTAAAACCGGCGGTCGGTGAAGTCAAGATGCCTAAGATTCTTTGTGAATTCAATTTTTAAACCAGGAACAGTTATCAATGCCAAAACTTAGCAAAATCTTATGCGTATAATGATACTCACACCGGGACTGCCACTTAATCTTGATAATATCAGGGGTGGTGTTCATTCGGCAGTGAGCAATCTTTTAAAAGGGTTTCAGAATGAGGATGCAGACGTAAGGGTTCTTTCATTTTCCCGGGAGGTAAAGGAAGATACTAAAATTGTTATTTCAGATAGGATTGAAGTGCATTATGTGTACGAAGGACCATTCCCCTATCATTCTATGAATTATTTACTTGCAGGGCCGAAAATCGTAAAAAAGCACATTAAGGATTTTAAGCCGGACATTATTCATTTCCAGGAGGGAAGTTCATTCATGTTCATCAGGGTAAAAGGGCTCAACAAAATAAAATATTTACAAACCATACACGGAATGTCATTTGCAGAAGCAAAAAGGAAGAAAAAATTGAAGGACAAGCTTACCTGGTATTTTAACGGGGTATTGCAGTTGTCTATGTTGCCAAGGAACGTGATCCACCTGTCAAATTTTTCAGTGAGGCTATTTTCAAAAAGAAAAATAGCTCATGGTGCCGTAATACCAAATGCAATTGTTCAAAATTATTTTGACATTCCCCTGAAATTGAATACCAGCAATACTTTGCTTTACATGGGCATCATTGATAATAATAAAAATCTTTTATTTTTATTGCAGGCAATGAAAGATCTGCTTAAAGCGGGGAAGCCTTTTACTTTGAATGTACTGGGCGATTTTTCAAATGACATGTATAAAGAGATTATTACAACTTACATACAGGAAAATGAGTTGGAACCCTATATAAAATTTCAGGGTTGGGTATCGCAGCCCGCCGTGATGAAGTTTATAGAACATTCGGACATACTGGTAGTATCTTCGAAACACGAGTCGCTACCAATGGTGATTGCTGAATCAATGGCGGCAGGCAAAGTTGTGGCCGCTTCAGATGTTGGCGGAATTCCCGAAATGATAGAACACAACGTTAACGGATACTTGTTTAACCTTGCATCACCCGGTGAATTGGTGAACATCCTGGAGAGATTATATGACAATGACGAAAAGATCCGCGAGATTTCTTCTAGGGCAAGAGCCTCAGCACAAAAGTATAATTGCAACAACGTCGCAACAAAAACGCTGGAGTTTTACAAAAAATGTGTCTGAGAATAAAAAATTTATTATTGGCCTGGAAAATGATTATCATAATTTTAATAAAAGCGAAATAAAAATATAATAAAACGGTATGATAAGTTATCAAAAGAAATTTTATTTCCTTACAGTCAGAGAAACATGGTTTACATATAAACACCGCTTGTCAAATTTATTTACTTTAAATATTCACAGCCATGTTAAAAATAAGCTCAACAGAAAGTTTTTTGGCGTAAAACATAACTCCTGGACGGTAGAGTTATCTCTTTTACCGGGCACAGAAGAATTATTAGCGAATTTTAGAAATACTGTGAAACAGGAAATCAGAAAATCAGAAAAAGAAGGAGTAGTATGCTCGTTTGAGAGAGACGTGGCGGGTTTTGTTCCTTTTTACAACGATTTTGCAAATGCCAAACACATTTATCCGACAAATAGTAAAATGATCGAACGGATCGGTAATAATTTCCATATAAGTTTTGCCAAACTAAATGGAGAGATACTTGCGGCACATAGTTACCTGGTGGATGATGAAACGGGTATTGTAAGACTGTTCCATTCGGCCTCCCGCAGGCTGGATGAAACCTACGACAGGAATGTGATTGGAAGATCAAATAAATTACTAACAGCTAAAGACATCTTTTATTTTAAAGAAAAAGGTTTTAAGGTGATGGATTTTGGAGGGTATGCAGAAAATACGGATAATAAAAGTTTACAGGGTATCAATGAATTTAAATTGTCATTTGGCGGAACTAAAGTTGAATGTGAAAATTACCAGTCACTTCCTTATTTCCTGTTAAATAAAATAGCTACAAAGCTGGATCGGAGGTTCTGATAGTGTCGATATTCGGAAATGATAATTATATAAAAGGCGGGTTGTTTTGCTATATATACATGAAAGTAGACAGGTATGAATTTTTTTGATAAAATTGCGGATAAGATGTTCAGGAAACAGTGGCATGTTGGCCTGGCAAGGATCGATGTGAGCGAACTTATTTCAAACAGCCAATACAATCCTGATTATAAATGGTTGCCTATAAAAACACCTAACCGGTTTTTCGCCGACCCTTTTATTTTCAGAACACCTGAAGGTAATATCAACGTTATTTATGAGGATTTTTCTGTGGACGATCACTATGGCAAGATATCTTTGGCTACAGTAGATGAACAGTTTCGCCCGGTTTTTACCAAAGAAATGTTGGATACCAGCAGTCACCTTTCTTACCCCAATGTATTCCTGGAAAACAATAAAACGTTTATTATCCCTGAATCAAGTAAAAGTGGCCACGTAACCTGTTATGAGTATGATTTTGAAAGCAAATCACTCATCAATGCCAAAAATATCATTCAAAACCTGCCTCTCCTGGATTCCACTATCTTAATTTACAATAATAAATATTGGTTATTTGCTACAAAACGTGGCGAGAGCAGCAATAGTAAGTTGTACATTTATTATGCAGATCAGATGGCAGGCCCATACATTCCACATGCGGCCAACCCGGTAAAAGATTCGTTGAATGGATCAAGACCTGCGGGTAATTTTATTAAAGTTGGGGAGAAAATTTACCGGCCTTCTCAGAACTGTGCAGAATATTACGGTAAATCAATAACCATCAATAAGATTACTCTTCTGAATGAGAAAGAATTTGCAGAAGAGCCGGTAATGGAAATTGTTCCGCCACATAAAAGTGGTTTTAATTACGGAATCCATACTATAAATGTAATGGATGACGTTATTGTTATTGACGCATTAAAAAGAATCTTCATGCCGATGGAGCAGATAAAGATCTTTTGTAAAAAGATATTAAAAATTAAAAAGACGACGAATATATTGATAGGTTTTTTAATGATGCTGCTGTGCTGATGCAAACCGGCTTTCTTTAAAAACCCCGTCCTTTTCTGAAATACGATTTATATGAACGAGTTTGTTAAATATTACACGAAGAATAATTTATTTACCAACAGGAAGATAAAGGAGATCAATCAACTTTCGCAACTCGATAACAGCAAATTACTTTCGGCGTATAATGACGCATTTATTTCTTTGTTTAAAAGGGCTTATAAGTACTCTGATTTTTATAAACAATTATACAGGCAACATGGGATTGGCGTCACCGATATCCAGGACATTACTGATATCAAAAAACTTCCTCAAATTGATCGCCACCAGATCAAACACCAGGTAAATGATATTTATCATGGCTTTGACTTTTTGAAAGTGAAAGGATTAACGAGTGGCACTTCAGGCTCCCCACTCACGGTTTACAGAACCCCATTTAACATTGCTGCTGAGCAGGCTTATGTCAGGCAATACAGGGCAAAATTCGGATTTAGAACGGGAATGCCGCTCTTGTCTATCAGGGGTGCACTGGGTAAAAATATGACATACGAATTTTACAAGAAAGCAAATATTCTTTATATCTCCAGCCCCAACATCAATCCGGGTACAATTGAGTTTTACCACAAGATAATAAAAGATTTTGCACCTGCTGCGGTAGAAGCATTTCCGAGCTACCTGTATAAGCTATCCCTGGAACTTGAAAAGAAAAGTCTTGCCTTAACGATACCAAATGCATTCACTTCATCAGAAACCCTGTACGGTTTTCAACGAGATAAAATAGAACCTTACCTGCAAACAACGGTACACGACTGGTATGGCAATGTTGAAAGAACCATTGGCATCGCCCAGGATGCAGCGGGAGAATATAAACCCCTACCCTTGTATTCTATTAATGAATTTGAACAGGATAAGGTGGTTACCACAGGCTTAATCAACCGAACTTTCCCTTTGATACGGTATGCTGTAGACGATAAATTGATTGTGGAAAAGCACGATTTCCTTGAAAATATTGTTGCCCCAAAAATACTACGCATAGAAGGAAGAGCAGGCGATACGGTGGAATTGAGAGACGGAAGCGTGGTAGGTTGTATGGACCATGCTTTCAAAGGTGTGAGTCATCTTGAAACAGCGCAGATCCACCAATATTTAAATGACAAAGCAAGGCCACTTGATATAAAACTTGTGGTGAACAAATCTTTTCAACCATCGGATGAACAACAACTCAGGTCTAACCTTACAAGAATGATCGGCGATCAGCCTTTGGAATTCTCTTATGTAACCCGTGAAGACCTTACTTATTCTGCCAATCAAAAATATAAACTCATTATCAAGCATCAATAAATTGATACTTGATCCATTTTTAATTCAATCCTTAAACTTCTTAAGACTACAGCCCTACACCAGTAATGAAGAAAAAGCTTAAGATACTTATAACCGGCCCGGTAGCACCACCTGCCGGAGGGATAAGTATCCATATTCAACGGCTGGTGCATTTACTTCACCATGAATTTGAGGTAGATCTCATAGATGAGTCTGAAGTCAGGAAAAACGGCATTTACAACCTGCGAAGCCTGAATATATTCTTGTATTTTAGAAAAGTATTTAAAGCAGATATCCTTTTTATTCACAGCGGTAATAAACTTTTTAAAAAGATACACATCATAACGGGCCGCCTGTTTGCAAAAAAAATAATTATTACGCTTCATGGATATGGCCCTAAAAGAAAACAACCTTTTAGGAGTATCGATAGCTTTGTATTTGGGCTGGCCAATAAGATAATCATTGTAAATGCAGGCATTGCAGACAGGGTTTCATTGCCTTCAAACAAATACATCGTTAAACATGCTTTTCTACCGCCGGTAATGGAAGACGAACCTTCCCTGCCAACCGATGTTTCAACATGGTTGAACAATGCCAACGACAACGATCAAACAATTATTTGCGCCAATGCTTCGCGGCTTGACATTCACAACAACCAGGATTTGTACGGTTTGGATATGAGCATAGAAGTTGCAAAAAGGCTCGTTGAAAAAGGGCTGACGGTGAGTTTTATATACACAGTATCATCTCTCGAAAATTGCGCAGCTATTTTTAACAGGAATCTTCAATTGATTTCTGATCTTAAATTACAGGATCGCTTTCTTCTTATTAATGAGCGGCTGTCATTTGTAAAATTGATTGAGAGGTCAGATATCGTGATAAGGCCCAGCAATGCAGATGGCGATGCACTTACAGTCAGGGAAGCATTATACCTGGGCAAAATGGTGTTGGCCTCGGACGTGGTCGAGAGACCACCGGGCACTGTTATTTTCAAAACCAGGGATACGTCCGACCTGGAAGTAAAACTGGAAATGCTCGTCCAAAAAAGCCGGGCAATTAAGAAGGATAACTTAAAACCACTCTCTATGCATGATGAAGATTTCAATTTTTTTTATCTAAACCTTATTAATTCTGTTGCTTTAAAGTAACTTATTATATTTTTATAAAATATTAAACCATTTTCTGAGCTTGCCCTTGATAATATGCTGAACAAATTTCATCAATCATTTAAAAAACTGGCTTTTTACTGCGAAGCCGAACAATTCAAGGGATATGATCCTTATGATGGCCTTAACAGTAAATTTTTTCAAAGCATCCCGTTTTTGCCTAAGAGCCGTATTGCCAGGCTGGCCTGGATCCAATTTTTTAAAAGGTCGCCGGTAAATCTGCGAAAATTTGTAGGAATTAAAAAGGAGTACAATCCAAAGGCATTGGGGCTTTTCCTTTCCTCCTACTGTAATCTGTATAAACACGATCAAAAACCTGCACATTTAGAGCGTATAAAATTTTTTATTGAAAAGATCGACGCCTGCCGCAGCAAAGGATATTCGGGTGCCTGCTGGGGATATAATTTTGATTGGGAATCCCGCGCTTTTTTTCAACCTAAATTCATGCCCACCATCGTGGCATCTTCTTTTATTTCAAATGCTTTGTTAGATGCTTACGAAATAACAAAGGAAGAAAGATTACTTACAACGGCAAGGAGTACCTGCGATTTTATCTTAAAGGATCTTAACCGAACTCACAATGCGGCCGGTAATTTTGCCTTCTCCTATTCGCCACTGGATAACAGCGTTGTTTTCAATGCCTCCTTACTTGGCGCCCGGTTGCTTGCACGGGTTTATTCAATTACTAAAGAAACCGCTTTAATAAGCGAATCCAAAAAAGCCGTTGCATTTTGCTGCGATCAGCAAAAAGAAGATGGTTCCTGGAGCTATGGCACACTACCTTTTCATCAATGGATTGATAATTTTCATACCGGGTACAACCTGGAGTGCATATCAGATTACATGAAGTACAGCAGGGATATCAGCTACTCAGAGATACTGAGCAAAGGCTTCCGTTATTATATTGAAACTTTTTTCACCAGTGAAGGCATTCCGAAATACTATAATAATTCTGTTTACCCGATAGATATTCACGCACCTGCCCAGTTGGTGATTACCCTTAACAAATTGGGTAAAATGGATACACATAGGGAACTAATGGAAAGAGTTATGAGCTGGACAGTTGACAATATGCAATCCGAGCAAGGCTTTTTTCGGTACCAGGTGAATAAATATGTAACATCTAAGATTCCCTATATGCGGTGGTCGCAGGCCTGGATGTTTATGTCATTAAGTATTTATTTAAATCACTTTTTGCCTAAATCTGAAATAATAATATGAAAATCTGGTTCGATCTGTCAAACTCGCCGCATATTAATATGTTCTATGATCTTATCCGGGACCTGGAAAAAGACGGGCATACCGTCATCATTACCTCCCGGCCACTCGCTAATACCGTAGAATTATTGGATCAGCGTGGATTGAAACATACCATTGTTGGTGAACACTACGGCAAAGATTTTTTAAAGAAGATTTTCGGTTATCCCATCAGGGTTATGCAATTGCGTAATTTTTTAAAAACACAAAAGCCGGATCTTGCTGTTTCGCAAAGTTCCTTTCATTCCCCGGTGGTGGCCAAACTGTTAGGCATACCCTCAATTTATACAAATGACAATGAACATGCCATGGGAAATAAGCCCGCATTTTATTGTGCAACGAAGATTTTGATACCGGAAAATCTTCCTGTCGGCCGGGTTGCAAAAGCCGGTATATCTGCAAAAAAAGTAATACAATACCCAGGTGTGAAGGAAGGAATTTATTTGTGGAGCAAGGGAGAAGCGATACAGGAACAACGCAAAAATAACCCTGCCACGGAAATAAATATTTATATCCGCCCCGAACCTCAAACTGCGCAATATTACAAAGGGAAAGAAAATTTTCTCGACGATACCATCATAGCCCTGCAGGATAAATACAGGATCACGGTACTTCCACGGGATGAAAATCAATCAAAACATTACAAACAGGATAAGTTTAAAGCCACAAATGTTCCGGATAAACCCATGGGGTTTGATTTTATTGCTGCAAATTGCAGCATATTTATCGGTGCCGGTGGTTCTATGACGCGTGAGCTTGCCATTTTGGGGATACCAACGATCTCCGTATACCAGGATGACCTCCTGGAAGTGGATATTTTTTTGATTGCCAAAGGCCTGATGTTGCATGAACCTTCGCTAACTCCTGAAAAAGTGGACACTTACATAAAGAGTTTACAGAATGCAGCACCATCTTTGGAATTGATGAACAAAGGAAAAGCTGCTTACACATTATTTAAAAAGGAAATTTTAAAATTCGAAAAGAAATGATAAAGATTGCATTGATTGGTGCAGGAAAGATGGGACTTTCCCACCTGGCTATTTTAGGAGCGCATCCGGATGTAGAAATTGTGGGAGTGGCTGATACATCCAAAATGGTGACGGATGTTTTAGAAAAATATTCCGGGTTCAATTGCTTCGCAGATTATAAAAAAATGCTTGACGCGGCCAAACCCGAAGCCGTGTTTGTTGCTGCACCCACAAAATACCATGGAGAAATCGTTGGAGAGTTATTGAAAAGAGGCATGCACGTTTTTGCCGAAAAGCCATTCTGCCTTGATGTAAAAGAGGGTGCAACACTTGTTAAACTTGCGAAAGAAAAAAGGTTGATAAACCAGGTAGGTTATCATAATAAATTCATTGGCACATTTGAAGAGGTGAAAAAAATTGTTACAAGTGGTAAGCTTGGTGATATCAATCATTTTCTTGGCGAAGCGTATGGCCCGGTGGTGATAAAAAAGAAACAGGGAACCTGGCGGGCAGATCCCAAAGAAGGTGGTGGTTGCCTGCTTGATTATGCATCACATGTGATTGACCTGATCAATTATCTTGTAGCACCAGTTACAAAAATTCATGGGTCCCTTTTAAAACCTATTTATTCAGATACGGTAGAAGATGCGGTTTATTCGTTGATGGAAACAGAAAATAAAATTTCAGGAGTATTGTCAGTAAACTGGAGTGAAGAGACCTATCGCAAAATGTCCACTTCTATCAGCATTACCGGTTCCAAGGGAAAAATCATTTCAGATGCCTCTGAATTAAAAGTGTATTTCAAAACGGATGATACGCCTTCCGGGTATTCAAAAGGATGGACCATCAAATATGTAACGGATCTTACAGAAGAAGTTGATTTTTATTTGCGTGGGGAAGAATATTCAGCACAGGTTGATTATTTTGTAAAAGCTGTACAAGGTAAAGTGCCCAACATCAAAAATACATTTGAAAGTGCATGGATAACAGACCGAGTAATTGATCAAATCAAAAATCAAAAAAATAACTAATTAAGATGGACAGAATATTATATGGTGATAACCAGTTTTTTGCTGTTAATCACATTTCAGATGAAAAGTCGAGAGCGCAATCGATCAAATTCAAAGACGATAAAACAATTCTTGAAACAATTGACATTGCCCGGGGCGAAGGCGTGGAAACATTTATGTGTACTACACATGACCGTATTATCAACATATGCAACATGATCAGGCAAGAGCCGGAAAAGTATAAAAACTTTTCAATCTATCCGTGCATGCCTTATGCTCATAAGTATGCGAATGCTGTTACAGAGCTTGGAATTATGGGTACGATCAAACAATACGTACCCGGAAATTTTTTTGGATCATTATTCAAAGGTGGTATGGCTTTCGTTTCAAAAGATTATATCTCCATTATGGAGTTGATGATTGACGCTGAAATGAAAATGTTCAAGGGCATTCATACGCCGGTTGTCTTTCTGCAGAATGTGATCACAGACCTGTTGCTGGGGCTTCGTATGAAAGACATGTTGAAGGCATACCATGATTATGTAATTAAAAAGTACAATGCTGAACCCGCATACATCACTATGAATATGCCGATGTTGCTTGATGTGTTGGAGAGCGTGGGTATACAGAACCCAATCATCTGTTCTTCAATAAACAAGGCCGGCTTTCGAATGTCGGGTGGCATGGAGGTTTATGAAAAGACATTGCGAACCAGGAAACTGCGGGCTATAGCGATGCAGGTATTGGGCGGAGGAGCTATTCCTGCAAGGGATGCAATTGAATATGTTTGTAGTCTTCCCAATGTTGAATCAATTTTATTCGGGGCATCTTCAAAAGGAAATATAGTACAAACCGTAAATTTTATCAGAGAATTTGATAAGTCAAAAGCCAATCAACCCGTAGAATACTGAGAGGAGAGCAGTGAAAGATCCATTATTTAACAGATAACAATGAAAGTAACCATCGTTGCCGGCGCCCGACCAAACTTTATGAAGATTGCGCCAATTATCAAAGCTATAATTAAAGCTGAAGCTGGTGGCGGGGACATTCATTACCGGTTGGTACATACCGGGCAGCATTATGATAAAAAGATGAGCGGTGATTTTTTTGAACAGCTTGGCATACCTGACCCACATGCAAATCTTGAATGTGGCGGTGGATCGCAGGCCGAGCAGACTGCTGCTATTATGGTGAAATTTGAAAAGGAATTGCAGGAATTTCCTCCAACGGTAGTATTGGTAGTAGGCGATGTTACTTCTACAATGGCTTGCAGTATTACCGCTAAAAAATTATGCATAAATGTGGTACATGTGGAGGCAGGAATACGATCAGGCGATATGACCATGCCTGAAGAAATAAACCGCATTATTACTGATTCAATTTGTGATCATTTTTATACAACCAGTACCATCGCTAATAAAAATCTCGAAGATCAACAGGTTGACAAATCCAGGATTCATTTTGTTGGAAATACCATGATTGACACGCTAATGCAAAATTTAGAAAGGCTGAGAAAACCGGTATTCCTGGAGGAGTACAAATTATCGGAACAAAATTTTTTCCTGCTCACCTTGCACCGGCCTTCCAACGTGGATGATTCCTGTAAACTGGGTTTGATACTTGAGGCTGTGTTGGAAGCCACCTCAAATGTGCCCATCGTTTTCCCCGTGCATCCAAGAACCAGGTTAATACTTGATAGCATGAAAGTTGACAACGAACGTTTGATCATGATTGATCCGCAGGGTTACCTGGAGTTCATCTACCTTGTGAAAAATGCTAAGGGCATTATTACTGATTCGGGTGGCATTACGGAAGAGGCTACCGTATTGCATATTCCCTGCCTCACATTAAGAAATTCTACTGAGAGGCCGGAAACTGTAACGCTGGGAACTAATGAATTGATCGGCGAAGATCTTCCTAAGTTGAAAAAATATCTTGAAAAAATAATTGCCGGTCAATGGAAGAAAGGTTCGATACCTGAATTCTGGGATGGTAAAACTTCTGAAAGAATTGTAGCATCTTTGCTCTCTATTTATTCCAACATTTAATTTATACACAGGTAACTTACCATGAACAGGCAATTTAAACGATACTTACAGATTTCATTAATCATAATGGATATTCTGGTATTGAATTTTTCCTATATCGTAGCAAGATTCTTATTTGATATACCCGGCAATTTTTTCTCGTCGTACCTTGCGTTATGGCTTTTCCTAAACACTTTCTGGCTGCTACTGTCTTTTATATGCGGAACGTATTACGAGAAGATTATCGTCAATTTTGAAAGTTTTACCAAACGCACCGTTCAGGTATATACGCTGTGGATCATCGCTATTTTCTTTTACCTGTTCTTTTCACATGAATACCAGGTTTCGCGGTTTTTCATCCTGGCGATTATTACCAGTTTTGGTATTGGGTTATTTTTAGACAGGTTTCTGTACGTCGGCATACGGCAATATTTTAAAACCAGGGATTATCTGTTCAACCGCGTCATCATCCTCGGTTATAATGAAACCGCGTTGAAATTAGCTTCTTATTTTGAAGAAGAATCTATCAATACCAATTTGCTTGGCTTCGTGGAAGATGAAGCCAATGTAACCGAACTGAGCCACTACCCTATACTCACCGGGCTAAAGAATGTGATGCAGATCGCGAAGGATATGGATGTGCAGGAAATTTTTTCTACCATTACCCCGGAACAGAACGAATATATTTATTCATTAATGGGCGAGGCAGAACACGAGTGTATTCGTTTTAAAGTAGTGCCCAACCTTTCTTATTTTTTCAGTAAGCCGGTTATTGTAGATTATATCAGAGACCTGCCGATACTATCTTTACGCAGCGAACCGCTTGAAGATGTGGGAAACAGGTTCAAGAAAAGAATACTGGATGTGGCGGTAAGTTTTCTTGTGTGCATATTTATATTGTCGTGGCTGATCCCTATTCTTGGTCTCATCATTCTATTGGAATCGCGGGGACCTATTTTCTTCTCTCAAAAACGAACCGGTAAAAATAACCAGGAATTTAACTGCCTGAAATTCAGGAGCATGAAGCCAAACAAGAATTCCGACTCCCAACAGGCAACAAAAAATGACATGCGTGTTACAAGGATTGGTAGATTTATCAGGAAAACAAGCCTCGATGAATTTCCGCAATTTATTAATGTGCTTAAGGGCGAGATGAGCCTTGTTGGTCCGAGGCCGCACATGGTTAAACATACCACCGATTATTCAAAGATCGTGGACCAGTATATGATCCGGCACTTTTTAAAACCAGGAATAACCGGCTGGGCACAGATCAACGGTTTCAGGGGAGAAATTACAGATCCTAAACAAATCAAAATGCGTGTTAGCAATGACCTTTGGTACCTGGAGAACTGGAATATCTGGCTCGATCTACGAATCATGTTCCTCACGGTTTATAATGTGTTCAGGGGCGAGAAGAATGCCTATTAATGAAATAATGACACTATATTTCCGTTCTTACTGATGTAAAATACTGCGGGATAGAAAAAGCTAATCGTTCCCTAAAAAATATGAGATGAATCTTTTTAATTCCAAATACATATTAAGTAACAAAAGATTTGGCTGGATAGATTACGACAGGGGCATCAGTATAATACTGGTAACTTACCGTCATTGTTATGAAAGTATTTACAAATCCGGTGTTGACATTAAAGCATACCCTATTTTTGAATATATAAATGTTTTCTTCTTTGGCTTCCGGATGCCGCTTTTTTTTATTGCTTCCGGCATTTTCGTTTCGGGAAGTCTTCGTAAAAGAGGTATAGGCCCGTATGCAAAAAACCGCGTGCAAAGTATCCTATGGCCGATGATAGTTTGGGGTATTTTACAGATCACGCTGCAGATAGCATTCTCTGATCATACTAATTCTGTTGTTACTCCCATAAGTTATCTTTATTTATTTATTGATCCGCGTGCAACGGGACAGTTCTGGTATTTGAATGCGCTTTTTTGTGTAGGGATCATTTATTCTTTTCTAAAGTCAACAGTTAATGTCCGTTTATGGCAACAAATCGTATTAGGATTTGCGCTTTATTTTTTTGCTGCCTATGTAAATAATACGACCTGGAATATCGGCTTTTTAAAAGACATTTGTAAATACTATGTATTTTTTTCCATAGGTGACGCCATTTCCGAATACATTCTGAGCGAAAAGGCTGCCAAACAATTTACCTCGTGGAAACTTGTGTGGCCTCTCTTTTTAGCGTTTGTTACCATTCAGTATTTCTTCACTAAGATAAATCTTAAGATGGACAGTAACTATTACGTGGAGAACCACATGCCATTCTTCTTTTTGCTTGTCGCGATTGTAGGGTGTGCCATTTCAATTGCAGCATCTTTTTCGCTCAAGCGATATCATGCGCTGCCTTCTCTACGGGTGGTAGGTTTTAATTCTGTACACATATATTGTATGCAGATCATTGCGATGTCGATAGCCCGCCTTATCTTTTTAAAGATCGGCGTCACCTATATACCTGTTCTGGTGATACTCGTATTGGCTTCCGGTATTGCTATACCAATGGTTTTTTATACTATTTGTCTTCGCTTAAATTTATGGTGGTTATTTTCGCTTAAGCGGCCGCCCGAAGAAGAAACACAATTTTTATCCAAAGTAAAATCCGCATCCTGATTACATTATTTTAACAATTAAAAAAGTAAATTTCCAATTACGTCTTAAATAAAAAACAGCCACATGAGTATCAAAAGCAGCGTCGGATCAATTATTAAAAATATACTACCCGGTTATTACTGGGCCAGAAAAATGAGTTATTACAAACAGCATTTCAGTGAAGTAGAAATGAAATTGTTGCCCTATTTATGCAAAAAGGATAAAACTTCTTTGGACATCGGCGCAGCAGGCGGAGTATTCATTGCAAACATGCTGGGCGTTTCTAAAAATGTAATTGCCTTTGAACCTATTCCCGCCGATGCCGCAATTTTAAAGACAATGGTAGAGGCAACCAAATCGAATGTAAAAATTGAATGCGTTGCGTTGTCTGATAAAAGTGGCGAGGCAACATTAAGAATGATGGCGAACGATCTTGGAAGAAGTACTATTGAAGAATCCAACACACTTGACGATCATACTGGAAGCCTAAAGACAGGTATTAAAGTGCCAATAAAAAAACTCGATGATTTTATTTTTAATAATATTGGATTTATCAAAATCGATGTAGAAGGGCATGAATTGTCTGTCCTCCGTGGCTCCAAAGAAACTATAAGAAGAAACCTTCCGGCTTTGCTCATTGAAATAGAAGACCGTCATAAATTAAATGCTGTTGCAGATGTACCTTTATTTCTGAAAGAGTTTGGTTATTTGGTGTATTTTATCCTGGATGGAAAACTAACTCCCATTTCGGATTTCAACAAAACAACACATCAAAACAGTAGCAATATCGGAACGTACACCGATGGATATGTAAGAAAAGGAGTTTATATCAATAACTTCATTTTTATTCCCCCGGCAGAGGTAAGTAAATTTTTAAGCGACGCAGCAGTGATTTTTCCTAAAAAATAAAATCAGGCTGCACGATCGAATATGATGAAGGGTTGGGTGCAGTTTAAAAATATTTCTGCCAGCTTAAACAGTATATTTATTGTAGCGATGATACTGTTTTTTGACAGATCAAAATTCAGTTTTTTATCACCTGAAATAAATTCAAAAATTGCATCAATTGAAATAATCGCAAGTAGAGCCTGTATGCCTGCAGAAAAGGGCTTCGCATCTGCCCCTGCAATTATACCTTTTGTTTCGTGGGTGGGTTGATAATTCCATAATTGAGGATCGGTAGCATTCGTATTTTGAAAGACAGGCCCGGTTGCCATAAGTTCGGATTCATTAAGAGCATAAGGAGTCACGCTCCCCGACAACAAGCGGTATACATTTTTTTCATGAGAATATTTTAGAGGATCATTGCTCTTTCTTGCAATGGCAATGCCCGTACTTAACAGAAAAATATTATTTCTAAGATTAAATACGATATCGGCTTCCGATTTTCCGTTATAGGCAAATAGTTCAGAATCCGGCTTAATGATGGACAGTGGCCCCGGCGATGTGATACCCCGCCCGGTATTCGGGCCGGAGAATCTACTGTCACTGTTTTCCACAATAGTATTATAAAAGTATTGGACATTGTAAGCCTGCACTGCAAATTCCCCGCTAAGATTACAGTAGGTTAGTGTGCCGCAATTGATAATTTTATTAAAACTGAAAAGATTATCAGCAGATATTGCGCCCGCTTGTTGCGCACCAAATTCAGCAACACCTCCGCAATCAACAATAGTATTATAAAGCAGCTTATTCCTGCTACAGTTATTGTACATTTCACAGGCACCGCCGTTCCAACCAAAATCCATGCTTTCTGCCCATGCTCCGTTAATGTAATTATGGGAAATTTCGTTATCGTTTCCTGTGATGGTTATTGCATTTGCACCATAATCTTCATAGGCAGAACTCCCGCCCGTATTCGGTGTACTTTTAAGATTTTTAAAGTCCGTAAGATTAGAATACCTTAAGGTATTATGGTCACCAACGATCACCAACCCCATTCCACAAAATGAGATATTTACATTTTTAATGTTACAATAATTCGTGGTTGCTTCACCGATAGTTCCAAGATAGATTGGTATCCCACAATTGGCAGATGTTATCTTATCATTTCTTCTATCATTATCCGTAAAATCAAGTCCATCAATTACAATATAATCTACTCCACTGAAAAGCATTAAAACCCGGTTCTCAGCTATCGCTTTATCAGCAACCGGATAATAAAAAATTGGATTAGCTCCGCTGCCATACCCTGCAAACGTAATTGGTTGTAAAGCGGTGCCGCTGGCACAATGTTGCCCCCAGATGGTAGTCCATTTTAAAATACCGGTAAAGGTTTCACCCTTTTTAAATAAGATACAGTCGCCTGCTTTAATAATGCCGCTATTCCCAGCAATTTGCACTTTCACGAGTGTTTTCCAGGCGGCATCAGTTGTGGTACCTGAGTTATTATCATCTCCGGAATTGCTAACGAAATAGTTGGCAGCGTTTGCCGTGCAGAAGATGAAGTGAAATAGGAAAAACATAACAATTCTCATGAATCAGCATTTAGATAAGAATAATTCCACGCAAATTAATTATTTAAATGTATACCCATCGTAATAGTTATTCCCCCAGTCCCGCATGATAGATGAGATACGCAAAATTCCCGGCTACAATTTTGTAACCGGGAATTTAAGAGGCGTGTTTCAGAGATTATTTTACTTTGCCTTCACCAGTTTTAACGTTTTAGTTTTACCTCCTTGTATAACTTTCAAAATATATATTCCCGAAATAAAATTATTCCCGAAAGTTACCTTTCTATTGGCTGTCGTTGTTCCCTCATGAACTTTCTGGCCGTTCATATTAATGACTACAAACCGGGCTTTTTCAGTCAGGTTGTCCGTTTTAACAATAAGTGAAAACTCCGAACTGGTTGGATTTGGATATGCCTGGAGCGACCATTCTGTTATTGGTGTTCCTGGTACGCCTTCTTCCATTTCAGTTCCCTTTCCAACCGTGGAAGCTCTACCTGAACATGCATTATCGCTTTTCAGGATGGTGACATTCATAGAGGAAACTATATTTCTTGCATCTTTTACATAAAGAGTATAAGTTCCGGGTCCCAGATTAATGAAAGTATTTCTGGTGCCATATCCGTAATTATTGATACGATAATTGTAAGGAGCGGTACCTCCGGTAGCCCCTACTGTAATCGTTCCATCCCATGTCCATTTGCAGGAATTATTAGTTTTGGAAATGAGGTATATCTGTAAATTCGGCTGTTGTGTCGCCGTTACCGTAACATTTGACGTTGCAGTACACCCTCTTGCATCTTTAACAGTAACAGCGTAAGCTCCTGGACCCATACCAGTAAAAATATTTACAGATTGATATGAACCTGATCCTATTTTAAATGTGTAAGGAGATATCCCTCCCGTAGTAGCTATTGTAACAACAGACACCCCGCCAGCAACAGTGATTGGGGTAGCCGTAGCCGTTATTGCAATTGAAGCAGGCTGCGATACTGAAACAGTATATGTTCCTGTTGTTCCGGCAGCATCTGTAACTGTGTAGACGTACGTACCTGCACTAACAGTAAATGTACCTGTTCCTGTATAGGATGGTTGACCACCTGTAGCGCTTATGGTTACTGTTGCAGTACCACCATTGCATGAAATAGTTCCGGTTACTGCTGTAATAATCAATGGAGATGATCCATCCGCAGAAATTGTAAAGCTTTTATTTACTGAGCACCCTCTACCATCCCTCACAGTAATGATATGATTTCCTACAGGTATGGCTGTAAATATATTTGACGATTGATACGATCCTCCGTCCAGACTGTATGTAAAAGTCGGAGTTCCACCACTTGCCGTTACTGTAGCAGCAGCGGTTCCGGATGCGGATGTGGCCATTCCCGGAACAACTACAGCGGTAAGGGCCGTGGGTTGTATTATTCCGACAGTTGTTGATGTTATACTGCCCGTAGCATCTGTTACTGTATATGTATAGTTTCCTGCATTTACGGTAAATGTGCCGGTACCAGTGTAAGGTGGTGTTCCACCGGTTGCAGTTACCGTTACAGTGGTAGCAGCACCATTGCAGTTGATAAGTGCTGCAACTGCCGTTGCACTAAAGCTGGAAGCCGCCGCAGAAATATTAAAAGTTCTTATAACTGTACAGGCTTTCGCATCTTTTATTTTAACAGAATGACTTCCTACTGCCACACCTTGAAACACATTGCTGGTCTGGTAAGCTCCGGCATCAAGGCTGTAGGAATATGCGGTCGTTCCCCCACTTGAAATAACTGTTGCATTAGCTGTGCCGCTAGCAGTTGGCGCAGTACCAGCAATTACAGAAGCATTTAATAAAGTTGGCTGTAACACTGTTACAGTAGTAGTCACCACTGCACCCACCGCATCTGCAACCGTGTATGCAAAAGTACCTGCACTAACGGTAAAAATTCCGGTACCGGTGTATGGAGAAGAGCCGCCTGTAGCTGTTACTGTTATCGTAGTACTGCCCCCGAAACAATTAATCGTCCCGGGAGTGGAAGTGGCTGTTAACGCTGAATTGCCCGTGCTGGTTTCCAAAATACCCGCGTTAGGAACAGAAGGTACGGTGTTGCCGACAAAATCTCTTGCTATTCCAACATTAACGCCAAAATCTACAAGAGGACTGCCTGCAACAGGGGTGTAATTCCATGATATAGGATCTGCCGCAGTTGTATTGTTAAAAATAGCTGCCGCCGTGCTCAATTCGGTAGAACCTAATGTAGTGTTAGCTACACTGCCACCGGAGAGCTTGTAAATATTATTGGTATGGGTTGTTTTGGGATCATTGCTGCGCACCACATCAATTCCTGTAGTTAAAT
>JACMPR010000334.1 GCA_014377385.1 Ferruginibacter sp. | reverse complement strand
TCCAGGACTGGCGAAAAAAATAACGTTGGCCCAAACCAAAGGCGCTGCAGGGGTACTGGTAATAAATCCTTCGCAGGAAACTTTTAGCCAGCGGATGACAGCGGATAGCCGCAGATCAAATTTATATTACCCCCGTGAAATGATTGATAAAAAATTAAATTTTGCATTGATAACGCACAAATTTGCAAAAGCACTGCTGGGCAACAGGTTCGGTTCGATTTTGAAAAAAGCAACAACTTCCGGCATTTTTGTCGCAGCCGATGCATGGCAAAAAAAAATGGATGTAAGTTATACCTATCAAAAAAATACGGATACCATTTTTGCCAGTAATGTAATAGGAGTTATCGAAGGCACTGATAGGAAAGATGAATATGTTTTCCTCACCGGGCATTACGATCACCTGGGAAAACGAAATGGAAAAATATATTATGGGGCAGATGATGACGGTAGTGGCACCGTTGCAGTTATTCAAATGGCAAAAGCTTTTGCATTTGCCAAAGCTGAAGGAAAAGGGCCACGCAGAACGGTAGTATTCATGACCGTTAGTGGAGAGGAAAAAGGACTGTGGGGAAGTGAATATTACAGCGATCATCCCGTTTATCCACTGGAGAAAACATCGGTAGATCTTAATACCGATATGGTTGGAAGAATTGATACGGAAAGAAAATCAGCAGATACCCTGAACTATGTTTATGTAGTTGGACATGATAAACTGAGTAGTGAGCTGCCACTTATCAATGAAGCTGCCAATACTAAATTCACCGGCCTTACCCTGGATTACAAATTTGACGACCCAAATGATACGGAACGAATTTATTACAGAAGTGATCATTACAATTTTGCCCGCAAAGGCATTCCTGTTTTATTTTTCTATGATGGAATGCTGCTGGGTGACTACCACAAACCAACAGATACGGTTGATAAAATCAATTGGGATTTATATGAAAAAAGAACCAGGATGATCTTCCATACGGCCTGGGAAATTGCCAACCGGGAAGAAATGTTGAAAAGGGATAAGCCATTGCCAACAGGAACACGATAATAAACAACTGCAACTGAGTTAGTATAGCCCTTATTGTTAAGTATTGATGATGAAGTCAATTTCTATTTACGAATGTAAAGGCTAATTAAAATATCTGCCTCAAATAATATAGTTCCGGGAGATGAAGACAACTTGTCTATTATCAATTATCTCACCATCCCAACACCCATGCAAATATCAGCGGGCATACGATGGTAGCATCGCTTTCCACAATAAATTTAGGTGTCTGAATATCTAATTTCCCCCAGGTAATTTTTTCATTTGGCACCGCACCGCTGTATGATCCGTAGGAAGTGGTTGAATCACTTACCTGGCAGAAATAACTCCAGAAAGGTACATCATGCCACTCCAAATCCTGGTACATCATGGGCACCACGCAAATCGGGAAGTCGCCGGCAATGCCACCACCAATCTGGAAAAAGCCTACGCCCTTGCCGGTAGAATTATTCCGGTACCAGTCTGCAAGCCATACCATATATTCAATGCCACTCTTCATCGTGCTTGCCTTCAATTCATTCTTTATAATGTACGAGGCAAAAATATTTCCCATAGTACTATCTTCCCATCCAGGCACTACAATTGGAATATTTTTTTGAGCTGCCGCCAGCATCCAGCTGTTCTTGGGATCTATCTCATAATATTGTTCAAGCACGCCGCTCAACAACATTTTGTACATGTATTCATGGGGAAAATATCTTTCTCCCTTATCGTCCGCATCTTTCCAGATTTTATGGATATGCTGTTGTAATCTTCTAAAAGCTTCCTCTTCAGGGATACACGTATCAGTCACCCTGTTGTAATGATTTTCCAACAGGTCCCATTCATCCTGCGGACTCAGGTCCCTGTAATTGGGAACCCTTTTATAATGACTATGTGCTACCAGGTTCATGATATCTTCTTCCAGGTTGGCACCGGTACAACTAATGATGGCAACTTTGTCCTGCCGGATCATTTCTGCAAAACTCAAACCCAGTTCGGCTGTACTCATGGCACCGGCAAGCGTAACCATCATTTTACCACCTTCCAGTAAATGAGTTTCATACCCCTTGGCGGCATCCATTAAAGCAGCTGCATTAAAATGGCGATAATGATGTTGAATATATGCTGATACCGGTCCTTTTTCCATTGTATGTGTTTTTTAGGCAGCAAAAATAAGCCTTTTCAGGAACCGGCAATAAACAAAACGAGTGTATAAAGATTGACTTTCTCTGTTCGCCCGTTTCTCTGCCTTTTCAATTTCGTTAAAAAAAATCACCCGGTTTTTTTTACTTTTTTTTACACTAATAGTTGCTCAACTGGCTTCAACACACTTTACCGACTAATTTTTATTGTCCTTTCGTCAGCACTGATTGGCTGTCCATCAGGTTAACATTTTAAACGAAGAACGTCGCTCATTTCAAAACTTTCATTTGATTCCCCCATTTACAATAAATCCTTCTGTATAATTCCAAATATCATCAAATGTGGGGTCGTTATACGGCGGATTGACAACCCGCTTGTAGTTGCTCTGGCGTTGGGCTGTAAAATTTTCGAAATTGATGAATAGTGCAACTTTATTAAAAGTTTTTTCTGCCATAAACCCAAACTTCCAGAAGGAGGGCGTTTTGTTGCCGTTACACAAATACTGCCTGTCAGCAAAATAGCCTTCCAGGTCAACTTTAAATTTATTTTCCCTTTTAAAGACCAGGGCAAGGTTAAGTTTATTTTTAGGTACGAGAGGTAAAAAAATATTGCCGCTTAGATAATTGGTGGTTGCATAGGTGAAGGTATAACAGGCAAAAAGCTTCAACGCTTCTTTAAAAATAAGCTTCACATTTGTTTTAAATCCACTGCTCCGAAATGATTTTGATGCGTTATAAAAAAAAGGATCCGTTAACTGGGCAACTTCTAATAACAATGGATTATTAATTATAGTGTGGAAGAATATTTGAATGATGCTAACAAAAGTTGGTTCGAGATACTGGCTTTAAAATTCAGGTCTGCCGTTACACCAATACTTTTTCTGCCGTTACGTTGTTAAGCGGAGGTTTTTGTATTTAATGGCTTCCGCCCGTTTGGTAAAAATTGTAGTCGCTTTGTAGCCGAGCCCAGCCCCAATACGGGACGATAATTTA
>JACMPR010000333.1 GCA_014377385.1 Ferruginibacter sp. | reverse complement strand
TAATTAAACTAAAATTAGAAACTAAACCATCATTTCCTCCTAATACAGCGGCTCTTATAGCATTGCCACCAACGGAACGGTGCCTGCTTTCAAATTTCGCGAGTTGTGTGCCTGTTACCTTTTTTTCCTTTTCAAGAATTGTACGAAGTATTGTAACATGACTTGTTTCTGTACCTGTTATTTCCTGTTTATTTTTTTTCTTTGCGGTGATAATGGCATTTGAAATACTTTTTTCCGTGCTCATTAACGCGCCCAGAACATAATCATATCCAAATATTTTACCAATGGTATTTAAAGTTTTTGCTCTCCAGGATGGTTGCATTAAATTTTCAAAACTAATTTGCTCTTTTTTTGCAAAGGCTTCCGCATGACCTTTTTCAATTTCACTCATTTGCCTGAATACGTTCGCAATAGTCGCATCTGTTTCATGTAAAGCAAGTTTTTTGTACAAAAAGCAAGCGTCAATTTCTGTTTGAATGTTTTTGTTTTTCATGAGATAGAATTTCGGATGTCCTGTATTTTCGTACAAGGTAAACTAATGAGGTAACTTTTCTCTAATCAAACCATACATCCATGTGCCTGCAACAGCGCTTAGAAGTGTAACTATAATTACACCAAACCCTGAACCTATTTGGGCAAATAAGGGACCGGGACAAGCTCCTGTGATTGCCCAGCCAAAGCCAAAAATTAATCCGCCATAAATCTGACCCTTCTGAAACTCCTTTGCCGGTAATTCTATCTGTTGTCCGGAGATCGTTTTGATCTTAAACTTTTTGATAAGCCATATTGACATAATGCCTGTTACAACTGCTGAACCAATAACACCAAACATGTGAAAACTTTGAAGCCTGAACATTTCCTGTATGCGATACCAGGATATAACTTCTGACTTTACGAGGATGACGCCAAAGAATAAACCCATTAGTAAATACTTGAGATAAGAAAAAATACTTTCTTTTTTTGGTTGCGCTGCCTCCAGATTGTCTAATGATCTTACTTCAAAATCTGTATTTGCAAGTGTTTGTTTTATAAGTTTTGTTTGCATAATTATAGTTTTAGTATGTGTGGAAGGATGAGGTTGGCCATGATAAACCCACCTGCCATAAAACTCATGGTTGCTATTAATGAGGGCAGTTGCAAATTAGATAAGCCCATGATAGTATGACCGGAAGTGCAACCACCTGCATAACGGGTTCCAAAGCCCACCAGGAAGCCGCCAAACACCATAAAGAAAAAGCCTTTTAGCGTAAGCAATTGTTGCCAGTTAAATAATTGTTCAGGCAACAAGGAATATTGATTTGTGATTCCGTATTGATTTAGTTCGGTAACAAGTTTGGGATTAATATCAACGGGATTCGGATTGTTTAAAAAAGATGCCACTATAAAAGCACCTAAGATAATGCCTGCTACAAAAACTAAATTCCATGCTTCTTTCTTCCACTCGTAATTAAAAAATGGGATTTTAGCAGGTAAGCATGCTGCACACATATGCCGTAACGAAGAAGATACACCTAAAGTTCTATTGCCAAATATTAATAACGCAGGTACCATCAAGCCAATCAAGGGGCCGGCTACATACCATGCCCATGGCTGTTTTAAAAATTCAATCATAAATAATTATCGTTTATGTGTTTATGTGGGTTTTGATTTCTTTGTAAATGTGCCAAATAATACTGATCCAAATAAAGCGAAATAGAGGGTACTGTTTAATGGATTTGATGTGATAGTACAAGTACCGGTTATGCAACCTACATACTTCCAGTAAAGAAATCCGGCTAATGCCCCTATTGTTGCCCCAATGAAATACATTTTATTTCGTATTATCCAGTTCTTCATTTACAATCTCCTTTTGTTTTTTACGGTTACTCCAATTTACTGTACAACCATTACTGCCGCAGCAACCTATATTGGCTATTGCTGTGAGGAGTAAAAAGCCTGCTAACAGACTTAGCGTTATATCCTTTTGAAGGATCGACTGAACCAATGCTATTAATCCTATCGTAAGTTTAAGCCCACGCGTTACTGACCAATTGTTTACTATTGCTTTCATCACTTCGTGTTTTGTTTTAAATCATCGAGACCACCACCGTTAATAGCTTCAGCAATTCCATTTTGCTTTAAAATAGAAACTGCTGCACCGCTCCTGTTGCCACTTCTGCAATAAGCTATTATTGGCTTTTTCATTTTTCTAAACTCTTCTATTCTTTGTGCAACCTGGTCTAAAGGAATATTGATGGCATTCGGAAAATGACCTTCAGTAAATTCTTCCGGTGTTCTCACATCAATTATTGTTACGTCGATAAGTGCTTCCATCATGTAATAGTTTTTAATATTGCAAATTTCCGGTAAGGAAAAGCAGCGGTCTGTGATAATTGTCACTTAACGATTATAAAACAAGTTCTTTAACAATAATGTATATGCCCATTATCAATACGAACCATCCAAAACCTTTTTTGAGTTTGTCGCTGTTTACTTTCTGATTAAAATAACTACCAATGAAGATACCTGCCATTGCGATGGCTGAAATAGTGCTTATAAATATCCAATCAATTGGGTAACGACCAATATCACCTAAGAAACCGATTAATGAATTGAGTGCAATTATTAAGAGTGATGTGCCAATGGCTTCTTTCATTGGCAGCTTCATTAAAATCACCAATGCAGGTATCAATAAAAAGCCGCCACCGGCACCTAAAAAACCCGTCACCAAACCAATAAGAACTCCGTAACTTAATAGCATCCAGGGTTTTTCTTTTGTTTGCTTTACGGCTACAATCTTCCTGTTTTTAATCATTGACATAGATGCTGCCAACATCAGCACAGCAAATAAAATCATTACAAATAATGAGTGTGTTACTTCGAAAGACCCAAACCTAAAGAAAACATCCGGCAATAACGGGATGATAAACTTTCTTGCTATAAAAACGGTGCTGATAGACGATGAACCGAAAAGTAAAACAGTTTTAAAGTTAACCAGGTTTTTTCGGTAGTAATTAAATGCACCTACAAGGCTTGTAAAGCCCACTATAAATAGTGAGTAGCTAATAGCAATTGGCGGTGAAATTGAAAACAGGTAAACAAGTACCGGCACGGTAAGTATAGAGCCGCCGCCGCCGATTAAGCCTAATGATATTCCTATAAATAAAGATGCTATATATCCTGCAATTTCCATATCCTGCAAAGATGCCTGCAAAGATTTACATCCGGCGTGATATATGTCACACAGGATTAATCTTTTTTTATCCAACCGATAGAATTTCTATGGATGGTTAGCCAGCCTTTTGCTTCCATCTTCTTTAATAAACGGCTTATAACTTCCCTGGATGAATTAAGGTCGTTTGCAATTTCCTGGTGGGTTATTTTAAGATTGTTTCCTAACTTCTCCACTTGTTTTTCCAGGTAGTATGCTAACCTTTCATCCATGCCGGTAAAAGCAATGGCATCGATTGTCTTTAATAATTCTTCAAACCTGTTACGATACGATGTGATGACAAACTGGTACCAGCTTTTGTATTTGCTCATCCACTGATCCATAAATTCAAGAGGAATACTTAACACCGTTGCATCAGTCAGCGCCTTTGCCAGGACCTCACTTGTTTTATGCTTCGCTGCACAAACCATCGAAAGCGAACAAGCCTGTCCGGCATCAAGCTGATAAATAAAGAACTCCTTACCTTCATCGTCTTCCCTGTATAGCTTCACTAAACCACTTAGTATAAGCATTGTAGAGCGGATCGTTTGCCCGACTTTTAAAAGTGTTTCACCTGCTTTCACTTCTTTAATAGTCCCGCGCTCCAGCATTTCATTGTATAAGCCTTCTTCAAGGTCTGGGAAAAGTTGTTTAAGTTTATTTATATCCATCATGGTAGATTGATGTGCAAGTTATTCTATAATAATCCGCGTATTGCATAAAAGGAAGTTTTCCAAAATTCGCCGGTATTTAAAAAAAGGCGCCCGGTGTAGAATAACAATTAATGCACGCAAACAACGGGAGTATTCCTGCTCTAACCTCCAGGTAAGGCTATCTACAAATAAGTATAAATCATTGCATAAATACTGTAACAGTTAAGGTTAACTGTCATAATACCTTTGTCCTCTAAAACAGTATATCATGACACACACATACAATATAACCGGCATGACCTGTGGTAGCTGCGTAGCGAAAGCAAAAAATGCCTTGCTAAAATTAGGTGATATTACAGCGGCGGAAGTGCGGCTCGCGACTCCACAGGCCAGCATCAGCATGGGAAAACATGTCCCGGTTTCATTATTACAAAATGCGCTAAGCAGTGCAGGAGCTTATACAATTACGGAGGCAGGGAGCGGGATACACCAGCAAGCAGCTACTACACCAGGAAATCCTTCCTGGATCGTTACTTACAAACCCATACTCATCATTGCTGCTTTTATAACCGGCATATCTTTTTTAATAGAAACTAAAAGCGGTTTTGACGGAGAAAACTGGATGCAAAACTTCATGGCTGGTTTCTTTATCGTGTTCTCTTTTTTTAAGATTCTTGACCTCAAAGGATTTGTAGAAAGCTATGCTACGTACGACATCATTGCCAGCCGATGGGCGAATTGGGGCTACGTATATGTATTTATTGAGTTGGGTTTGGGCATTTCTTACCTCCTCAGGCTACATCCATTATATACAAATGCAGTTAGTTTTTTGGTTATGAGCATAAGTTTGGTTGGCGTACTCCAGGCGGTATTAAACAAAAGACAGATCAGGTGCGCTTGCCTGGGGTCAGTTTTTAACCTGCCGATGAGCACCGTTACGATCATCGAGGACAGCTTAATGATTGGTATGTCCTTTGCGATGCTTGTGGTTACCTGGTAACAAATCAAGGATTATTAAATTGCCTTTATAATAAGTTAATGAATAACAAAACTTCCATAAAATTAAAAGCAGCTTTTCTACTGGTTGTATTCGCGTTGAATACACTTGTAAGCATTGCCTGTGCTATGGGGGTTAATATGGTAACTAATTCCAGCCATCATCATGGAAAGGAAACTGCTATCGCAGTCGTGCATATTCACACTGATGGTAAAAAACATATCCATCATGAAGAAGCACCAAAACACTCCGATCATAAAACAGCTCATCACGATCAGTCATTGAGTGATCAGTCAAAAGAGGAGAAAGGTAATTGTTGCCATGACAAGGTTATCAAATTGGACCAGTTGGATAAGGCACTGGCTAAGACGTTGGATCATAACCCTCTCTTTTTTACAGGTTTTGTTGCTGCCTTTTATTATACTGACCCTCATTACGATTTTCAATTTACTTCAAAGATTAAATACTTTGTCAGCGGTCACCATCCTCCCATACCTGACATTCGCGTAGCTATCCAGTCTTTCCAGATTTGATTTAAATGTTGTTTCTATGTCTGCATGACAATTTCATGCCTGTAATTAGTTTTATAACATTAACTCAACAAAAATGAAATCAATATTATTAAGTGTTGCATTGTTAGCAACCATGTCTGTTCAAAAAGTAAATGCCCAGGATAGCACAAAAGCACAACCATCCCAATTACTCACTACCTATTACAGTTTAAAAGATGCACTGGTAAGCAGCAATGCAAAAGCGGCAGCCGCGGCAGCTGACGAGTTTATAAATGCGG
>JACMPR010000332.1 GCA_014377385.1 Ferruginibacter sp. | reverse complement strand
TCATAGTTGTAAGTGCATCGTTCGAAATCCCAGCCCCGTTTGTTAAAGAAAACTAAATATTTCCGAAAAGTTTCGTATTTCAATTATTCCCGCTATTTTTGATCTACTAAATATTTCGTACATGAAAAATTCAGACATGAAAAAAGCAATGTTAGCACTTTTACCCTGGTTGTTTTTTGGTTTTGGTTACAAGGCAATAGCACAGGAAGAAATGAATAAAAAAGAAGGGGAAAAGGAAGCGGAAGAAATCATCATTCGTAAAAAAGGATTAAAGGATGCCAATATCAACATCCGGATAAATGGAGATAAGGTTACCATAAATGGTAAGCCGCTGGTAGAATTTAAAGATGATGAAATAACGGTGAATAAAAGAAAGATCATTGTACGGGATGGCAACAGGATGATGTTTGGAGATCTCGACGCTGATTTTGAAAATGGCAATTTTGGCTGGGATAACGGGGAAGCAGGAAGTAGTGCATTCCTTGGCGTTAGTACGGAAAAAAATGCAGATGGGGCCATTATCACCGAAGAAGTGAAAAAGGAAAGTGCCGCCGGAAAAGCGGGGTTAGAGAAAGGCGATATCATCACAAAGCTGGGCGACGCCCGAATCGACGGTCCCCAATCGCTGTATGAAGCTGTAACGGCCAAAAAGCCAAACAATGAAGTAAAAATTTCTTACAAGAGGAAAGGAAAAGATAAAACTACGACAGCTACCCTTGGCGAGAGAAAAAGCGCTTTCACAAAAAGTTATTCGTATAATGGTCCTGACGGTTCCTATAAAACCTTTACCATGCCTGCAATACCTAAAACTCCCCGAATCCCACAACCGCCCCCTGATTGGAGCGCAGAAGATTATAGACCATACCTCGCTCCAGAAATTCAGGATGAATTGAATAATTTAGAAATGGAACTTGGTGGCTTTCCCGGCCGAAAAAAACTAGGACTTAAGATACAGGACACAGAAGAAGGAAATGGCGTTAAAGTACTTGATGTGGAAGATAGTTCGGCTGCTGCTATTGCTGGTTTAAAAAAAGATGATGTGATAACCGGCATTGGCGGAGAAAAAGTTTCTAATACAGATGATGCGAGAGAACGCTTCCAGAAAAACAGGGAAAAAGGAACTTACCAGGTAAAGGCCCGCCGTAATGGCAACGAAATGAATTTTAGTATCAGGATCCCAAAAAAATTAAAAACCGCTAATTTATAGATCTCCTTAGAAAAACAGCTGTAGTTTATAAAGTAAAGCCAGGAAAAAGAGATTGTTTCAGAAAAAGAAACAGTCTCTTTTGTTTTTGGTAACCGGTTAAAATTTTATCTCAGTTGCGAGACATTGACAATTTTCAGGCACACCCTCTAAATCTCGCCCGTAAAGCTCCGTCCTTCAAGCCTTTTTGTTTATTTTTGCTGCTTGACAAGCACAAATAAATACCAGGTTGTTATCGGGCTTGAAGTACACGCCCAGTTAATGACAAAGAGCAAATTATTTTGCGGCGACAGTACCGCTTTTGGAGCGGAACCGAATACGCAGGTGAGCCCGGTATCTTTGGCCCACCCGGGCACCTTACCCACAATGAATAAAAAGGCAATTGAACTCGCAGTAAAACTGGGCCTGGCCATGAACTGTGAAATAGAACAACATAATTATTTTGCCCGCAAGAATTATTTTTATCCCGATCTGCCTAAAGGCTACCAGGTAAGTCAGCATACGGCACCGGTTTGTAAAGCAGGGCATCTTTCTATCGCAACAACAATAGGAAATAAAAATGTAAAGTTGAACCGGATTCACCTGGAAGAAGACGCCGGCAAAAGTATTCATGACGCACATGAGCAGTATACCTGCATAGACCTTAACCGGGCCGGGGTGCCCCTACTCGAGATCGTTACGGAACCGGATATGCACAGCGCTGAAGAAGCCTTTTCATTTTTGACTGAACTAAGAAAGTTATTAAGATGGCTGGAGGTCTGTGATGGTAATATGGAAGAAGGCAGCATGCGCTGTGATGCAAACATTTCTGTGCGGCGGATGGGGGAAACTGAGTTAGGCAAAAGAGTGGAAGTAAAAAATCTTAACAGCATTCGAAATGTAAAAAAAGCCATAGAAATTGAAACAGAAAGATTGATTGGTATCGTGGAAACCGGGGAAACTGTAATCCAGGAAACAAGAAGTTTTGATGCTGATAAAAACACTACCTTTTCTTTAAGGAGTAAAGAAGAGGCGGACGACTACCGTTATTTCCCGGAGCCCGACCTGCCACCATTTTATATTTCTGAAAACTATATTAAAGAGATTTCTGCTGCATTACCAATATTACCAGCGAAAATAAAATCAACCTACATTTCGGAGTTTGGATTATCGGATTACGATGCATCTGTTATCTGTAGTGATAAAGAAGATACCCGTTTCTTTGAAGGGTTGTTACAACATACTAAAGATTACAAGGCTGCCGCAAACTGGCTGATTGGCCCGTTGAAATTTTATTGCAATGAACACAATATTTCACTGGCCAGCTTTCCGCTGAATTATGAAGTGATAGCGGAACTTATCAGCCTTACACAATCAGGACAGGTAAACTTTAATAATGCTTCAACAAAAGTTTTACCCGCTTTAATTGCTGAGCCGGGTAACACTGCTTTGCAAATGGCAGCGATACTCAACCTGTTGCAGGAAACTGATTCCGGTGCTTTGGAAGATTGGGTTAACCAGGTAATCTTATCCATGCCTGAAAAGATTAAGGAATATAAAAGTGGTAAGAAAGGATTGCTGGGTTTGTTTGCGGGGGAAGTTAAGAAATTGAGCAAGGGAAAAGCAGATATGCAACTGGTGAATAAATTACTGGCCGAAAAAATAAATTAATAACCTGAAAAAATAAATGAAAAAAGTTACTACACTGCTGTTTATATGCATCAGCACTTTATCCTGCACGAATAATAAAATTGTTAAAGGAAAGTTTGAAGTGTCCGGAGAAATAAAAAACATTCCGAATCAGAAAATTTTTCTTGAACAATTGTATTTCAGCCAAAAGAATCCGGAAGTACTGGATACCGCGGATATAAAGAATGGCAAATTTTTATTATCTGCAACAGCGCCTGAAGAAGGACTGTATCGCCTGAGGATGGAAAAGTTAGAGGCCGGCTTCATTTTTATTAACGACAAACCAGCCATCACTTTTAAAGCAGATATTAATGATGTTAGTTTAGAGGGGCCGAATTTTAACAGCCCGGCCAACCTGCTTTTAAAAAAATTCCTGCTGGGCCTTGGCGAAAATTTAAAAGCAGTGAACGCATGCGCCGCAACAGTGGATTCATTAAAAGGAAATGACAGTGCCTATGCTTTGGAAACCGCAAAACTTGAGGTGCTGAACAACCGGTCCAAAAAATTCGTGATAGAATTTATTGATACCACTTCTGATCCCGTCGTGGCGATGTTTGCATTGGGTTATTCAAAAAATATTGATCCTACCCTGCTTGGCAAAGCTGTTCCGGGACTTGTAAAACGTTTCCCTTCACACCAGGGTGTTGCCTCAATTGTAGCACAATACAATGAATTTATTGCCAAAAGAAATGAACCAAAGCCAGTAAAATCTACCATGCCAGGCATTGGAACAATTGCTCCCGACTTTACAATGAATGATACGCAAGACAAACCTTTTTCTTTAAGTGAGTTAAAAGGAAAATATGTACTGGTTGATTTCTGGGCAAGCTGGTGCGGGCCGTGCCGCGGCGAAAACCCAAATGTGGTAGCTGCTTATACAAAATATAAAAACAAAAATTTTACTATCCTCGGCGTTTCACTGGACGAAGACAAACAGAAATGGTTAAACGCAATTAAGAATGATAAACTGGAGTGGAAACAGGTAAGTGATCTAAAGCAATGGAGCAGCGCCGCTGTTGCCTTGTATGGCTTTGAAGGCATTCCTTACAATGTTTTAATAGATCCATCCGGCAAAATAATTGCTACGGAATTAAGGGGGGAAGCATTGGAAATTAAGCTGGGAGAGGTGTTGAAGTAATAAATAAATTCTATTTAAAATCAAAGAGGCTGTTCAGATTGAACAGCCTCTTTGATTTTATCTTTGTCTGAAAATTATCTTGCCATATTAACCTGGTAAAGAACATTAAAATATCCCAATCCTGTAACACCCAACTGCATGTTTAAGGTAATTGTTTGTGAGCAATAAGAATAAGTACCGGGACCACTGGTTGCATAGGGTCTAACGGCAATTGTCATTCCTGCATAGGCAGGATTAAGGTCTCCTGCATCACTTCCGGGAATTGCATTTTGCTGAACAACAGTTACCGTGCGGTTTAACGGGTCTGTCCAGTCCACATCGAAGCTGATTGGACCCCAACCATTATCCCAAATGTTCTCAACTACAATTGTTCCTGTTGTTGCACTTGTTGGAGTAACCCCGGAAATAGATGTTGTGTAAGGACCGTATGGGCCACCTCCAAGTAATTCATTCGTGTTATCGTAATTTCCTAAAAGTACATTAAGATCTGTTGCTGCTTCAGAGCATGGGCCGGATAAAGCAAGTTTTACAGTGTCAAGAAAAGTTGAAGGTTTAAGAGATGGAATTGACAATGTAAAGATCAATGTATCTTTTCTTCCTCCACCATAAACAGCGGTTAGAGCACGTACATCAATATTTGCCAGAGCTTGTCCTGCGGGAATTGTAACGGTGCCTGAAGTGCCGATAGTATATTGTGTGCCAGCTACAGCCCCGGTTGGAGAGGTTACATTGTAGGTGACAACTCTGTCTGTCGGGGATACATCAGTTGTTCCCACAATAACATTATAAACCGGCAGGGAATCAACAACAAAATAGGATTGGTTTTTAGCACCGACAAAATGTGCTTCTGGTGGCGCTACAATCACATCATATGGTTTGGTTTTATCGCAACCCGCAATTAAAATAAGCAGTGCAATTATGCCGGCCAGGGATATTTTACTTAAAAATTTCATAACGTGAATTTTGTGTATAATAAATATAAGTTGATTCTAATTAATATCCTGCATTCTGAACCAGATTTGGATTGGCCTGAAGATCATTTCTCGGAATAGGCAATACAAATTTAAAATCTCCGGCTACAAGCGTTTGCCAGGCCGGATTTGCATCAGAAGCAAGTCTTTGAACAGGCAAATTATTTCTTTTAAGGTCATAAAATCTAAATCCTTCGAAGGCAAGTTCTTTAAATCTTTCCTGTAAAACAGCATCTGCGAGGACCGCTGACGTTGCAAAGGTTTCATCCACATAACCAGTGATACGATTGGTACGTAATAAATTCAGGTCAAGCGCACCGGCTATAATATCCGGACTACTTCTCTTTGCATATGCTTCTGCACGAATCAGGTACATTTCTGCTATTCTACAGGCTTTCATGTCTACAATAAGTCCTCCTCTTGAAGAAAGGTAAAATTTATTTACATAATGATTACCGGCACCATCATCACCAATATAAATATCCCTTCTAATGTCGCTTGCATCATAAGAAGCAAATAATTTATCAGAAGGTGCTATGTAATATTGTCCGGCCGTAGTTCCCCAAAGCCCCCCGATTGCCGTACTGGTTGCATACCTGATGCGAAACAAGGTTTCGAAATCATTGTTGTCGGTCCATATTTGAGGAAAATCAGTTAATCCTGCCAACGGTTTTACATTTGCTGTAATAACTTCAGATGCAAAAGTAATGGCTGCATCATAGTCTTTTCTGTAAAGGGCAATTCTAGCCTGGTATGCAGCGATATTAACTTTATTCATGACTGTATCCGAAAAAGTTGCGGCTGTAACTGCCGGAAGTAAACTTCTTGCTTCAGCAAAATCAGCTTCAATTTGCGTCATCACCTCTGCCATGGTATTCCTTGCTGGCTTTGCTAACGGATCTGATGTTAACATAATTGAAATACCGAGAACTTCTGCCGGATCATAATTTTTACTGTAAGCTTGTAACAGTCCAAAATGAGCTATTGCTCTCAAAGCCAGAAGCTGGCCTTTGATGATATCTCTTCTTGGTTCTTCTGCGGGGGTTGCTGTTACTGTTGGTATAAAAGGTAATACCCGGTTCACCTGGTCAATCATACCGTAATAATCGCCCCATGCAGCAACTACGTCTCCACCGGTTGTAGGATCTGCACTAAATTGATAACGATAAGTGAGTGCTCCCTGGCCCGCATTGTCAAGCCCAAGTTTGACTTCATCAGAAAGAAGCGCATTAAAATATATGTCGTTTTCATAAGCACTGTAGCGGCCATAAGCTCCATTTGCGCCTAATTGCACATCACTCAAAGTGATAAATGAATTTGCTTCACTAAATGTATCTGTAGGGTTAAGATCAAGCTCTTTCTTGCAACTTACAAGAACAAAAACCAAAGACACGAATAATAAAAGATATTTACCTTGTTTCATAATTTATTCTTTAATGATATGGTTTTTTTAGAAAGTAATGTCAAGTCCTGCTGTGATGCTACGTGGATTTGGATATTCACTTATGTTAAGATTGGTTGCACCTGCTTCAGGATCTCTGCCTCTCCATTTTGTCCACAGGAACAGGTTCTGTCCTTGTACATAAAACGTGGTGGCAGAAAGAATTTTTGATTTGCCAAGCATTGATTTTGGTAAGGTATAGGCCAGCTTTGTGTTTCTGAGTCTCATGAAGGAAGCATCATGAATAAATTGGGATGAAAAGTTAACTGCAGAAAGCGGACTTGGCGTATTTGTGATGTCTCCTGGCTTTTGCCAAAAACGCAGATCTGACGATTGGTTGTATCCCGCAGCCATAAATCCCGTAGGATTTTCAACGAAAAATTGCAGGTTATCATATTTGGTTGCACCACGTTGCCAGCTGAATAGAACTGAGAGTTCGAATCCTTTAAAATTGATGCTGGTTCCAAAACCACCTCTCCATGGAGCTTCCCATGTACCATGTGTTTGTACGGCATTATCAGAACTGTACACATTTGTAAGTATTCCGTCTTTGGTATAATATAAGGATTGCCCGGTAGCAGCATCAACACCACCCCATTTTACTTCAAAATGCGAGCCTAACGGCAGGCCAACAGTAATCTGTTCTGTACCTTGAGTGAACGAACTTTCACCGCCCAAATCTTTTACCCTATTTTTGTTGTAGCCTCCATTAGCAAAAATGGTAACAACCAGGTCTTTTTTCCTGATCACTTCTCCATTTACATTCCACTCAAAACCCTTATTAGAAAGTTCGCCTGCATTTACATTTAGCTTGTAACCTTCAGGAATGCCAGTATTAAACCCCCCGGCTGCCGAAAGTATTTTTGCAACGAACAGATCTTTTGTCGTTTTGCTATATAAGTTTAAATCTCCGTACAACCTGCGGTTCAACAATTCAAAATCAAGTCCGAGATTGCTTGTGTAGGTTGTTTCCCACTTAGCCTTGGGATTGCCTGGATTTCTAGCGAGAATGGTTGGAATTCCTGAATAACTTCCCTGGTTGTAAGTTGCCTGGTAGTAATATGCCCCTCCGTACCAGGTAGGATCATTATCAGGTAAGGGGAAATTATTTGCATTTCCAGAACTACCATAGCTCACTTTTAACCTGAGGGTATTGATGGCGCTTATTTTCTGTATAAAACTTTCCTTAGATGCCTCCCAGATGGCACCTACTGAATAAAAGTTTTGGGTACGTGTTGCTTTGGGAAGTTTAGAGGATGCATCTCTGCGGAATGAACCGGTAACGGTGTACTTACTATTGTAACTATATTTTGCGGTCATCAAAGCACCAAACAATGATGTCTCGGCCTTGCGGCCTCTAACTATTGCGTATAATTTGTTTACAGCATTGCCTTGTTCAATGGCAGCCGATGTATTTGTTCTTTTAGGATCTGATATAAATCCCCTGCCGCTATTTAGTTTACCAATTTCTTTTACATACTCACCGTATGCAGTAATCTCAATGTCATGCTTTTCTTTTAACATTGTTTTATATCCAATTGTAGGCCTGATATTGCCGGTAAAAAAACGCTCCAGGTCCTCTAATTGAAAACCTGCATGGAGGGTAGGTGTCATATTGCTGGCTCTTGTGTAAACCAATGGACTACCGTAATTGGAGCCCTGTGTTTCGCGAAAATCAGCACCAGCGGTTATACCTGCACTAAAATGATTGGTAACTTTATAATTAGCCACCACACCCAAGGTTCCTTTTATCTGGTTGTTGTAATTTCTGTCATAAAATGTCTGGTCTAATTGGTTTGCACCTACAAATTTGGTTCCTGTGCCGGTGGCATATTTACCATCGGGTGTTTTTGAAATATGATATGGTACAGCAAGCACAGAGGTAGCAAATGGATTACTTGTATTAAAATCTTCACTTTGCTGAAAATTCCGCTTTGTATATCCAATGTTTGAGGATATTGCGTAAGTAAGTTTATCGTCAGAATAATTAAGACTGGTATTTAACGTAATTCGGTTCATATCCGATCTTAAAGTAGTTCCCTCTTCGTTATAAAAACCAAGGCTACTATAAATGGTTGTTTTTCCTGAACCACCGGATAAGGTGATCTGGTGGTTGCTAAAATTTCCTTGTTTGAAGATTTCATCACTCCAATTGGTATTTATTTTCTTAATAGAATCAAAAATGGCAGCTTCTGATGTTTTCTCTGCACTAGTTAGGGTTGTGTAACGGGGATTTGCAGGTGAATAATAATATCCCGGCAAAACAATTGTGCTCGCGGTTGATCCTACAATTTTTCCGTAATCTTCCTGAGCTTTTAATAACTCCATAGTATTCATAGACCGAAATGCATAATCTGGTCTGGATTTAACCCCGAACTGCCCGCTGTAACCTAATTTCATCCTTCCGGCAGTTCCCTTTTTCGTGGTTATGACAATAACGCCCGAAGAAGCCCTTGAACCATAAAGTGAGGTGGCCGCAGCATCCCTCAATATATCAACAGAAGCAAAATCATTGGGATTAAAGTTTTGGAATGTTCCTTCTTCTACAGGAATTCCATCTACAACGTAAAATGGAGCAGAACGTCCCAGGATAGAACTCGAGCCACGGATAATCACAGTAGAAGCAGTTCCGGGAGCACCGCTACCCGTTAACAAGGTAACACCGGGCACTCTTCCCTGTAATACCTGGTCGAATGATCCTACAGGAATATTTTTCAATATTTTTTCGTCGATTTTCGTTGATGCGCCGGCAAATTGCGACCGCTTCACCTTATTGATACCCGTAACGACCACTTCTTCAAGTTCTTTAGACCCGGCTGGAACCAGGCTGACTGAAATATTAGTTTTTGAGCCTATCGTAACCAGGCTGGTTTCCGATCCTAAAAAACTAAATTCTAGCTGCTTCGCGGTTGCAGGCACTGAAATTGAATAGCTACCATCAGCACCAGTCGTTGTGCCCGCTTTTGTTCCTTTAACTAATACTGTTGCGTTGGGGATTCCGGCTCCTTTATCGTCCGTTACTTTTCCGGTAACAGTTCGATCCTGTGCCATCGTGTTAATCAGCAAACATAACATCGCTGAAATAATCAAGCAGAGTTTTCTCATGTGCAATTTTTTGGTTTAGTAAAAACAAAGATATTAAACAACATTTAACATATTGTTTAAATTGGACATCATTCTATCAACATTTGCTGCGGCAATGTGCAAAAAAAAGTGAAATGGATACAGAGTGATTATTTGCCGTTAACCGTTTTCTTATTAGGCGCTATTAATATGATCAATACCGGTAACAACACAAGATTGGTCAGTGTGGCTGATAAGAGCGTTACAGAAGTGAGCCAGCCCAATGCGAAAGTGCCCCCGAAACTGCTGCCACAAAAAATAATGAATCCTGCTGTTAATACGAGTGAGGTATATATGATACTCAACCCGGTTTGGTGAAGAGTACTTTTTACCGTTTTCTGAATATCATAGTCATTTAAGGGCAGGTCCTGCCTGTAATTTACCAGGAAGCGAATGGTGATATCTACCGCAATACCGAGGGCCACACTAAAAATCAACACTGTGGAAGGCTTAAGCGCAATGCCTGCCCAGCCCATGATACCTGCCGTGATCAGCAAGGGGATCAAATTGGGCACCAGCGAACAAACCAGGATTTTGAATGACCGAAACAGGTAAAGCATACAAAGCGCTATTAATAAAAAGGCCCAGAAAATACTTTCTTTTAAACCGCTGATGATAAATTTACTTCCTTCCAAAAAACTGATGCTGCTGCCTGTAAGGGTAACTTTATAATTACTGTCCAGGTACTGATCTGCCTTAAGTTTAATTGTATCCAGCAATTCGGGTAATTGTTTTGTTCCAATATCCGCCATACTCATACTGATGCGTAGATATCGTTCTGATGAATCAACAAATGAACCTATGAGTTTCGACATGGCGCTGTCATTAGCTGTCATTTCCTGGTTTTGCTTCCTGATCTGGATTTCTCTGAGTACCTTATGCAGATCTGCCAGGGGATTCCCAAAAGCCGGCAAAGTATAAGTAGAATCCCCGCTGCCCTGGCTCACTGCCTGGTATGAAAATTTAATACCATCCACCAGCGATAAGGGTTTGCCTACCCGGGGCTGAACGGCCAAAATAGAATCCTGGAATGCCGCTACCCGGCGAATGTCAATGGAAGAGCTTAACATACCTTTTGGCTTTTTTGTGTCTATCAAAATCTCCAGCGGCATCACTCCTTTAAAATTGCTTTCGAAAAATTTAAGATCTGTATAAATCTTATCCTTTTTGGGAAGGTCATCCACGATAAAGGCAACAGACTTTAAACGCATCATACCGGCTATGGATAGAAGCACAACAAGCGTGGTTACGCCAAGCACCCATTTTTTATGATTGAAAACCCAGCGCTCGATCCTGCCTAAGAGGTTGTTTATCCATTTGTTTTTTAAATATTTCAGCTGGCCAGAACCCGGAGAAGGCAGGTAACTTAATACAGCTGGCAACAAAATAAAAGAGATTACAAAAATAACCATGATGCTGATGCCCGCTACCACGCCAAACTCCTTTAAAATAGCACTTCTTGTGAGTGCAAATACAGCAAAACCAATAGCTGCCGTAATATTACAGAATAGTGTAACAACTCCCATTTTGCTTACCATGTCTACGAGCGACTGGCTTTTGTCACCACTTTTTAAATAAGATGTATGGTATTTATTTATGAAGTAAATGCAGTTTGGAATGCCGATTACTACAACCAACGAAGGAAGTAATGCTGTTAATAACGTTATATTGTAGCCGCAGAGATAAATGGTGGCCACCGTCCATATCACGCCGGTTATAACAACGGCCAGTGAAAGCAGGGTGGTACTGATAGAACGAAAAAAAAGCAGCAGAATGATAACGCTTAACGCAAGAGAACCAAACAGAAAAAATTTCATTTCTTTCTGGATACGGTCTGCAATAACAGTTCTTATAAGTGGCAGCCCGCTGAGATGAGCGTTGTTCCCGGTTGCCTTTTCAAATTTTTGTACCGCAGCAGTTATATCGGCAACAATCTTTGTACGTGCCGGGGAATTCAGTTGGTCTTTGTTTATTTTGATGCCCATTAAATATGCATGGGTAGCCGGGTTATACAGCAGGGCATTATAAAATGGGAGGTTAAAAAATACCCCGGCGGCACTATCTAATACCGCCTGTGAAACAATCGTTTCCGGAAATATCCGTTGGGCGGTTAATTTCTCTGAAACACTGTCTTTTTGCAATCCAATCGCACCGGGTATTCCCAAAATATCTTCAACAGCGGGCAGCTTTTTTATTTCCCGCTGCATCTGCTGGTAAGCATTAAAATTTTTCAGTATAAAAAGACTGTCGGGAACGCCTGATGTTGGAACCCCCTTACCCGCCTGTAAGCCAATCACCAACATATTACCATCATCTCCAAAAGTTTTTTTAAAAAACAGGTACTCCTGGTATTTCGGATTATCGGTAGGGATGGCCCTGGAAAACTCATAGCTGAGTTTAACTTTTGAAGCGTAATAGCCCATTACAACGGTGGCCAACCCCAGCAATACCAATAATACCAACCTGTTCTTTATTACAAATTTTCCTAAGCGTTGCCACATAATTATTTAATATTGAAGACTTATTTAATTAATTGCTGCAAATAACGATGAAAAAATGACACACAAAACAAAAGGCATCCTGTTGAGAACCATAAAATATGGCGAGACAAGCCTTGTTGTGAGCATTTTCACCGAACTATTTGGTGTACAAACCTACCTTGTTAACGGGGTGAGAACACCAAAAAGGTCAGGCAATAAAGCTGCCATGTATCAGCCGGCGGCTATACTGGATTTGGAAGTTTACCACAATGATCTCAAAGGCCTGCAGCGGATAAAAGATTGCAACTGGGATTTTCTATACGAAAACATCCTAAATACTGTTGTAAAAAACAGCATAGCGTTGTATATGGTTGAACTGTTACAAAAAGTGCTCCGCCAACCTGAAGAGCAAACTGATTTGTTTAATTTTTGCGAGGATGCACTTCTTGAACTGGACAAAGCTCCCAATGCCGTAACAGCCAATTTTGCCCTTTATTTCACCCTCCAGTTGCCCCAGTTCTTCGGCTTTAAAATCAACAATAATTATTCGGAAAAATATCATTACCTGGACCTGCAGGAGGGCAATTTTACAGCCGAACATCCTACCCATATGGGATTTTTGGAGGGATATTATGCTGGCATCACTTCCGAATTGTTGCGAATGATGCAGCCGGCCGAACTTGGCCAGTTAAAGCTAAACAAAGAAATAAGGAGAGGCCTGTTATTAAAATACCAGGAATACTACCGGTTCCATATTTCCGATTTTGGACAGCTGAGGTCGCTGGAAATACTGCACGAAGTTCTTGGGTAGTAACGATTAATGATAATTGAACTGGCAATTTTATACCAAGGCCTTTAAGAAATAAAAATATCATCGGTGTTAAATAACACAAATGCATTGAGATGTCTTCATTACAATATGCGTCCTGCTTTGGCATTATGTAGATTCCCTCCTTTTCCTGGTTCTATTAAAACAACGCCCGGTTTCTTGCCCTTTTCAAAACTTCCAAAAATATCTTCGCAGCCAAGTGCCTTTGCTCCGTTAATGGTAGCCCAACCCAACAGGGTGTCAAATCCAATTTCGGGAAAATGACCGTTCAATGTCTTAATTTCCTCGAGGATACTCAATTGGTCGTTGGAAGCAAGGCTATCGGTTCCTAAAACAATTTCACAACCACGGTGAATTAGTTGGTTTACATCCGGCAAGGTATCAGCGATATAGAGGTTGGCATTGGGACAAAGGCAGTAAAACAGTTTTGCACCCCTGCTGCTGAACTTTGCATTCGCAAATTCAATGTCAGCCCCGGAAGTACTAATATTATGCACCAATATTAACGAGGTTGCATTGGCAAGCGAGGGCAAAAAACTCTGTAAGCTACTTCGCTTACTGGCTTTGAAAAATGAAATGTCGATATTCATTTTTTCATACATCCGCAAAAAATCTCCCTGCCTTTTTTCGAACAATTCGTTTTCCGCTGATATTTCCTGGTTATGAATGGTAAGCTGTTTACTGCCGGGATGATTGTTAATCAGGTTAAATAGTTCCGGCGAAACTGAATAAGGCGCATGTGGAACAATAGAATTGTGTGGCAAAACTGTGGCATAGGCATCGTATATATCCTTGCTACGTTGAAACCGCTGACTGGCTATTGCAGGCGGAAAGCCGCTTGTTTCAATAAAATTTCTATACCAGATCCGCTCCCCTAGTTTTTGTGCCATGGTAAATCCGCTATTACAAATATCACCGACAGCCACAATACCGTTTTCAAGCATTTGCTGCTCTCCTGCTTCTATGGCTGCTACAATTTTTTCTTCTTCAACATCACGTTCGGTCACAATTTTAAATACAAAATCAATCAGGCCGGTTCGTTTGTGAATTACTCCTTTAAGATGTGATAATTCGAGATGGCAATGGCAATTCACAAACCCAGGCGTAAGGATGCCTTCAAAGCTTTCAATGCCATCTCCCGCCGCCGCTTTACTAACAAGATCGATGATCACTCCATCAGGGGTTGTTATCAACACCGTATCCCCCGGTAAAAATTCATAGCCGGTGAAAACCTGGTCTGCCTTAAATTTTCTGTACAAAATGATTGATTGATATAATGTAAATTTGCCGCCCTGTGGATCTCACGGTCTCCAATTGACCCACGCAATCCGGTGTTACGGAGACCGCGGGGCCGGGTTATAAATAAAATTACATTATGTTAGATAAACTGGACGCTATAAAAGCGAAATTTGATGATATAGGCGTGGCACTTACCAATCCCGCTATTGTGAGTGATAACAAGAAGTATAGTACCATGAGTAAGGAATACCGCAGCCTGGGGAAAATTGTAAGCGTGCGAAATGCCTATGTGAAGCTGATGGATGACATTGAGTTTAGTAGAGAGGTATTAAAATCAGACGACGATGAAATGCGGGATATGGCAAAAGCTGAATTACCTGAAATGGAAGCTAAAAAAGAAGCTTTTGAAAAAGAGCTGCGCAACATGCTTATTCCCAAAGATCCATATGATGAAAAGAATGCAATCCTGGAAATAAGGGCCGGTACCGGTGGCGATGAAGCTTCTTTGTTTGCCGGAAATCTATTAAGAATGTATCTGAAATACTGTGAAAAAAAAGGTTGGAAGACAGCCATTCTTAGCGAAAGCGAAGGAACGGTAGGTGGATACAAAGAAGTACAGGTGGAGGTTGTAGGCGACGACGTTTACGGTACCCTGAAATTTGAAAGTGGTGTTCACCGGGTACAGCGGGTGCCGGATACAGAAAGCAGTGGACGGGTGCATACCAGCGCTGCAACGGTAGCCGTAATGCCTGAAGCAGAAGAAGTAGATTTTGAATTAAAGGAAAGCGATGTAAAAATGGAAACTGCCCGAAGTGGTGGCGCAGGCGGACAGAACGTAAACAAAGTGGAAACAAAGGTTTTCCTTACCCATAAACCCACAGGGCTTGTGGTGGTTTGCCAAACTGAAAGAAGCCAGTTGGGTAACAGGGAGAAAGCCATGGATATGCTCCGTACAAAGTTATATGATGAGGAAGTACGTAAGGCTGAAGAGGCTATTTCCCACAAAAGAAAAAGCCTGGTAAGTACAGGCGACAGGAGTGCCAAGATACGCACTTACAACTATCCCCAGGGCCGGGTTACAGATCATCGTATTGGTTTTACAGTTTATAATTTAGAAACAGTATTAAATGGGGAAGTGCAGGAATTTATTGATGCCCTGCAATTTGCAGAAAATGCTGAAAAACTTACTTCACAACAATAGTATGATAAGGACTATTGAAATGTACCGTTGATAATTAATTTCTACACGTTGCTGTTTGTAAACCCCGAATATTGACGCTGCAATTTTTTTTATTATATAATTCCTTTACCAGTAAACCCTTGTCGAGATTTAAAAGCCAACGCCCCCTCAATATTTTTTCAAAATAAGTAAGAGGGATATAATTAAATAAATTTACTTCCCTTTACAACAGCGGAACATTTTAGAAACCGTTTGCTTTTTCTTAACAGTTTACATCATTTTCTGGCACCGTGTTTGCAAATATTATTACAGAACATTCAAACTCGAATTTTCAACTCTCTCATAAGCAGTTAGTTTTGGTAAACGGCCCCTGTTTCTACAGGGGCCTTCTTTTAAACCTGTTCACTACTCCCTCTTCAATTTAAGTATTCATCTAAATGTGTGTTGAAATTCTAATTTAACGAAAGGGAGCCTGCGATTTTTGGACATGAAAATAATCTTAAAATTATTTTTGTAAGATGAGCCTCTTGCAACTTACGATGATCCATTAACCCAAGCGACGCTGAATCCGATGCACAACATTCATTGAATGTAGGCCGGTCGTAGAAAACGGTGGCCAGAAAATCCAAAATAATCAGGTTGCCTCGTCTACGGATTCAATCTTTATTTATTATCTCCCACCACGCTCACATTCTGATTTGCTAGTTAATATTCTGTTATTCCAAATCATAATATGTTTGGTATGCTTTCTTTTATAGACTTTTACTGCCTTATTTTTGATCTTCGATGAATGACCAGCAAATATTCCAAACTAATAGTGCAGTAAGATGGAAAAGCGTGAAATGGTCGGGCCGGATAATTTTATTCCTGGTCCTGCTTTTTTTGTCAGTACTAGTGATGGCAGTGCTTTATGACAGTAATCCTTCTTTACCAAACCTTGATGCCAAAGCGAAAGCTTACCAGGATAAACTGGATCCATCCAACGGGCTCACAATAAGCACAAAACAAAATAAAAAATTTGCCGGATTCAAAAATTTCCTTGAAAAAAAAGTAGCGGAAGATTCCCTGAAAAAAGTAAAAGAAAAAGTTGTAAAGTCGTCCCTGATACGTGCGGCCTTTTACACTCCATGGAATAGTGCAGCGCTCCCTGACCTTAGAAAAAATGCAGATAAGCTCAACAGCATCTACCCAGAATGGTTCTTTATTGACACAATAACTTATAAATTACAAACAAGAATCGATAGTGCGGGCCTTGCTGAGATGAAACAGAATAACTTGAGCATTCAACCCATACTCAATAATTTTCATACATCCCGTACGGCCCTGACAAACGGATTTTTTGACCACAATTTGGTGCACACCGTCCTCAACAGTGAGCCAATCAGGCAAGCATTGATCCGGCAGATAGTTGATACACTCCTGCACTACAGGCTACAGGGTTTAAATGTAGATTTTGAAGAACTGAACGAAAAATC
>JACMPR010000331.1 GCA_014377385.1 Ferruginibacter sp. | reverse complement strand
TATGGGTTTGTTAAGATGGTGAGTTGCCGTTTCGACATGGTCATTTAACGATATCACCGTTTGAATTGATCTTTCCTTTTGCTTCCAGCATCCGCATATTTTTTGCGTCCTGTAAAAATTGTGATGCGAAGATGAATTCATTAAGGCCTTTGTTGTCGGAGAAAATAATGTCCTGGCTGTTACCGGTCCATTCCTTTTTGCCTTCTTTCAAATAAAGAATATTATCGCCGATCTCCATTACGCTGTTCATGTCGTGGGTGTTTATCACCGTAGTCATGTTGTATTCTTTTGTTATCTCTAAGATCAGTTTATCAATGAGCATGGAGGTCTGCGGGTCAAGTCCGGAGTTTGGTTCATCACAAAACAAATATTTTGGATTCAGCACAATGGCCCGGGCGATACCAACTCTTTTTTTCATACCCCCGCTTATCTCAGATGGTTTCTTTTTATTGCTGCCTACCAGGTTTACTCTTTCCAACACTTCATCTACGCGTTTCAGTTTGGTGGCATGCGTATCTTTGGTAAACATATCCAGCGGGAACTTTATATTATCCTGTACCGACATACTATCAAAAAGCGCTGATCCCTGGAAAAGCATGCCTATCTGCTGGCGTAGCTGTTTGCGATTCTCTTCCGTCATCCCTGTAAAATTCACCCCATCATAAATAATCTCTCCTTCATCTGATTCAAATAAACCAACCAGGCATTTTTGTAACACGGTCTTGCCACTTCCGCTGGTACCGATGATCAGGTTTGTCTTGCCGGTTTCCATAACATGACTTACACCGTCCAGTACAACCTTTTCACCAAAGCTCTTTTTAATATTATTAAATTCGATCATCAGTCAGCGTTATTGGAATTGTAAATTAATAATTTTAAATAAAAAAAATTACAGCAGGATAGCAGCAAGGGCATAATCGGATAACAGGATCAAAATACAACTCACCACAACAGACCTGGTACTGCTTCTGCCAATCTCCAGGGAACCACCGGTGACATAATATCCATAATAGGCAGAAATGGTACTAATAATAAATGCAAAAGTATAGGCTTTTATCAGGGCAAAGCTTACGTTATAGGGCATGAAATTCTGCATTAAACCACGGTCATATTCTTCAACAGAAAGAATCCCGGAAGACGAACCAGCAAGACGGCCACCATAGATACCCAACCCCATGGCAAGCACCACCAGCATTGGAATGGTTACCAGAGATGCGGCTATTTTCGGCATAACCAGGTATGTTTTTGTATTGATGCCCATAATTTCCAGCGCATCTATCTGTTCACTTACCCGCATATTACCAAGTTCACTGGCAATTTTACTTCCTATAACACCTGCCAGCACTATACAAACAAGTGTAGGTGCAAATTCAAGTATAACGGTGTCCCTTACAATTTGTGCAATGGTACTCTTTGAAATCAGCGGACTTACAAGCTGGTAAGAAGTCTGAACTGCGCTAACAGCACCCATAAACACCGATATGATGCTTACGATGCCCAGGGAACCAACACCAATTTCGGAACACTGGTGCATGAATTCTTTCCAGTATAATTTTGCATTTTCAGGCTTGCTGAACATGCCTTTCAGCATTAAAATATACTTGCCAAAATGTGATAAAAACTTCATTACAGTTAATTTTTTTTAAGGCCGGTGCCGAAAATTCATTAAACACGATTCGGTATTATTTCATTTATTGTGCCATTGTTTTTTTGAGAACGCTTCCACCACCTGCTTTTCTTCATTTCCTCCTGGGTGTCGGATTTACTTTTCGACTGGGCATCTACCACCGCAATAACAACCATATTAAAAATAGAACGAATAGAACTTCCCAGCTGTAAAACGTGGACAGGCTTTTTTAAACCTAGTAATATCGGCCCGATACTGTCAGCACCGCCCACTTCCTGTAAAAGATTATAAGCAATATTTCCGGCCGCAAGATTCGGGAAAATGAGGGTATTAACTTCCCCGTTCACTAATTCGGTAAATGGATAGTTGTCTTTTAAAATCTCTTTATTAAATGCCAGTATACCCTGGATCTCCCCATCACAAACAAGGTTCTTATCTTTTTGTTTTACGATCTCCCTTGCTTTCCGAACGAGGTTGGCTTCAGGGGAATCGCTGCTCCCAAAATTGGAATAAGAAAGCATCGCAACCTTTGGAACTATATTGAACTGCCTTACTTCCTTTGCTACGAGAAAAGTTATTTCAGCAAGTTCTTCGGCTGTAGGATTAAAGTTAACCGTAGTATCTGCAAGAAACAGTGGCCCACGCTTTGTAAACAGCAGGTACATGCCTGCAATTTTCTTTACGCCTTCATCTGTACCAATTATTTGTATGGCCGGTCTTATAGTATCGGGGTAGTTCCGGCTTAGTCCGCTGATCATGCAATCTGCCTCACCCGTTTCCACCATCATACACCCGAAATGATTACGGTCTTTCATGGCTTTATATGCTTCATAACGGTTCACGCCTCTACGCTGTCGTTTCTGAAAGAAGAGATCACCGAACTTCTTTCTCATTTCTTCCATATCATCATCTTTTGGATTGATGATGGGCATGCCGTCGAGGTCCAGCGAATTGGCGATTGCGATCTTTTTTATTTTATCTTCACTTCCTAACAGGATGGGATAGCCTACTTTTTCTTCCAGCACGAGTACGGCAGCCTTCAGAATTTTTACATTTTCCGCATCAGCAAATACAACCCTCTTAGGATCTTTTCGTGCTTTTGCACCGATTACCCTGCTGAGCTGGTTGTCGAGACCCAGTCTTTTATTAAGTTCTATCACATAGGCATCCCAGTCTTTTATCATGATCCTCGCCACCCCACTGTCTATCGCAGCCTTGGCTACTGCAGGGGCCACTGTTGCCAGCAAGCGCGGATCAACGGGTTTTGGGATAATATAGTCAGGACCAAATGTGATCGTTTTTTCATTGTAGGCCAGGTGTACAATATCCGGCACGGGCGTTTTCGCCAGGTTTGCTAAAGCGTGTACTGCAGCAAGTTTCATTTCTTCATTAATCTGCATGGCCCTAACATCCAGGGCACCACGGAATATGTAAGGGAAGCCAAGAACATTGTTTACCTGGTTGGGATAATCACTTCTCCCGGTTGCCATTATCAGATCTTTACGGGAAGCAATAGCCGCTTCATAAGTGATCTCCGGGTCGGGGTTTGCCATGGCAAAAACGATCGGATGTTTTGCCATGGATTTTATCATCAATGGCGTTACCACGTTACCCACACTTAATCCAACGAAAACATCGGCATCCTTCATCGCCTTGGTAAGATCCCATTCCCTGTATTTTGCATCTACGCAAAATTTATGTTTTAATTCTTCCACATCGGGCCGGCCTTTGTATAAAATGCCGTCTTTGTCAAACACCATAAAATTAGTCGCCCTGGCCCCAAGTGATTCATACAGTTTTATACAGGCCATTGCAGCAGCCCCGGCGCCGTTGATAACAAATTTTACACGGTCGATCTTCTTCTTTTGAATTTCCAATGCGTTCAGCAATGCCGCAGAAGATATGATAGCAGTGCCATGCTGATCGTCGTGCATTACCGGTATATTGCATTGAGCTTTCAACTCCTGTTCAATGTAGAAGCACTCTGGTGCTTTAATGTCTTCCAGGTTGATGCCGCCAAATGTAGGTTCAAGCGCCTTTACGATTTGTACAAATTTTAAAGGGTCTGTTTCATTCACTTCTATATCAAACACATCAATATCTGCAAATATTTTGAAAAGAACGCCCTTTCCTTCCATGACGGGCTTGCTTGCTGCCGGCCCAATATTGCCCAACCCCAATACAGCGGTTCCATTGCTGATCACCGCCACTAAATTCCCTTTGGCAGTATATTTATAAACGTCATCAGGATTTGCAGCGATCTCTTTGCAGGGCTCTGCCACACCTGGCGAATATGCCAGTGAAAGATCACGCTGTGTTTTTGCTTCCTTGGTTGGAACAACTTCTATTTTCCCGGGCCTTCCCTTGGAATGATATTCTAATGCTTCCTGTTTTCGAAGTTCTTTTGCCATAATGATACATTGTCAACTTTCAATATCCTAAAAAAGAGAAATTTCTTTTTACTTTTACCGCCTCTTCCTGCAAAAAGACATCGAATAACTGAACCTGCAATTTACAATATTAGCTGTAGTAAGTGGCTTATCTTTTATAGCTGCAATTTTATGTAGACAGTTTATGCCAGGCATCGAAACTTAAAGCATTATTGCTAATGAGGAACAGCGTATCGCGGAAATCGGTTGTTGTATGTTGTGAAAACATAGTTGTTCTAAAACGCAGCCTGTTGTAAAGCCTTCACCCTGAAAGACCAGGTAATGGTGAATTCGGCAACTGTGTTACCTTCCTGATCTTTGCCAATCGATCTTGCTGCATAACTGGTGGCTTTACCCGATGCAGTGGCTTCCCCAATGAGTTGCTGAAGCATCAGTCCGTCTTCACAGGTAAAACTAGTCACGCCAGTCGCTTTTTTTAAATAGACCGCTTCCGTTTTTACAACGAGCATACTTACCGAAGGTTGTTGTTCATATGTGTATGCCATCGCCAACAATCCTGTACTCATTTCGGCAGCCATGCTCAGGCAGGCAAAGTAGGTACTTTTGAAGGGGTTTGTAGAAAACCACTTATAGGGCACCGTTACAATGGCTTTGCTTTCATCTGCATAGCGGACCCGTACACCACTAAAAAATGCGCTGGGCAATTTTTTAAGTAAGAAAAGTCGAAATTTAATAGGATGTTGTACGATCTCTAAAAATTTAATTACAGAAGCATCCATGTAATAATTTAAGTTATTTGTTAAGCACGGATAAGCATCTCCGATATCATTTTTTTATTTTGCTTAAGCGTTTCATAGCACGCGATTTTGGCAGCATTGTTCAACCGGACTGGCGCAAATCTTTTTTTACTACGGCGTTTCATAATTTTTAGCATCCAGTGCCAGGGGGCTCCAGGCTGTCAGGAATTCCAGCACTTTATTTTTATCATAACTTTTTTTGCCGTCTTCGAGGTACGAACTGTTTTGTGTATGTATCCTTTCTCCTTTTTCATTTAAAACAATGAATACCGGGTAGCCAAAGCGTTGTGGAAAACCGTACCGCGCAAACACTTTTTTATTTTGATTTTCTTTACTCATATTCAGGTGATACCAAATAAAACCAGCGTTCATTGCAGAATCTAATTGCAGATCGGCCCTGGTAAACCTTTCGAATTCGAAGCACCAGCTACACCAGTTGCCGCCAGCTTGTATCAAAACAAATTTGTGGCCTTGCTGCGCTTTTTTTATGGCAGCTGATATGTCCTTTTCGGCATCAGCTGAAGGGTTATACAATTTTTTTTCCTGTGCAAATAAAACATTACCAAATACTGCCAATGCTGCAACAACTACAATTCTTTTCATATTGTTTGATTAAAAAATTTCTATAGGTAATGCAAGCTACAATATAATTATTATGTATCTCCGGCAGCTGCATTCAGCCCAGTTGTCGGTATATAAAATGGCTGAATGAATGTGCATCAAAATTCTTTAAAGAATTGCAGGTAGTTAAATTTGTTCTTCAATGACCGAACTACCCGTAGTATTTATTGCTATTCTTTATCAATTATTTCAAAATTCCGGGAAATCGAGTTGCCATTATTGTCGGTAAGTGTGATAACATGTTTCCCTGCGGCCGGACTAATAGCAATTTGGTGCCTGGTTTCTGTGGAAGTAATAAAATTATTATCGAGCGACCAGAAAATTTTGGCGTGCTGTTCCCTGTGCGTTGCAGAAAAAACAGTTCTTCCTTTTTCGCCGTTTATTTCCAGTGGTACGTAAATTTTTGCACCTGGCCCGGGATAAATAAGTTCCATCTGCTTTATCCCTTCATCGGCAACACAACCTGTTTTAAAAGCCGGCAAAGTTTTGTAATCATGATTGCGTTGTTTATAATAGTATTCCATGGATGGTGGTAAAATAAACCAACTTTGGTGTATCATATTGGCAGGCATTTCACAGTTTTCATGAACCCGGAAATTTCCGGTGGCGTCCAGTTGAATGATTTTGTGATACGGGCAAAGGGGCGATTTGATTGCATTGGGGGGCATAAACAAGTAGTCTACATCCCGGCAATCAACGTTTGCTCTGAAACCTGTTTGCCTGCATATCTCCACATAGCTATAATTATACGATGGTTTTGTAAACCATTTAACGTTGGGGAGTAAACGAAAAATATCAAACATAACAGGAGCTGCGGTATTGATACCAATTAATCCGGGTCTTCCTTCTCCATCAGTGTTGCCCACCCATACTGCAACGACATACTGCGGTGTTACCCCAATTGCCCATCCATCCCTGAAACCGAAGCTGGTTCCTGTTTTCCATGCAATTTTTTGTGACGAATTGAATTGTTGCCACAGGCCTTCTTCACCCGGCCGCATCACTTCCTGCATAGCCTGGAAAGTGAAATAGATTGAAGTTGGATCTATAGTTGCCACATTTGTGCTTGCATGCTTTATTTCCTGGCCTGTAAAATACCTTGACGCATGAAAATCAATTGGATCAGTGACACCCTTGTTTTTTGCCTGGTGATTCAATACTCTTGCAAAAGACGCATACACGCCGGCCAAATCCCACATGTTTACTTCACATCCACCGAGGATCAAACTAAGACCGTAAAAGTCTGCAGGTTTTTTTAAAGTTGTAATGCCCGTTTGTTGCAGTACCTCATAGAACCGCTGGTATTTATATTGCTGGAGCAAGCGCACTGCTGGTATATTTAGGCTCCGAGACAAAGCCCTGCCTGCCGGAACTGCTCCGTCAAATCCGAGGTCAAAGTTCTGAGGAATATATCCGGCTATTTCGGTTGGGATATCTGGTACGAGGGCGTTGGGTAGAATTGAGCCGTCGCTCAACATGGCTGCATATAGAATTGGTTTCAGTGTGCTGCCCGGACTTCGCGATGCGGCTATCACATCCACATCACTTTCCAGTTCCTTATTGGAAGGCTGATATATATTACCAACGTATGCCATTGTATTTCCTGATTCCACATCTAATACCAGCGCGCAGATATTATTGATGCCATTTCCCCTCAGTATTTGCTGTTGTTGTTGCAAGAGGCGGGTTACCGCTTTTTGCAGCGTTCCGTTGATGGTTGTTTTTATTTTTGTTGATGAAGAATGGCGGCTGTATTCTTTTTTATACCGTTGTAAAAGATGCGGTGCGTCCTGTGGCAAAGGCAATGGTTTTACGGGTAATGATTCAAGTTTGGCAAGATCTGCGCTTTGCCGGGAAATTTTGCCGGCACGGAAAAGTTTATCTAATAGAAGGTTCCGTTTTGCTAATAATATTTGCCTGTTTTTTCCGGGGTTAACGAGTGATGGGGCATTGGGTAAAACAGCCAGAGTTGCCATTTCTCCCCAGCTTAATTTTTCTGCGCTTCGGCCATAATAACGCCAGGCCGCTGCATCAAGTCCTACCACATTGCTTCCAAAAGGTGCATTTGCGGCATATAATGCAAGGAGCTCTTTTTTGGAATAAGCAGTTTCCAGTCTCAGGGCCAGTACGGTTTCTTTTACTTTATTCCAGAAGTTGCGATGTCTGTTTTTGCCAGCCAGCCTTGCAACCTGCATGGTAATTGTACTTGCACCCTGGGTTGTGTGGCTGTGTTGTAAATTAGCCCATGCTGATCTTGTAATAGCAATAATATCAATCCCGGGATGATAAAAAAATCGTTTATCCTCAAACGTTACGATGCAGTCAGAAAATTTCTGTGGCACATTTTTATTATAGGGGAAACGCCATTGTCCATCCGACGCAATAGAGGCATTCAGCAGGTTTCCTTCAGCGTCTTCAATAACAAAACTGGTAGGCGCTGTAAAAAGCTGCTTCGGCAACATTATTAAGAACAGTACACCCGCAATCAGCCCAAGAACAATTACTATCCTGGTTTTAACGGTTGTCGCTTTAATGTTGTTTTTGATATGGAGGAAGATTTTATTCAATAAAAGTAAATTCGAAAATCATTTGATTTGGAAACTTCCCGGCATTGGCTGCATGAGCCGTTTATTACATAGTTAAATTCAAAATGGCGTAATTTTTAATTAATTACTCACCACCTCAACCCACCTGCCGGCAGAAGAAGCAGTAATCGTATTGTCATACATAGCCTGCGATTGAACCGTTGGCAGATAATACCTGCCTGGATAGGTGGCATTCAATTGTATGTAATAAGTGAGCGTTTCATTTTCATTAATATTAAAATAAGTGTACACCCGATCGTCCCTGATATCCTGGTAGGTTGAGGGCGACGACTTAAATGCAGCTTCTCCATCCGTCATTCTCGCATTTAAAATCTCCCAGCCGGAAGCAAATACCTGTGCCAAAGCCATCTGGAAATAAGTACCGCGTTTTCCGGTGTTTCTCATGGTGACTTTGGCAATAAAATCGGTACCCTGTGCAATACTTGACACGTTAACCGGTTTTCCATCCTGCGACAGGTATTCCACTTTCATTAAAAGCATTGCCGGGTTGTTTACCTGCGCCGAACTGTCGCCGGTTAGTGGCTGGCCGCGGGTAATTAGTTTAACATATAATGTATTATTCCCGTTGTTTGTAATTCCTACGGCTGTATTTCCATTTTTAAATGGAACGGTTATTTGCCGAAGATAGCTGGCCGAATTGATATCAACTTTTGCGCCGCCTATATTTGTTGTAGCAATGATCTTTGAGCCGGATGCATTCTTACCGCAATATTTAGCAATAGCGACCAAAGCGTAAGCCGTGGTTTGCGTACTATACCAGTTATCTTCAGATAATCTCGCAGCAACAGTTGACAGTAATTGCGTCGCTTTATCACGTTTATTCATAATAGTTAGTGTTTCCAATACCATCGCCTGGTCTCTCAATTGGGAGCCAAAAGTAAATCCCGGCTTGTACCTTTCGGGGAAGTCAATAGACAAACCACTGACAAGGTCAAGCGCAGTATTGCCCTGCCCGGCGAGCTTATAAGCTGCTGCGAGCCGCCATTTCGCTTCCGCTGATAAATATTTAAATTCTTTCAGCCTGTTCATGGCTCCCAGTTCTGCAGATTTGGCAAGCGCGAGGGTATACAGCCGATAAGCTTGTGCAAGGTCGCCGCCATAAAAATTAGTTGTAGTTGGTACCCAGCTGTTGGCTTTGCCTCTTTGAAAATTTTTCCATTGCTGCAGCATGTAGTCACTGACGAAATAGCCATTGTTACTGGCTTCCAGTAAAAAATGCCCTGCATAACTGGATCCCCAGTCATCGCTGGCGGGCTCGCCGGGCCAATAGCTAAAGCCACCATCCGGCCTTTGAAATTGCTGTAACCTGTTTAATCCGGCTTTTATATTTTTTTCAACCTGTGCTTTTTGATAATCTGTTAAGTCCGTGAGCTGGTTTAACACTAACTGCGGAAAAACAGCGGAAGTGGTTTGCTCAACACATCCGTAAGGATATTCGATCAGGTAACCCAGCCTTTTTTGCAGATTTATAGATGGGATAGAAGAAATCTCTGTCACTGCACTACCTAAAGCCGCTATTCCAATGGGCGAGGCAGAAACGTTCCATTGCTGCCCGGGTACTAAACTGACCTGCTGCACATTGGTAATTATGGGGTTCGGATTTCTTACATCAATTTCAACTTCATCGCTTGCCTTCTCTGTTCCTGAAAATACAGCAACCCTTACTTTTCCGATGCCGACCGCGTTTTTGATCTTTACATTAAAATAAGCCATTTGTTCACCAACCTGGTTGAAATTGAGCGTTTGTGTTGCGCTTCCTGTTACTTCAAAGAAGTTGTTGGATTGTAAACTTACCATTACATTTTTGATATTATTTTCCATGGCAAAAACAGTAACGGGCAGTTTGATGGTTTCTCCCGGCGACAATACCCTTGGCAAAGTAGTGAGCACCATCAATGGTTTTTTTACCACAACAGTTTTTTCTGTAAATCCATAACTGCCTTTGTGAGCGGCAACAACCATGGTTCTTACAGATCCTATGTAGGCAGGAAGTGTAAAAGTCTGTGTTTGTTTTTGCCCTTTTTTTAAATAAAAAGGGCCAAGGTATTGTACTACAGGTTTGAACCGATTGGCAGTTTTTTGTTTGGCAGGCCCTGCATCTGCGTCTCCACCTATCGTAAGTATTCTCTCAAGATCACCGCCCCAGGCACCTATTACGTAATCAAACATATCAAAACTTTTAACGCCCAGTGCTTCCCTGGCATAAAATGCTGCATGTGGATCAGGCGTTTTGAACCTGGTGAGGTCAAGTAAGCCTTCATCCACCACTGCAATACAATAGGTCATCTCTTTTCCCTGTTCTTCACTAACTGTTAGGGAAACCTGCTGTTCCGGCCGGATGCCCGGAGCCATAGAAATAACCGGCTTCAGGATGGTATTTTTATTTTCAATGAACAATGGTATGGAGCCGTACATTCTTATCGGCAGGTCATTCATTGTTTGTGCGTGCGGTTGTAACAGGCTTACCGTTGCATATATATTAGGCGCCATACCAGCTTCTGCTTTGAATTTAACCTGGGTTTGTCCCTGGGCAGTTTCCTGCCAGAAGGATTTGATCACGGTACTTCCACTCTCAAGGCTAACCAACATTCTTCCTCCTTTTGAACTGGGGATGGAGAGACTGATTTCGTCGCCCACCTGGTATGCTTCCTTATCGCTGCTGAAAGAAAGCATGGAAGCTGCAGACTGGTCTTCATTCCCGGAACGAGTTTGCCAGCCAGGTTCATCTACATAAAAAACGCTGCCTGTGGTATGGCCGCTTTCCAGGTTTTTTACCAATACCAGGTAACGTCCCCATTCCGATGAGGAAGTCTTAAATGTCCATTGTCCCTTTCCGTTAGTTAGCGGAATATTTTCTTTTTTTATTAGTTTGTTGTATTCGTTTTGTGTAAAATTACTGAGGTTATCGGAACCTTCATCCCACCACCAGCGCCATTGTATCTTGTAAAATTGTACCTCTGCTTCGCTGGAACCAGCGAGCAGCTCACCTTTACTATCTACGTCCACTATTTGTACAGTTTGTGATTTACCAGCCAGTAGATAATTAGACGGTTTTTCACCTTCCGGCATTTTAATACCGGTATAGCTCTTAAACGGACTGTACGGAATGCTCATATTATCAATGCTGAAGCTTCCACCGGGTTCAAAAACTTTTACCAGCAGGTTAGCCGTTAATATGCCTGGTGCATCTTCTTCAATCCGGAAATCAGGCTTTATAGTTGCATTTCCCAGTTCATCCAACGCCCCTTCAAATATGGTTTTTACCTGGGTGGCATATTTTGCTGTGGGGTTATCAAAATTATAACCGTTGAATTTTTTAAAAGCTGTTTTTCTTGAACTTAAGGAAGCATCAATCTTCGCTTTTAAGTTTTTTCCAGGACTTCCAAATAGCCATGCAACTTTCAAATTTCCTGTGTTGCTGCTGTTAATGCCGAGTAAAGGATCTTTACCGAAATCAAGGTTTATTTTTAAGCGGTTAGGCATTACCGTTTCTACCTTTATCTTTTTCTCAAATGTAGCCCCGCCAACTTTTATTTTTGCAAGCCAGTTGCCTGTTGGTGCAGTGGCATCAGTGGCTGTTTTAAAAACATAGAAGCCATCGGCTACATTGCTTTGGACGGCGTGCCGGTACAATTGACCCTGTGGAGTAAACAAACTAAATTCCACCGGGTGATCCGGTGGAAGATTGCCGGTCTTGTCTTCAATGATACAATTAATATACATGCTGTCACCCGGCCTCCATACGCCCCGCTCCCCGAATATAAATCCTTTGATACCATTTTTTACTTCTTCTCCACTTACATTAAAACGGCTTAGCGGGAGAGAACTACCATCATCTAATCTTAAATATCCCCGTTCACTGCCTTTTTTTGCAATGAGTAGGTAAGGTTTTTGTTTCAAATCAATAGTAGCAAAACCATCACTACTGCTGCTTCCCTTTCCAATAATTTGTTGCTGGTAATCCATCACCAGCAGTTCGATTCCTTGTAGTGGCTCAGTGGTAAGAATGCTGGTTAATGCAATTATAATGTTGTTGTTGGAACCACGTTTTGCTGTAATGCCAATGTTACTGGCAAGAATATTCCTGGTAGCCCAGCGGTCCTTGTTATAATAGGATTTACTGGCAGGGTCATCCCTGCGCTGCCAATTGTAGCCATATGGATAATAGTTGTCGTAGCGGCTCCAGAATTCATCATCGTCATCTTTAGAATATTGGTTGTAAGAATCGTTTTCATCCCGGTATCCTTCCTCTTCCTCTTCTATCGTTGAGGCTGTATCAACTGCTGTTTTAGTGTAAAGTGAATACCCCGGCCTAAACCCAATGGTTACCCGATAAATGGCACCCGGTTCCGTTTTCAAAAACTTATCAATATCAAGAGAGAAGCGTTGCTTTTTATGAAGGTCGAGTGTCCTGTCATTATCAAGACGCAATGTTTTTTGAACCACCGGTTTTCCTACCCGGCGCAATTCATTGTTTCCCCCGAGGTCGTTTTCCTGTAGGAACTGTGGTACATTATTCTCGAATATTTTGATGATCGAGATGTCAACTGCATTTAAATTAACGGCTTCAAAGGGTAATACGAGTTTGCCCGATGTAGGAAGAATATTTCCTTTGCCGTGAATTTTTACCGACGGCAGGCGGTTCTCAAAAATGATGTTGGAAGTAAATGCATTCAGCAGGCTGGAACCCCAGTTATTTTTTATACCGGCATTTACATTTACTGTATAATTGCCATCAAGATTACCGCTGACAAACACTTTTACTTCACTGCCATTAATACTGTATGAAATATCGGACTGGTTGCTGACGCTGATCAAACCTGTAAAGTCCTGGCCAATCGCGATCGGATCGCTAAATTGTACGGATGCATATTGCTGTGCATCATTCACCGCCATTACATTTAAAACTATAAAATCGCCAATGGCAGGAACAGCGAGGGTTTCAGTACCGGTGTTTTGTATATTCAGCGGACTGCCGTCCCATTTTAATAATAAGTCAGAAGCATTTTCAGCACGGCTGATGTTATTAATCGTAAAATTGTGCGTTCTTTTTGCATCGTCGTGTTGCCATATAATTTTGTATCCATTGTTGTATTGAGAAGCAGTGAGTAATTTTTCTATCAGGGCCGGCTCTTCAGCATCTGCGGTATTAACTTCGCCATTGAGAAACATTTTATTTTTTTCTCCACTGCTTCGTAAACCCGACTGCGTTACTTTAAATGCTGGTTTGGTTGTTTGGATATTGAATTTGAAATTCCTGTATTCGGCGGGAACTTTTGTAACATCGCCCAATTTAAAACTAACGTTATACAACTGATCTGGCAATAAATATTTGATAGGTTTAAATTCGATTGTTCTTGCATCCAGCCATACAGCCGTGCCTTTTACCGCGGGAGATAATTCAAATAATTCTTCTTTCACCGGCTGTCCGATACTATGTGTTGTCAAAGCATCTGAAGAAAGCTGAAGTCTTACTGCACTTGTTTTTGAAATGATACCGGAACTATAAGCCTCGATGTATTTTGCGTAAGCCGGATCAACATCCAGCCATTTCTCCTTCTTTTTACAGGAAGAAAAATTGAAACAGAGAAGAACGATTAAAGAAAAATGAAAAATTTTTGTTTGGTTGGGGAAATTCGCATGAGCGGAGTACATAATAGTAAATTTTTAAGAGCGGGTTAAATTCGCCGGTTAAATGTTGCAAGAAAAATTGATATCTGCAAGATTAATTTCCTGGCGGTTGTTAATAATTGTTTAAATGCAGGAAAGTGGTTCTCCGCTATGGAAAATTTACATGGGAAAGACGACAGTTTAGGATCCCCGATCGCAATGATAAGGCCTGGCTAAACAGGAAAAGCTTTTTTTATTTTTTTGTTTTCTGAGGTTTGCTGCGTGGGGCACGCACTGGGGCATAGGGGATTACAGAAAGCTCTTTTGTGTTTTTTGATTTTCTTCGTGCATCTTCCTGTCTTTGAGTCTCTGTGCCAGAGCCTTTCAACTGGCAGCAGTTGACAACTCTAAAAAACCTGGTTCTTCAGTAAGTCGTCAAATTCATCTCTTTTGCGGATCAGCGTTACATGGCCGTCTTTTACCATTACTTCGGCTGGCTTTAACCGTGAGTTGAAGTTAGAAGACATCTCAAAACCGTAAGCGCCGGCGTTGTAAAAAACGAGGTAATCACCTTCTCTTACTTCGGGTATGCTGCGGTCCCACGCAAAAGTGTCTGTCTCGCAAATATTTCCTACAACGGTATAAATTCTTTTGGTACCACGGCAATTGGATATATTTTCAATGTGGTGATAGGCATCATACATCATGGGCCTTATCAGGTGATTGAATCCACTATTAACCCCCACAAAAACAGTCGCCGGCGTTTGTTTAATAACATTTGCTTTTACTACAAAATACCCGGCCTGGCTAACAAGATATTTACCAGGTTCAAACCAAACCTGTAATTTTTTGCCGGTTTCTCCTTCGTGTTTTAAAAAAGCCTCCGCCACTTTTTCTCCTAACTCGGCTACATCCGTTTCGGCGTCGCCAGGCTGGTAAGGCACCTTGAACCCGCTGCCAAGGTCTATGTACTTTAGTTCAGGAAAATGTTCTGCCATGCCGAACATTACTTCCAGCCCCATTAAAAAAACATTTATGTCTTTTATTTCGCTTCCGGTGTGCATATGCAATCCGGTAACATGAAGCCGGGTACTTTTTACGATCCTTTCTATATGACGCATCTGGTGGATGGAGATACCAAATTTGCTGTCGACATGCCCGGTAGAAATTTTAAAATTTCCGCCGGCCATAATGTGAGGATTTAACCTGATGCAAACAGGATAACCGGCGCCAAATTTATCGCCGAACTGTTCTAAAATAGAAATACTGTCGATGTTGATGTTTACCCCAAGTTCTTTGGCTTGCAGTATTTCATCGAAGTCAACACAATTTGGCGTGTACAATATATCCTCTTTTGCAAAACCAGCCATCAGGCCAAGCTTTACTTCGTTGATGCTCACACAGTCAAGCGAAGCGCCCAGGGAAAATAAGTGTTTTAATATGCTGATATTGGTAAGCGATTTACATGCGTAAAAAATCCTGGAATTGCAGGAACTAAAGGCCAGTTTTAATTTTTCGTATTGCGATGTGATTTTTTCAGCGTGGTAGATATAAACAGGAGTGCCATATTCGTTGGCAATGGAAATTAGTTGAGTGGCGTTTAGTTCGTGTAACATAACAGTAATTGAGAAACAGGAATCAGGAATTTTAGAAACAGCTGGCCGACAACATTATTTTGCGGGGGAAAAAACGGCTGAAAAGCAAAATTTATTTCAATGGAAGGTAAATAACACTGTTTCGCCAGAACCCAGTTTTATTTTTGATTAAGATCTTCCTCCGAAGGCATGTCTTCACCCTTTTCGCGGCTATCATCTTTAATTTCCCCGTCAGGAGAAAAATTAGTTTGTTCCTCGTCTGACGATATCACTTCTTCGGTGTAGATAGTTTTACTTTCCAATATCTCATCTTCAATTATCGATACGCCGCTGAGCTCTTCAGTAGAAATATGTATTCCGGCAGGTATTTCCTGGTTTTCTATTTCATGTTGTTTTGCAGCATCGCTGACGGCGGTAGATTTTACCAGTTCTTCCATTAGCACTTCATTGATCCTCGGTAATTCTTCGGCGCTGTTTATTCCGAAATAATCCATGAATGATTTGGAAGTAGCATAGATAAGCGGTTTGCCAACGGCGTCTTCGTTCCTGCCGGATATGATCACCAGGTCTTTTTCTAATAATT
>JACMPR010000330.1 GCA_014377385.1 Ferruginibacter sp. | reverse complement strand
TTCCAAAAGCACATGTTCGATCAAAATTTTTTTTCGTGAAACAAGACCTTGCAGATCCAGGTTCAGAGAAGCCACGTCTGTATAAAGTTCTTCCTCTGTCTCTTCAAACGACATGAAGACGCCTGGCTCTTTGAATTTGATTGCACCATTGATTAAAAAATCAAGGCCCAAAAGGGTTTTTCCGGAGCCGGCACCTCCGCTGACTAAAGTGGTTCTGTTTTTTGGAAGTCCACCCTCCGTGATTTCATCAAAGCCTTTAATGCCGGTAGGGCACTTTTGTAATTGCCTGTTAGCAGAGGCACTTTTCTTTGAAGTAGTTTTATTCATTAGTATTTTATTTTTTTATTAATAATTCCATATTGCATTTTGGACATTTGCCGGGCCTATCTGAAATCACTTCAGGATGCATTGAACAGGTCTAGGTTTTGGTTGCTTCCGGGTTTTGATTTTTTATTACTGTTTGATGATTAGAGAGGCTATCGGAATTCTGGTTGCCTTGATCGCTTGTAGTTTTTTGCATTTTATTTTTTTATTTGAGAAAAGCTTTTAGGTCGTGAAAATGTTCTTCGATTTAGCAATACTTTATAGGGTTTCAGGAATTATTTAATAACAATCATTTTTTATCCATCCCCAAATAAGCAATCACTACCAGCATCGCTGCAATAATCCTGTAGGCAAGATGATCAACCCGTATTATGATCATTCCTCCAGGCACAACGCCTGGTACCTGTCCCAAACTATTAACAGAACCAAAGATCCCAGGTGATGCCCCATATTCTTTTTCCAAAACCCTGCAAAGCGGAGCATTATACAATAAAAGAAGTTATTTTAAAATAGTCAGTAACACAATGTTCACAGTTTGCGGATGCAAATAAACTTCAGCATCTTCAACATCGGGAAGTTTTAGTAAAGCATTCTTTACGCTGCTTATACAACCTCCGCAGCTCATTCCCTGCAGTTCAAAGTTTTTTCATGTACTTATTTTAAAGGTTTACTGAAGGTTTTATATTTTTTTCCCTGCAGAAAATATTGTGATACCGGCGATGCAGGCACCGATCAGCCAACTAATAATAAAAGTTTGCACAATTCCTAATAAGACTTCAACACACGGAATACCCCATTTCATTATTGAAGCAACATCCAAGCCATGAAGCTAGCTTTTGAAAAATTTTACTGTGCTGTCATGTCCTGGTGTAAGCATAACCACTGCACAACCGAAATATAGCAATGTACCCGTTGTAGCGAATGCTAATCCCGATTTTCTAGTGTGGATGCGGTTCATGGTTATCTTTTTTAGGGGTTTCGGAATGTTGTTTGTGTGCATCATGCTCATGTCTCCCGTGATACGTGGGCATTAATAAATGACAAGCGAACATTGCAATTATGAAAATGAGAAATGAATAGTTTCCTGTAACGACAAATAGGGGCAGTAGAAAAATCAGCAATAGGGGAACTGTGCAATCGACAATCATCTGGAATGTATGGCTGTTCTTTGCTTAGCTTTTATTTTATTTATTTCAAATCCACTTAAGCCTGGTTGCTTTCTTTTTTTGTCAGCTATTGATATGTGTCAGACTCATAGATAGCGAAGATGTTCATTTTTGGCTGGCATAGTAATGATTTCTATCAGTATTAAAAATGACTCTTGTATTGTTTTTTATTCAGTATTTAATGGAAAAAAGCGATCAACGGTTGCAAGCAATAAACAGAAGGGTGAATTGCTACCAAGGGTTTTCTTGCTTGTTCTAAATAGTGAGGCAAATTAACAGGGAGTGCATCCGAAGGAAAAATTAAACGCTACTTTTATTATTATTGTCAGGGGGTTGTAAAGAAAGATCCAGGGCAGATTCAGCTAATGAAAAAGCTGTTGTACAATTACAAAAGATTTCATCGAAGAAAGAACCACTTAAACTGTACCAGATCATTCTTGATAAGGAATTAAAAAAAGGTAAAAAAGAGACATCGGAAGACAATCAGAAGGTGAATATGGAAATAAGAAAGAATCAGGATCGTGTTTATCATGCAGAGAAGCTGATGCTGGGTGGGCAATTAGTCATTACTGAATATTGTTCCATCAAAAATGAATATGGATCGCTTATTGAGAATCTGAAGATGAAATGAACGCTGCATCCTTTAAGCCATCTGATTATAAGCAGTAACCTATCATCCGGCGCTCGCGCTCATATTAAATGCTGTCAAGGGTTATGGAACAAATAATAAAGGACAAAGTCAAAATGGTCTGACTTTGTCCTCTGAAGTGGCCTCGTTAGGAATCCCCGCCTGAATGATGCAGCCGGGCGGGCATTGTACTACGAGGCCAACCTGGCTTTTAGAAACCTTCTTCCTGCTGAAGTTTTAAAATATTTTTTCCGGGCGATTGCTTCATTCTCTGTTTCAAATTCTTCCACGTAAATCAATTCAAAAGGGAGATAAGGCCGTATCGAAATAGTCATGCCTGCATTATGCTGCCGGATTCTTTTTTCTATGTCCTGGCAATGACGTTTATATATGTAATCATGGTCTATGCTTTTTAGTACGTAAGCATAATACATATTCTCATTTTTGTGGCCTCGCCAGGAATCGAACCTGCCCGCCCGGATGACGCCGTTCGGACGGGGGTCTGGAGCTTCGGAAACTCTTATACTATCCCCGTCCGACTGGTGTGGCAAGGGCTGGTGTCTTCTTTCCAGACAGATATGGACATAATGGAACATTGGCTGGATTTGTACTATTTGGGGGAGGCGTTTGAGCATTAAGGAAGCCATTTTATTGTTTGCGATTTACTACGTTTTTAGTAGCAAAGCGCAAATTAAAACTTCGCACCCATTTTATCCTTTATAAGAATTCAACCATTAATAGTGTAATCAGCAACGTAAAAGGACATTGATAGAAAATAAGACAAATTCTATTTTTATGCTCTTTGCAAGCTTTGACCTGTGCTTGGTCTGGCTATACCACATACCAATGTGCTTAAACCTGGCGGAAGGCTAAATTATATCCTCTTTTGAGTAAAATATTTCCAATGTTTTTGGTAACTTTTGGTTATTCAATTTTTTTTACTCCCCAATAAAAAACTTATGCAAAAAGAACTTCTTGCCGAAATAAAGGAATTAAAAGCTGCCATTAGCATACTCATAGGAACCTCTGATTTACTTCCTGAAGAACAATTCTCAAAAGAAGCATTAGACAAGGCAGCAAAACAGTTTCAAAAACTAAGTATTGAAAGAGGAGAATGGGTTAGCGATAGCGATATCACCAAATACATAAAGAATGCACATTATCGTGCCGGAGCTTTTATTATACGGGAATTTAATTTTACTAACTACTTTAAAAGTGGCCACACTTTCTTTTTTAATAAAAAGGATCTAATTGCTTTAGCCAAAGAATTAAAAGAACGAAATGTCAATTTGGGGAGATATATGGAGTATATAGATGGCCAGGCAAGATTTAAAAAGAGCCTTGAAAGCGCTGCTGAAAATAATAAGGATAAAAAAAACAAAAAGAAGTCGTTTAAGATTCCCGCTGATTTAAAAGATTTTAATACTTCTCCTGTTAAAATGCCTTCGGCGGAGAT
>JACMPR010000329.1 GCA_014377385.1 Ferruginibacter sp. | reverse complement strand
GTAGGTCCTTTCAATTTTTAAAAATTTGTGCGTAGAAAGCTGATGGTGCCCTTGTGAATACAAAGCCTCGCTAAAGTTAAACTTCATAAATAAAAAACAAGCTCTTACTACATTTCAGGGAACACTTTTCACAAACGTCACCGGGTATACTAAAAGCACGGCCAAAAGGAATTTAAATATGAATCCATGATTCATTCAAAAGACTAAAAAATTGCAATGATTTGGATCCCATTTTTTCTGGCTAAAATATTAGACTAAGAATAAATGAGGATCAGGAAATTATTTAAACACCCATTTAATTTTCGTAATGCTGTGAATTATGTAATACTTATTTGAATTTGTGTAAGTGGACCATACAAAGAAATTTGTATTTAGCTATTGCATTGCAAACTTTAAATACGATTATGGATTGACATACAGTGATTTTGTGGTTCCGCTTGTAAAAGCAGTGCAGGAACAACAAGAAATTATTGACGACCAAAATAAAAAAATTGAATTCTCAAAAGAAATGCAAGCTATAAATGAAAAACTAAGATGTAATAGATTTATGATTCAGGTATTGAGGGGATAAAAATATAAGTAAAGATGTTCAATCAATTGACGTAAAGGAAGCGCAGGGAAAGAAAAAAAAGAAATAATACTGTGGGAAGGGAAGCCCTGGCGGGTGCGCCTGTTTAACATAATATTAATTATAGGGACTAAAACTAATTTAAATCCTTCAGCAGAACACTTGTTATCTTAAAATTTCATTCAGATAGATATGGTACTTTTGCAAAATGAAAGATACAAAAAGCGTAGAACCATACATGCTGCAAAATTTGGGAATTAAAACCCTTAATCCAATGCAGCTGTCAACGCAGGATGCAATTGAAAAAAATAATGAGCTAATTCTTTTATCAGCGACAGGCTCAGGAAAAACCGTGGCGTTTTTGATTCCGCTCATCAAATCGCTGGATCCTGAAATTAAATTGGTGCAGGCACTGATCATGGTTCCATCACGGGAACTGGCGCTTCAAATCGACGGCGTATTGAGACAAATGCAAACGGGTTATAAAATTACTGCATGTTATGGGGGTCATAAAAGAGAAATCGAAGAAAATAACCTGGTTCAGCCCCCTGCCATCATCATCGGAACCGCCGGTAGAATGGCCGATCACATCCGCCGTAATACCATAAACCTGTCGGCCATCAAATTCCTCGTATTGGACGAATTTGACAAGATCCTGGAACTTGGTTTCCTGGAAGAAATGGAATACATTCTTCGTTCTTTGAGGGCTGTGGAAAAGCGAATGCTCACCTCAGCTACAAATGCTGTGGAAATTCCGGAATACACTAAAATGCAAGATGCCATTACACTTAATTTTTTAGGCGATGAAAAAGTAAACCCGGAAGCTTTGTCTGTTAAAGCCTTGCGTTCTCCCGAAAATGACAAACTGGAAACCCTTTTCAAATTGCTCTGCTACCTGAATGATACTTCCACCATCGTATTTTGTAATCACCGTGACGCAGTCGAACGAACCAGTAATTTTTTAACGGAAAAAGGTATCGTAAATGTATTTTACCATGGTGGTATGGAGCAGCAGGATCGGGAAGTTGCCTTGTGTAAATTTAAAAACAGCAGCTCGGATATCCTGGTAACCACTGACCTTGCCAGCCGCGGACTTGATATTGCGAATATCCGCAGTATCATTCACTACCATCTTCCACTTACCGAGGACAGCTTTACACACCGTAATGGCCGTACAGCAAGAATGGATGCTACCGGTAACGTGTACGTTATTTTTTCGCCTGAAGAAAAATTACCTGAATACATAAAAGTGGTATCCAGCCAGTTCGAATTACCTGCAACGCTTGCCCTCCCTGAAAAACCGAAATGGAGCACCCTGTTCATCGCCGCGGGAAAAAAAGACAAAATTAATAAAATTGATATTGTTGGTTTTTTATCAAATAAAGGACATCTTAAAAAGGATGAGATCGGATTGATTGAAGTAAAAGATTTCTCAGCTTTTGTTGCGGTAAGAAAATCCAAAATCGGGCATGTCATAGAGTTGATAAAAGAGGAGAAAATTAAAAATAAAAAGGTGAAAATTGCAATCGCGAAATAGGAAAATACTCGAATGACCGAATTGTTGGAGGCTAAATTTCCATCGATTTTGGGCTAATAAATTAGGGAAACGAGGCATGATAATTTTCAGGTCAAAAAACCTAATTTTCTACTCCCAATTATAAAGTCACCACTCAAAACGGTCTCATTCCGCCGGGTGTTCCCTGGGGTGGCATCATACCACCCGGGCCCATTTGCATTTGCTGGTCCCCCTTGAATTTATTGAGGCGCAAAACAAAACTCAGCATAAAGTAACGGGCAAGCCTGTTCGTTCTTGTATCAGTGATACTGTTGCCGGATACCAGCCTGCTAATTCCCTTATTTTCATTCAATACATCAAAAGCCTGGAATTTCACCGCCAGGTTCTTCTTCTTAAAAAACTGTTTTTCCAGGGAACTGTTTATGATCAAGGGATTGGCCGTAACGTTGTCTGAATAGCCGTAATTAATTGTCTTCTCCATATCATAGCTGAAAATAAAATCTTCACTTATAAATACCCTGGAAGAATGCGACAGGCCCCAGGTATTAATAGTTGTATTTTGAAACGATGCTACGCTGGAAGAATACCTGGTACGATTCAATGTATAGTTTACAGCAAAGCTCGTTTCCAGCCATTTCTTTATCTTAATATCTGTCGCAAGCCTTTGACCAAATATCCAGTTTTTTCCAACATTTTTTTCTGCTTTAATAAAGGATATGTTGTTGTTGTAAATAATATTGCCACCCCAGTTAAAAACATATTTCCTGTTTTGTTTTGGCCTCGAGATATTGTAGAAAGCTGTCACAGTATAAAACCCATCTGTGTTTAAATACCTTATTTCCTGTTTACCGGAGGGTCCTAACAACGTGGAGTTTGTTACAATCTTATCGTTAGTAAAGGATAGAGCGATGTTTCCAAAAAAAACATTGCCGCTGATGAAATCAAAATTATTATATCGCGTGCTGAAAGTATTGGTGAATTCCGGCCTTAAACCTGGATTGCCAATGATTATGTTCTGTGAATTGGATTCATCCCGAACGGGGTTTAGCTGGGTGTAGCCAGGCTGATTGGTCACACCATTGTAATTTACGTTGAACGATCTGCTTCTGGAAAAATTATAGGCAAATCTCACCACCGGAAAAAAATTTACGAGCTGTTGGGTGTAGTTATTCACTGCTTTTAATGATGTGCTCCTGATCGATCCGGGTTGCACCGAAAGGCCAACGGTATAATTATACTTTTTTTCTGTTGCCCTGTAGTTTACACCATACCTGTTGGTAATGTAAACATTGTCATAAATACTGCTGAGGCTGTCTGACAGGGTTTTGTTGTTGGAATTTGCATCAACAATAAATGTTTGCCGGCTATTGTCAGTATACTGATAATTGTAAGCATAACTAAATTCCAGGCTTTTCTTTTTACTCAATGGTTCAATATATGAAATCCTGGCCCCGTAATTCCTGTTGCTGTTATCCTGTGGAATATATTGATGGCTGTTGCTGTCAACAATAATATTTCCCGGTAAGTAATATGTGTTGGGATTATTAAAATCGTCTGTTCCATTAGTTGATGAATTGCCTGCATTTAAATTGACCGACATCGTTCTTCCCTTTTTATGAAAACGATGATTGAATAAGAGGTTGCCATTTATGTTGGGGGCTTTTGATATTGCTTTTTCCAGAATGCTCCCATTATTGATCTTCTGCCCCGGTTCATTAAGGTAAACGTATTCGTCCCTGTAATCACTGTTTGTTTTTCTGTAGGAAATAGCCGGAGTGAATTTAAAATAATTGAAAGAGTCCAATTTATATTCTATGTTGAAAGAAAAACGATGATTATCTGTTGCGGTGTAGTCATTTGAATTATGTGTATTGGTATTAGGAAATTGCCGGTCAGCATTTTGTTGTGTGGTGGTCTTAATCGTTGTGATCGATTTCTGTGAGTAGCTGTAACTGCCATACGCCGATATCTGCTTGCCCCATTCATCCCGGTAATTCATACCAATCGACCTGGTGGTTCCAACACCGTCATTGATACCGAAATTACCAAGTGTTGCAGCAACGCCCCCGCCACCCTGGCCAATACCCATTCCCCTCGCCATGCTGCTGATCATGCTTCCCATTGCGCCGCCGATGGCGCCGAAATTAAACAGGCTTGCGTTGGTATTATTCCAGTTTCCCAACAAAGAAAGTTGTTGGTTATTATTAAATTTATTCACCGACAAAGAAGTTACATAACGTTGATCTGTACCAGCGCCGGCGGTAACGTTTCCAAAATACCCCTTATTCTTGTCTTTTTTCAACTGTATGTTAAGAGTTTTTGTTGGGTCCCCGTCTTTTACGCCCGTGAATGCAGCCTGGTCACCATAATCATCTATAACCTGGATCCTGTCAACCATATCTGCGTTCAGTTCCCTGGTTGCTGTTCGTACATCCCCACCAAAAAATTCCTTTCCATTTACTTTTACTTTGGTAACTTCTTTCCCCTGTGCGGTTACCGTACCACTTTTATCCACCTGAACACCGGGCAGCCTTTTTAAGAGCTCTTCTACGTTGTCATTTTTTCGGTACATGCTGCTGTCTATTAAAAAAGAAACGGTATCTTCTTTTATCTGGATCTTCGAAGATTGCAACGTTATGTTTTCCAGGTCACTGATGCCAGGACTCATCACAATGTCGTTGATCACTTGTTCACCTGATAAATTGCTAAAATCATAACTGCCAGTGAAAGTAGCATACCCGACATAGCTTACGATGACAGCCATTTTCTTGGCTTTTGCATTGGTGAAAGTAAATTCACCATTTTCTCCGGAACTTTTTTTTAATGAATCCGTATCAGCTTTATAATATAAAATGATGGAAGCTCCTGCCAATGATTTATTATCGGAAGTTTTTACAATTCCTTTTACAACAATCGTTTTTTGCGACAATCCTTGTTTGGCAATCAGTAAAAGGCAAAAAAAGAAAAAAATATATTTCATTCCAGGTAGTTCGTAATACCGGAGCACTTTTTCTCCGGCATATTATTAAGGTTGGCTTCTGCCGCCCACCATGCAATATCCGTTATTTGTACGAATTTATTCCTATACCCATATAATGTTAACTATAAATCAGCCGACCGGATTAAAAGACTCGACAAAATCGAAGACCTGTCGGTTAAAACGCTCTTCCTCGCCATGCAAAAAACGGTGTTTCACCGGTAACACAAAGATGGGGTACGCAGCCAGTTCCTTCCTGAATTTTTCAAGTCTTACACCGTCCTTTTCTGTGGTTATTATCAGTTTGTTTGACGACACAAGTTTATCAAAATGTTTTTGTATATCTTTTAGATCATCACTTGTAAAAATATGATGGTCAGCGTAACGGATCATGTCATAAGAATGAACATGTGTGGTCAGGAATTCCATTAACGGCTTGGGATTGGCGATGCCGGATAATAAGAGGATGTCAGAAGCTGCGGTTATATCGCCGGCAGCCTTACTAAAAAGGTGGTAGGGTCTTGAATACACGATCTCTGTAAAAAAAACTTTTTGATTCCCAGTCGGTTTGAGTTCATCAATGAGCTCGTCTTTCTCCTCTATCGTAAGCCCTGATTTACATTTGGTAACTATGATAATATCGGCTCGTTTCCTGCTGGCTTTGTTGTCCCGCAGGTCCCCCGCCGGCAACATGAGGTCACGGGTAAATAAATTCGTGTAGTCGGTTAGCAACAGGTTCAAACCCGCCCTTACCGACCTATGTTGAAAGGCATCATCCAGGATGATCACACGGGTATCAGGTCGCTGATGAAGAATCTGTGGAATTGCCACCAGGCGCTCCTCTCCTACGGCTACGGTTACATCAGGAAACTTCTGGTGAAACTGCATTGGTTCATCCCCGATATCAATAGCCGTGGTGCTATCGTTTGCTATTGCAAAGCCCTTTGTCTTACGCTTATACCCGCGGCTAAGCGTAGCTGTTTTATAATGCTTTCTTAAAATCTCCACAAGGTATTCCGTCATAGGAGTCTTCCCGGTACCGCCTGTTGCCAGGTTTCCTACACAAATTACAGGGAAATTAAATGCCGAGGACCGTAGTATATTTTTATCGAAGAGCCAGTTACGCAGCCATACAAAAGCGCCATAAATGAGTGAAAAGGGAAAAAGCAGGTATCTGAAACTTTTAAGCAAAATTTTGGGGTTTTTTAAGTAAAAGTTGCCAGGTTTGCGGGCAATTTATTTATTGAAATAACCAGGTTGATACAGGCAATTACCAACTGCCTCTCTAAACAAGCCGGATCAACTTTGAATAAAGATAGAAAATATCGTAGTACCATAATTCCGTTCAGTGCGGTAATTGGGTGTTTTTTTGTAATCGTTCCGTGGCGTATGCTCCAGCACAAACCAGCCGGTTGGTTTTAACAGTGATTTTTCAAAAACGATCCGCGGAAGATCATCAATAGTTGTCATTGCATAAGGAGGCCCGGCAAAAATAAAATCATATTGCTCTGAACAGTTTTCTATAAACCGGAAAACATCCGATTTTAATATTTTAAAATGATCGAAGCCTAAAGCCATGGACGTTTTTTTTATAAACTCATACATGTTAGGGTCCTTTTCTACTATTGTTAGATCAGCTACCCCCCTGCTTGCTAATTCATAACTGATGGATCCGGTACCGCCAAAAAGATCCAGTGTTTTCAAAGATTCAATATCAAGGTTGTTTTGGAGAATATTGAAAAGTCCTTCTTTGGCAATGTCAGTCGTGGGCCGCGTGTATGGCATATTAGCAGGTGGCGAGATACGCCGCCCCCCCTGAATGCCGCTTATGATACGCATGATGCCAGTGCAGTTAGGTGGCTGAAAAAATGTGGAGGAAATTCTTTTAATTCAACAGGTGTAGACATGTCATCTGCCGGTTTCTCAAACTCAAGATGTAAAAAATATTTATACAGTTCATTATAAAGTCTCGATTCTTCATCAATCATACCGCTAAGGCGTAACTGTACTTCCGCCGGCTTCACCGAATGCTGTTCGCAAACGTTTATCAGGTAATAAGTAACATCCTCAGGGGCTACATAACTATATTGTCTTACAACCTGTAACTTCCCGCCTTTGAATAAAATAATTTTTAAAATATTGTGGAAAAATATACAATAAAGCAATTCATTTTCTTTATTCAATTCTTCAACCTGCAGGCTGCTGGAATGAAACATGGCTGCGGCAGGAAATCTTTTTGAAAGTACAGATTCAATTGCTGCAGGTACCCTGTAATGGTTGTATATATCAGCAGATGTTATGAGGTCACTGTTAAAATAGCTATCATCATTCTCGCCGTAAACCAGCGCCAACACTTCTTTATAACCGTCGGCAAGATTGTATTTTGCGGGAACAAGCAATGATTCTTTAAAGTCATAACAGGCAGTAACAGAAGCCAGGGCTTTAAAAAAACCCTCATGTAAATTGAGGATTTCTTTAATATCATTTTCAGTATCATTGCCTGTAAAATTATATACGGCCAATCCCATTACAGAGAAAGCCTCTTTAGTAAACCATATTAAGTGCATACCATAACTGCCTGCCTCAATTAGTAAATGGATGGGTTTATTTCCTGTTGATGTTGGGGTTATATTAAATGCCGGTTTCAAATATTTTATTTAGGGAAGCAAAATAAGATAATTTTACTGACTTATGGAAAGTGTGGGTACAATAAACGATTTAAAGGTCCAGGTAAATAACCGTCAAATATTATCGATAGCCCTGCCTATTACTTTGGCCATTCTTATTCCACAGCTCAATATGCTGATCAACAGTATTTTCCTGGGTCGTTTAAGTGGTGATGCACTGGGAAATGCCGGTATAACAGGTGTTTTTTACCTCATTTTCGCCGTTGCAGGAAACGGGCTTAACAATGCTATGCAGACGGTGTTCTCAAAATATGCGGGAGCTGGTAACAGCACAGTATTTAAAACGATCCTCGCCCAGGGTGTTCGAATAAGCCTGCAGTTCGCCCTTGTATGTATCCTGTTCACCTGGTTTATTGCTCCCTACATTATGGAAAAAGTGGCTGATCCGTCGGCCTACCCGCAGGAAATGAGCTTTCTTAAAATCCGCATCCTGGGTCTTCCTTTTTTATACCTCTTCCAAATGGGCAATGCATTTTTAGTGGCCTCGCTCAACAGCCGCTATTTAATGATCGGATTTATTTGCGAAGCGCTTGTAAATATACTTTTTGATTACTTATTAATATTTGGCCATGCCGGATTTCCGAAAATGGGATTTAACGGGGCTGCTGTTGCTTCTATTATTGCAGAATTCACCGGCGTAATAATTGTTTTTGCCGTTTTGTTTATTACAGGTTTGAAAAGAAAATACCAGCTATTGCAGGGTTTCAAATTTGATGCGGTTACCAGTAAAGAAATATTCAAGGTATCTGTACCCCTCGTTTTGCAATACCTGATCAGCGTTACTACGTGGCTGATATTTTTCTTATTAATCGAAGTCCGGGGCCCAATGGCGAAAGCCATCAGCAATACTATGCGCAATGTGTTCGGTCTGGTGGGCGTGTTCGTATGGGCTTTTGCAAGCACCAGCAATGTAATGGTGAGTAACCTGATGGGACAGAAAAGAGAAGACAAAGTAATTGAAGTGATCATGAAGATCACGTACATGAGTTTTGGATTTTGTTTCGTTATGGTAAGTATACTAAATCTATTTCCGGATGCTTTCTTCAGGTTATTTGGCCAGGATGAAACATTTGTAACTGCCGGTATACCAGTGATCAGGATTGTTTCATTGGGGTTGTTATTTATGAGCATTGCCAACATCTGGCTCAATGGTATTACTGGTACAGGCAAAACGAAAATAAATCTGCTTATTGAGATCATTGCCATAACACTTTACCTCATTTACACCTGGTATTTCATGAGAGTAAATTATGTATCACTTGCCATGGCCTGGAGCAATGAATTCATCTACTGGACCGCTATCTTTCTGATGTCAGTGTTATACCTGAAAACCGGCAAATGGAAAACGAATTTCAAAGCATAGCTTGTTGCATAGAAAATTTAGCCTGAGCGGTATCCTATTCTCCTTATTAAATTAATGCAGCTACATGTTGTTTACTTAACGTTATCTACCGCCAAAGTAATGCTGCCCTGCATGTAGAACTTTTTGACTATTAATTTGCAGCTTTCTTTATTTTTCAACAGACATTATCTCGCACTATAAAATCTCATAGTATAATTTATGAGGGATAAGATGCGCGCATTTTGCGTAAACTTGAGAAACACTTCCACTCTCCACTAGCACTTATAAATTTATTACAATTAAAAATTGGCACTACAATACCTAACGGGTAAGGCTTTCATCTATTAAAACCAGAGTATTACCACATTAAATACATAATAAACCACAAAAAATGTGGTTTATTGAATATTTAATGTATATTTGTTATGTAGTATCTATCCAACAATCCTATATTTGGCGCGTGTCGTTATTAAAGAATAGCGACGTGCGTCGGAAAACAACTGAGGTAAATAAATACGATGGCACGTGTAACAGACAATGGAATTAGTGGCGCTATAGGAAATATAGTTTTCTATACGATGAACGGTAAAAGATATGTGAGAGCCAAGCCTGGTAAGAGGAAGAAGAAAAGAGGCCAACCTGCAAATCCTTTGAATGCAGTATTTGGAACGGTATCAAAATATGGATCTGCAATGGTGAAGGCAATGAACGGTCATTTTCTTTTTCCTCTGAAAAGGGAAATGTATAACAGGTTACGGGGATGGATGCGCAACCAGTATGCTGAGCACAAGGACGAAGAAATATGGGAATTGTCGGGGAGGAACAGCGGCATGTGCCAGGTAAACGGCGAGATCGATTTGCGTGATTTTTTGAGAACAGATATAACGGTTAATGATAGCGGCAATGCTAAGATTACTGTTCTTATTCCTGAAATAAACCCTAAGAAAGATATTAAAGTTCCTCTCCGTACTATGAAAGTGAACATAAAGCTGATTGCGGTGACGTCACCTTTTCGGAACGCTCCCACTACGTACAGTCTCTGTACAAATCAATACAGCTTTATTTTTAACAATGATCCTGTGCCGGCAAGATCATTTGAGTTGCAAACTCAAGCCGGCAAAGGAGATATCGCTATCGTTGCGCTCGCGGTTGAGTTTGAAACGTCAGCTTCATATCCTGCCTATAATAAAGACACCCGCTGGTTGCCCGCAGCAGTAATTAGTATGGGCAGATTAAAATAATATTGAATTGAAGACCTGGTGATTTGAAAATTTGAAGATCCACTTCCATGATCTCAATATCTACAACATCACCTACGACTAACGGCCTTGTTTACCTCCTACTAAACTGCAGAATTGATTACCATGAAACGGCCGGTTAAGAAACCGGCTGTTTTTGTTGTAATTAACCAGTTGTACTAATAAAGTTCTTTCACAATAGTTTATTTAAAAATTATTCCGCTTTCCATACGTTGTTCTTAAAATTAATATCTGGAAAGACTTTGCCGGGATCAATCGTTACCATTTTTAATTCTTCCGTTACAGGTATGCTTACTTTAAATGTTGCAGTGTTGTTCCATACTTCAACAGGTAAAGAAATGTTGCCCTTTAATCCTGATTTTGTTTCATAACTCAGCAATACAGGCATAGCCATCTGTTCTAAATTATTTATAGTTACCACGGCTCCATTGGCAGCTATATTATTTTCATAGGTTACTGAAGCAATGGCCTGGTCAAATTTGTAGTTTTCTAAGAACCATGCTTTCCAGAACCAGCCGAGGTCCTCACCTGCAACATTCTCCATTGTATGAAAAAAATCCCATGGAGTAGGATGTTTGTACGCCCACCTGTTTATGTAAGTTTTAAATGCGGTATCAAACCGGGCCGTCCCCAATACCTGCTCACGCAACAACTGGAGCCCGAGAGCTGGCTTATAATACAAGGCAACTCCAATATTGCCTTCTTTCATCGCATCTGGTGCATTAAAAATGCTTTCGCTTCCTTTACTAAACATACTTTCCGCTACACCATCCATATTTGTAACCGGATTTTTATATTCACCGTTGTTGAAATCATCATCTGCCAGTGAATTTATAAAAGTATTAAACCCTTCATCCATCCAGCCGTATTTTCGTTCATTACTACCCACGATCATAGGAAACCAGGTATGACCAAATTCGTGATCCGTTACACCAAACAAACCATCCTCCCTGGCGTTAGAACCGCAAAAAACGATGCCGGGGTATTCCATACCACCCACATTACCTGCAACATTGGTAGCTACCGGGTAGGGATATTCGAACCAACGCCGGCTGTAATTTTCTATACTGCCTTTTGTATATTCTGTCGCCCTTCCCCATCCTTTAACGCCGATACTCTCCACCGGGTAAACACTCATCGCAAGGGTCTTTCTGCCCGAGGGAAGGTTCACTTTCGCTGCATCCCACATAAATGCTTTGGATGATGCCCACGAAACATCTCTTGCATTGATCATCTTATAATGCCACTTTAATGTACCTGCCCTCGCGGTTAAGGCGGCATTGTTTACCTCAGCTTCGGTTCGGATCAGAACCGTCTTTTCACTTTTGGCAGCATCATTCATTCTTTTAAATTCTGTTGCCGTCAATACCTCTGAAGCATTCTGAAGTTCGCCACTTGCCACCACGATATTAGCGGCGGGTGCAGTAATATAAAAATCAAAATCACCATACTCAAGGTAAAATTCACCCGGCCCCAAATATGGATCCGTATTCCAGCCCTTAATATCATCAAATACACACATGCGTGGATACCACTGTGCTACCAGGAAAATATTGCCATTTTTGGTGTTCAATATTCCGCAGCGGTCTGCTCCATATTCGGGTAAGATGAAAGAATAATCAATTTTGACCCTGATACTGTCGCCTGATGGCTTGATATCGCGGGGCAATTTGATTTGCATCCTCGTATCCGTAATTAAGTATTCCACTTTCCTGTTGGAAGGCATTATCGTAACTGCACTAATCTTGTACCCACCATTGAAATTGCTTTTGGCGTTTCCATAACGGCTACGCTTACCCACCGGCATACGCGCCTGCCCGCGACTTTTGTTATCAAATAAATTCTGATCAAGTTGAAGCCAAAGGAATGGTAAAGCGAGAGGACTGTTATTTTTATATGAAATGGTAACGGAACCTGAAATGCTGTGGGCAGCTGTATCAAGGGATACATTGATGCTGTAGTCTGCCCTGTTCTGCCAGTACCCGATATTTGGTTCACCCGTAGCAGCCCGATATTGATTTACGCAGCCTGGGTAAAGCATCGGTGCAAACAAAGCATGGGGATCATAATTAGTTATTGGTGACGATGTACTCAACTGTGCGTGTGAAACCGTTCCCAACAATGTAAGCAGTACTAAAATATATCTACGCATAGAATTGTGTATGTTTTTAAAAAGTTAAGGTGGGAATGAATGGTGATGAGTGATTTGATGATTTTGTATATAACGATTACCAGGCCAAGTTAGCATTAATGGGCAAACGCAGCTGCTTCAGTATTGTAAATTCATCCCGCTGAACCTGATGCCTGCTACTCCCAACTCTTCAGTAAAGACAACGCATCTTTTTTGATTCGCGGATCGTCTTCTGTTTGAACAGGCAGGGGAAGCATTATTTTTAAGAGAACAATTGCCTTTTGTTTATTGTTGTCTTTTTGGTAGGATCTTGCAAGTTCCAGGTAGTTGAGTGCAAAATTTGGATTAATGCTCCTGGCTTTTTCGTAAGCAGCAATAGAATTTTTGAGAGAGCCCTCGGGTACGTTCCCAAAAAAAATCTTTGCAAATCCGCGTTCAAGGGAAGACAGGTTAGCTACTTCATAGTTCCATTTGCCGAGTACATGCCAGGCTTT
>JACMPR010000328.1 GCA_014377385.1 Ferruginibacter sp. | reverse complement strand
GATAATCATAAAGACCGCTTAAAACTTGCTGAACAATTAGGGGCCATTGCTATCGATTTTTCAAAAGCGCCAGCTGTGGATCAGGTGCTTGAGCTTACTAAAGGTGCAGGTGCTGATAAAGGTTGCGAATGTGTGGGTTACCAGTGTTGCGATAAACATGGAACAGAACATTCGAACATTACTATGAATGAACTGGTGATGTCAGTGAAGGCAACAGGTAATATTGGTGTAGTAGGTGTATTTGTACCCCAGGATCCTAAATCAAAAGACGCACTTCAAAAGAATGGACACATGGATTTTGACTTTGGTAATTTCTGGATGAAAGGTCAAAGTATTGCAACGGGCCAGGCAAATGTAAAATCTTACAACCGCCAGCTTTGTACGCTTATTGCTGCCGGCAAAGCCAAACCCTCTATGCTAATTTCACATGAAATTTCTTTGGAAGAGGCACCGGCTGCTTACAAGCATTTTGATGACCGTGACAATGGATGGACTAAAATAATATTAAAACCAGAAATGACTGGTAAATCGAATAAAACAAACACAAAACAAGAGGCTAAAGCTTCAAAATAAAATATTAAAAATTAATTATTATACCAGTGGCTAGTGTTAATTGATAAACACAGGCTGCTGGTATTTTTATTATAAACAGTGAAATAGAAATGACAAATAACTCCGTTAACACTATTCTGAATTTATTGGTTTTCATTTAATTTTTTATAAATAGGGTTGTTGCAAAAAGACAGATTTAGAAGTAAACTAAATTGAAAGATGGCTTAACAAAAATAATTTCCGCAGTGGCAATACCTCCGCCGCATGAAAATTGTAATTAATACTAATTGCCTCATCAGTTGTATTAGAAAAAATTTCTTTACCGAAAAATAGTTTTGTGAAAAGAATTAACTTTAAAAAATGAAAGAACATTATTCCTCCATATCAATTGACCCGGAAATCAGATTTGGCAAACCATGCATTAAAGGAACCAGAATTGCAGTGGGCGACATTCTGCAATGGTTAGCTTCCGGCATGACATATCCTCAGATATTAGAAGACTATCCGCTATTAAAAGAAGAACATATTTTAGCAGCCCTTGCTTTTGCCGCCAACAGGGAATCTATAATTAAGATCATAGCTGCATAAATGAAACTATTATTGGATGCGAACATTTCATGGAGGCTGACAGCCAAACTAAAATCTGATTTCACTGATTGTCTTCATGTTGATCATATTGGTTTAACTATCCCTGCAAAGGATATAAAAATATGGGATTATGCTTTACTCAACAACCTTATCATAGTTACCAATGATGATGATTTTTTAAACCTTGCCACTGATAAAGGGTTTCCACCGAAGGTTGTATTATTACGAACCGGAAATCAAAGCAATAATTATATGTTGGAATTACTCATTAAACATAAAGATGACATCAAGGCTTTGTTCCTTTCAAATGAATATGGGTTTTTAGAGATATTTTAATTGGCTAAAGCCAGTATTTTCCCAAACACCTAAACTTACCCAATGCATCTTTTATCGGTTTAAATAAAAGAGCCAACCTCCATCGTTTAATTTTATGAATAACACATTACAAACGACGTCAGGACTGATAGCCGCTGCGGTGGTGTGTGGAGAGTGTATTTCAAAACAAGTAACAATTGTAATTCTCAACCCCACT
>JACMPR010000327.1 GCA_014377385.1 Ferruginibacter sp. | reverse complement strand
TGTAAATGACAAAGAGAGTGATGTATCCCTGGCACGAAAGGACCAGAACCGTACTTTCTACGTTTTGGAACAATTGCACGTATTGCCTAACGTTAGCTACCTGGCTAAGGTTAGAAACACAGACAGGCACATTGGTGTGGTAGAAGAAGGACATGGTGAAAAGAAGGAAGAAAAGGAAACAGAAAAAGTACACGCATAATTTCCGGTGATCAAAAGTGATTGCTGCGCAATGAACAAATAGTACAAGTGAGTGACACAACGATGTTGACCAGCGTTGTGTTGCCGGGAAAATAAAAACAGGTTAGTAACAAACAGCTAATAGCTAAAAGCTAAGAAGATATGTCATTACTGAAATACGAATCACAACAAAGGGAACCGCTGGTTGATGGTAATAAAGATTATCACCAGGTTACGGAAGATATTATTAGTCCCATTGAAATGAAGCCCAGCAGGCTTTGGTATATTGGTTTTTATATCAGTGTGGCGCTGCTGTTGTTCGGAGTGTACAGTGTTTACCGCGAGGTTACTTACGGTATCGGGCAGTGGAACCTGAATAAAACAATCGGCTGGGGTTGGGATATTACCAATTTCGTATGGTGGGTAGGTATCGGTCACGCGGGAACGCTTATTTCTGCTATCCTCCTGCTGTTCCGCCAGGGATGGAGAACAGGTGTGAACCGTGCAGCAGAAGCGATGACGATTTTTGCGGTGATGTGTGCAGGCCAGTTTCCTATTTGGCATATGGGACGTGTTTGGATGGCTTTTTTCGTATTACCTTATCCTAATAGCCGTGGCCCGTTATGGGTGAACTTTAACTCACCACTTTTATGGGATGTATTTGCGATCTCTACTTATTTTACGGTTTCCCTTTTGTTCTGGTATTCAGGCTTATTGCCTGATCTGGCAACGGTAAGGGACAGGGCCAAAACAAAACTCAGAAAATTATTGTATGGTGTTGCCTCTTTTGGCTGGACAGGAAGTACAAAACACTGGCAAAGACATGAATCTTTATCTCTTGTGTTAGCCGGGTTAAGTACACCGCTGGTACTGTCGGTACACACGATCGTATCTTTTGACTTTGCTACTTCCATTGTTCCGGGATGGCATACGACCATCTTTCCTCCATACTTTGTTGCGGGTGCCATCTTTAGTGGATTCGCGATGGTGCAAACACTGTTGATTGTTGTTAGAAAAGTGATGGGACTGCAGGACTATATTACACTAGGCCATATTGAGGCAATGAATAAAGTAATTGTATTAACCGGCAGTATCGTTGGTTGTGCTTATCTCACAGAATTGTTCATAGCGTGGTACGGACAAAATCCGTACGAATGGTATGCATTTAGCCAGAACCGTGCAAACCTGTTCTCGCCATATGGCTGGAGTTACTGGCTGATGATGTTCTGTAACGTGGTGTCGCCACAGTTGTTCTGGAGCCGCAAGCTGAGAAGGAACATTGCTGTAACATTCTTTATGAGTATCATCGTAAATATTGGAATGTGGTACGAGCGATTTGTGATCATCGTTACTTCTGTTTATCGTGATTATTTACCATCCAGCTGGAGTACGTATTATAGCCCGAGTGTGTATGAGATAGGTTTTTACCTTGGTACGTTTGGATTGTTCTTCACCTGTTTCTTCCTTTTTGCAAAGTACTTCCCGGTTATCGCCGTTGCAGAGATTAAGGCAATATTAAAAACCAGTGGAGAGAATTATAAGGTGAAAATGACGGAGATTGAAAAAGCAGATGCTGAGAAATTTTATTTGGAGGAAGTGGAACATGAACATGTGCACTAACGGCGAGTGGATACACGCTTAGGTGTGATTGCCATCCCGAAGCAGTATAAAAGAGATTAATCTATAAGAAAATTTTGTTAACTAAAGCTTGCGCCTGGTGGTTGGAGCTAAAAGCTAGAAAATATGGCAGGAGGAATAAAAAAATTTGTAGTCGGATCTTTCGAGGATGAAAAGGTACTGTTCCCTGCAGTAAAGAATGTACGCAGGGCCGGGTACAAGATTCATGACGTGTATACACCTTTCCCGATTCATGGTCTTGATCATGCGATGGGCATCAGGGAAACAAGCTTACACACGGCAGGATTTATTTACGCTATTACCGGTACAACTACTGCCCTTACCTGTATGAGTTGGATATTTACAAAAGACTGGCCGCTAAATATCGGCGGCAAGCCACACTTTGCATTGCCGGCGTGGATACCCATCACCTTTGAATTAACGGTGTTGTTTTCTGCAGTAGGGATGGTGCTTACGTTTTGTTACCTATGCCAACTTTCTCCGTTTGTTAAAAAGCATCACTTTAGCCCGCGGGCAACAGATGATCACTTTGTAATGGCCATCGAATGCACCGAGAAAACCAATGATGCCGAATTGCAGAATTTCCTGCAAAATGCAGGGGCCAAAGAGATCAACGTACAGGTAGCAGAAACAGGATGGTGGCTGGGAAGGTATGACAGGGATCAAAAATTATACCGGGAAGAAAAAGGCTATTAGGTACAATCTTTTCGCATGGGACAAGTGAAAATAAAAAGGGATATTGCTCATTAAACTAGTTTTAATTTAAAAGTGCTGAAGCTCTTATTTGGGCTTGGGGCAAATATAAAAGAATGAAAAAAATTGCAATAATATCATCGCTGATTTTACTCACAGCAGTTGTAATTACAAGCTGCGACAGCAAACGCAAGCCGGGTAAAATATACATGCCGGATATGACGTACAGCAGGGCTTACGAAACATACGCAGAACGTGACTCCTTGAAATTTACTACGGATCCAGCAAAAAAAGGTGGCGGTTTAATTTATTTCGATAACGATCCTGCAATTGGTACCATAAAACGAGGAGAATTGTTCCCCTACACTTTACCCAATGACAGTAACGGTTATAAAATGAGCGCATTCGTAAAAAATCCGATCGACTCAACCACAACAGCAGAGCTTGTTGAAGCCGGAAGACTTTTTAATATCAACTGTGCTATTTGTCACGGAGAAAAAGCAGCCGGAAACGGTCCAATATCAACGTCCGGAAAAATCGGGGGTATTGCTAATCTTACTTTGCCTGCTTATGTGGAAATGAAGGATGGTACCATGTTTCATTCCATCGCCTACGGAAAGAACCTGATGGGAAGTTATGCTTCCCAGCTTGACAGGAAGCAGCGCTGGATGATCATCAAATACATCCGGACATTACAACCAAAAGCTGCAGGTGCAATGCCGGCCTCCGATAGCACGAAGACTGCAATAAAGACAGACAGTACAGCTAAAAAAGTATAATTAACTAAAAGCATTCCCACAAAATAAAGTTTAGATGAACCATAATTTTGAGTTACCGGGCAGTTATAAAAAATGGACCTGGGGTTTGATCATAGCCGGTGTACTAGCAGTATTATACGGCTTCATTATGTTTCATCCTTTTGAACATGGTGCGCACGGTACGAACCTTAACAGCACCCGATTTTGGGCTGTATTGCTGCAAAACAGTGTTTATTGGTTGCTAACTGTAAACGCCGCAATGTTCTTTATTTGCGTTACAACCATGGCAATGGGCGGCTGGCAGGTCGCAATGCGCAGGGTGCCGGAAGCTATTTCAAGCGTAGTACCCATTCTTGGACTGATCACTTTCGTAATTTTAATGGCAATCGTTTGGGGTGGTCGCACGGACATATATCATTGGCTGGACAAAGATGTAGTGGCAAATGACAAAATTTTAAGCGGTAAAGCGGGATTTTTAAATCCAATGTTTTTCACCATATGGTCAGCGATATCCGTTTTATTGTGGTGGTTACTCGGAAGAAAAATGAGGAGCCTGAGTTTAGAAACGGATAAGAACGGCCAGATGGATTATGAAACCGGTAAAAGATGGATTTGGAAGAATACCGTTTGGGCGTCTTTATTCACCGTGTTCTTTGGTTTGTCTGTTGCCTCTACTGTACCCTGGCTTTGGCTCATGAGTATCGACCCTCACTGGTATAGCACCATGTATAGCTGGTATACTTTTGCAAGCACCTTTGTTTCAGGTTTATCGTTGATAGCGCTATTTGTCATTTACTTGAAAAATCGCGGCCAGTTGGAATATGTGACGGAAGAACACCTACACGACGTTGGTAAATTCATGTTTGCATTTTCTGTATTCTGGACTTACCTGTGGTTTTCGCAATACATGCTGATCTGGTATAGTAACCAGCCGGAAGAAACAAAATATTTTATTGAAAGGATTGGAACGGCGGATAAGGCGGGTCCATACAGAGGATTATTTTTCTTTAACCTGATCGTCAACTTCGTATGTCCCTTGTTGATCTTGATGAAAAGGAGTACAAAACGTAGCTGGACGATGATGACCTTTACAGCAGTCCTTATCATCTTCGGTCACTGGATAGATTTTTACCAGATGGTAATGCCTGGCACGCTGGGAGAACACGCAGAAATGATGCCTTTTGAATTTGGCGTAGCTTCATTATTTATAGGTATCATTATGTGGGGCGTTGGAAATTACCTTTCAAAACATTCATTGCTTGCAAAATATCATCCTTTTCTGAAGGAAAGTATGATCCATCACACATAATAATTAAACAAATGCTTTTGTTGGCTGTGTTTGCTTTTAATTTTGCATAAAGAAAGCTGGTAACACTGTTTAAGGGCTTTGAAGCGGAGGACTTTAAAAAGATAAAATTTTATAAAATGAAGGAGTTTTTTCTGGTTGCGATAGTCATTATGATCTTTGTGGTCATTTTCCAGATTGCAAAAGCAAGTGAGTACGTAAGTGTGCTCAAGGGTGAAGAAAAATCACGCAAACAAAATAATAAGATCAATGGCTTCCTGTTAATTTCTTTCCTGGTATTGGGCCTGGCAGGAGCATGGTGGTGCAATGATCTTTATTATGGTAAAACATTGTTCGTCCAGGGATCAGCTTCAGAGCAGGGAGAAAAGATTGACCTGATGTTGTACATTACCATTGCCGTTACCGGTGTCATTTTTTTAATTACACAGGTGTTGCTTTTCTGGTTTTGTTTTAAATACCAGGAAAAAGATGGCAGAAAAGCTTTTTTCTTTCCACACAATACCAAACTGGAATTATTATGGACAACAGTTCCTGCGATTTTCCTTACTATATTGGTTGTATTTGGTTTGAAATATTGGTTTAAAATGACAAATGATGCTCCAAAAGACGCAGCGCTTGTAGAAATTACAGGCCACCAGTTCGCGTGGGAAATGCGTTACCCGGGGAAGGACAATGTTTTTGGTAAGAAAAATTTTAAACTATACAACAAGCCTTCCGGAAATATACTTGGTGTTGATTTTGAAGATCCGGAAAGCTGGGATGATTTGCATACAACACAAATGCATCTCCAGGTAAACAGACCGGTAAAATTAGTTATCAATGCGATGGATGTAATACATGACGTAGGCTTACCGCATTTCAGGATGAAAATGGATGCGGTGCCTGGTATCCCTACCACGATGTGGTTTACGCCAAAATATACAACGGAGGAAATGAAGGTAAGGACGGGAAATCCAAATTTTGTTTATGAAATAAGTTGCGACCAGGTGTGCGGTGCAAGCCACTTTTCTATGAGAGGCGTCATTGTCGTGGAAACAGAGGCTGAATACAAAAAATGGATTGCAGAACAAACTCCTGAATTTATTTCTTTAAATAAAAAGCCGGATGCCCCGGGTGCCGCCGACAGTGCAACAAACAAAGTGGTGGCACAAGTGTTACCTAAATAGCAATTTATTGGATTAATTATAATTAAAAGATTATGAGCAGCGTAGCTACCTTATCAAATGCAGACATTCAAGGCGTACATGATTCAGCACATCATGAACACCATCATCATGAAACGTTCGTTTCAAAGTATATATTTAGCCAGGATCATAAAATGATTGCTAAACAATTTCTAATTACTGGTATGATCTGGGCAATGATCGGCGGACTATTTTCCGTTCTCTTTCGTTTACAACTTGGTTACCCCGACACAACTTTCCCATGGCTGGAAAATGTACTCGGTCATTGGGCCAAAGGAGGTAAAATACATCCTGAATTTTATTATGCGTTGGTTACCATGCATGGAACCGTACTTGTGTTTTTTGTACTAACCGCAGGCCTTAGCGGAACATTTGCGAACTTTTTAATTCCCTTACAAATAGGTGCCAGGGATATGGCTTCGCCTATGTTGAACATGCTCAGCTACTGGTTCTTCTTCACTGCATCTATTATAATGATCTCATCTTTATTCGTGCAAACTGGTCCGGCAAGCGGAGGATGGACAATTTATCCGCCTTTAAGTGCATTGGGTGATGCGTCGATGGGAAGTAAAATCGGAATGGATCTCTGGCTCGTATCCATGGCCATGTTTATTGTTTCTTCTCTTCTGGGAGGCTTGAATTATATCACTACCATTTTAAACATGCGTACCAAGGGTATGAGCATGACACGTATGCCACTTACAATCTGGGCATTATTCTTTACGGCAGTACTCGGGGTTCTCTCTTTCCCTGTGTTGTTATCAGGAGCAATATTATTGTTGTTCGACAGAAACCTGGGCACAAGTTTCTTCCTGAGTGATATTGTTGTTGCGGGTAAAATTTTACCAAATGAAGGTGGAAGTGCAATCCTTTTCCAACATCTTTTCTGGTTCCTTGGTCACCCTGAAGTATATATCATATTGTTACCGGCCATGGGTATGTCATCGGAAATACTTTCTGTTAACAGCCGCAAACCCATTTTTGGTTACATGGCAATGGTAGGTTCTTTGTTCGCCATTACTATCCTGGCATTCCTTGTTTGGGCACATCATATGTTTGTAACGGGGTTGAATCCTTTTCTTGGATCGGTATTCGTGTTGCTCACGTTACTCATTGCGGTGCCTTCGGCGATTAAAGTTTTTAACTGGCTTACTACTTTGTGGCGGGGCAATATTAGGTTCACACCGGGAATGTTATTTGCACTTGGTTTTGTAAGTCTGTTTATCAGCGGAGGCTTAACGGGTATCTTCCTGGGTAACTCATCGCTGGATATTCATTTGCACGATACTTATTTCGTTGTGGCGCATTTTCACATCGTAATGGGAGTTGCTTCTTTCTTCGGAATGTTTGCAGGGATTTACCATTGGTATCCAAAAATGTTTGGCCGCTACTTAAACAATACGCTTGCATACATCCACTTCTGGGTAACGATCATTGGCGCTTACCTTATTTTCTGGCCGATGCACTACGAAGGCCTGGCTGGTATGCCACGCCGTTATTATGATTTTTCAAACTGGGAATCATTTAAAATGTTCGGTGGATTGAATGAGTTTATAAGCCTTGTTGCAATGATTGTATTTGCCGTACAGTTGCTTTTTGTATTCAACTATTTTTATAGCATGTTCAAAGGCAGAAAAGTAACCACACAAAATCCATGGGAATCAAATACACTGGAGTGGACAACACCAATTAACCCGGGTCATGGTAACTGGGTAGGAGAAATTCCTGAAGTGCACCGCTGGCCATATGATTACAATAAAGATAACCGGGAATTTATTCCGCAGACAGAACCTGTGGGTGAAGACGAGAGCAAGCACTAAAATACGCTTAAAAAAATAGAAAAGGTTTTTAGAAAGAAAAGGGATGAGATTAAAATAGAAAAGGAAATTTTGAAATAATACTAAGCCCTTCGTCAGTTTCTTTCGGTTGGAGAGGGTTGACGAAAAGGTTGATAAGATGCAGGAGAACAAAACCATATCCAATTCAACGTCGTTTGCATTGGCAAGTAAAGCGAAGGATTATTTTCTGTTAATTAAATTTACGCTGAGCTTTATGGTGGTGTTCAGCACAGTGGTAAGTTACCTGCTTGCACCAAATATCAGGTTTGATTTACTACAAGTTCTTTTACTTTTTGCAGGTGGTATGCTGGTCACAGGATCAGCAAACGCCATCAACCAGATACTGGAGAAAGACACAGATGCCATGATGAAACGAACTGCCAACAGGCCGATCGCCAGTGGTAGAATGAGCGCAAGGGAAGGTTGGGTATTTGTCTTGATGTCTGGTATTCTTGGCTGTTATATCATGTATAGTTTTAGCCTGGAAGCTGCGTTGATCAGCGCACTTAGTTTGCTGTTATATGGGTTTGTATATACGCCCTTAAAAAAAGTAAATTCAGTTGCCGTGCTGGTAGGGGCCATTCCGGGAGCATTACCTTGCCTTATTGGTTGGGTAGCGAGTTTTGGTGAAGATGGCAATGCAGGCTGGATGGGCGGCTGGATATTATTTGGCATACAGTTTCTTTGGCAGTTTCCGCATTTTTGGGCAATAGCCTGGGTAGCACACAAGGATTACAGTGCAGCAGGATTCAAGTTGTTGCCTTCAGATAAAGGACCTACTAAGTTCACCGCCCTGCAGGCGATCATGTACAGCGCTATGATGATCCCGGTTGGGTTTCTGCCTTATGTATATCATATCAGCGGCATAATAAGTCTGTGGATTTTATTAAGTTGTAATTTATACATGGTGTACGTATCCATCATGCTTTTTATAAAGATGGATATTCCTGCAGCAAGAAAAGTGATGTTCAGTTCTTATTTTTACCTGATGCTGGTTTTTTTGAGTTTGTACGCCGATAAGGTATAGCTTGCCAAAAGACATAACATTAAAAAGTTTTAAAAGTTTAGACAATTTTTTTTAATAATAAAAATTTAGCCCTCCGAGGGTTGGGGCATGAGTACAGTGGCAATAGAACAAAAAAACAGGATCCACCCGCATAAGTTTACTTTGTGGGTTGGCATAGGAAGTATATTGATGATGTTTGCGGGCCTTACCAGTGCATACATTGTTAAACGCAACCAGGCCAATTGGGTAACATTTAATTTGCCAATGGCATTCTGGTATAGTACAGCAATCATCTTATTGAGTAGCTTAACACTTTTCATGGCTTCAAAAGCTTTTAAAGAAAGGGCCATGAGCCGGTACAGAAGCTTAATGGCAGGAACATTAGCGCTGGGCATTCTTTTTATTGTGTTGCAGGTACTCGGTTTCAGGGAATTGTGGAATATCGGCGTCACACTTACAGCCAATGTATCTTATTCTTTTTTGTATATCATAGTTGGTTTGCACGCGGCACATGTTATCGGAGGAATTGTAGCATTGGTGGTAATGTCGTTAAAAGCATTTAGCATCAAATCAAGAAGTTACAGCATTGTGCCGGTGGAATTGATGAGTACTTACTGGCATTTTGTAGATATCTTGTGGATCTACCTGTTGATATTTTTATTGATGATAAGATAGGCGAAGGATTTGGGATGCAGACAACTGAGCGTTTTAATATCGAACGCAGTATAATTTTTTAAGAAACCAGAATTAAACATTAAGATATCAGAATTTAATTTTTATGTCAACAACAGCAATACCAACAGGAACTAAATGGTGGAGTGGTGGAAAAAGCCCGTTCAATGCCAGCTATGGAAAGGTAATGATGTGGTACTTTTTAATGAGCGATGCCTTCACATTTGGTGCGTTTCTTATCAGCTACGGCACTATCCGGTTTAGTGTAAATCATTGGGCAGATCCTAATCATGTATTTAATGCCTTTCCCTTTGCGGGCCATGGTGCAAACCTGCCCCTTGCTTTTGTAAGTTTAATGACCTTTATCCTCATTGCCAGCTCAGTAACAATGGTGCTTGCCGTTCATGAAGGCCA
>JACMPR010000326.1 GCA_014377385.1 Ferruginibacter sp. | reverse complement strand
TTGAAAGACTTTCCGGACACTTTAAATTACTTGAAAAAGCAAAAATCTAAAGCTATTCTAGTTTGTGGAGATCTAACAGATGGTGCTATGCCGGATCAATGGCAAAAATTCACAGAACTTTTTGGTTTGCATGGTGAAAATCATTTGAAAATGCCAGTTTATGAAAATTATGGTAACCATGATGGCGATACTTCAGGAATAGTACGAATTGCAATTCGGGAACGAAATAAAGTTCGAAAAAACCTTACCAATTTGTCAGAAAATGGAATGCATTACTCCTGGGATTGGGGCAATTATCATTTCGTATCCCTTGGAAGTTATCCATCAGATAAATGGGACACCACCTGCGGCTGGTGTCATTACTTCAAGAGCTCCTTTCGCGAGCCACAGGAAAGCCTAAGTTTTTTAAGAAATGATTTGAAAAAGTATACAAATAAGAACAAGAAAGTAATTATGTATTTCCATTATGGATGGGATAGTTTTAGCAAACTCTGGTGGACGGAGGATGAACAGCAAAAATTTTACGATGTCATTAAAGACTATAATGTAGCAGCTATTTTTACTGGTCATAATCACGGTACAGGGTATTTGAAATGGAATGGTATTGATGTTTATTCAGCAGGAAGCCCACAAAATGCGCAAAAGACAGGTAGTTTTCTGTTCGTACAAGCAGGTAAGGATAGCTTGCACGTAATAGAGAGAAAATTAAATAAATGGGGAACACAATCATTTAAAAAAGTTCTGCAATAATCATTACTCCATTAATTCTTTTATATGGGCTTTCTAAACATTTAATCAATTATACAGCCCAATAAAATTTACTATTTACCAAGCAATTAATACCTCTTGCAAAATGAATCTAATTAAACAATTAATAATAATTTTAACAAAATGAAAAATATTTTTTTTTTACTCCTGTCTACAGGCTTATTATTCAGCGGTCTTGCCAATAAAGTAAGTTTGTTGAGTGACAATGCTTTGAAAAGTGTTGTCACTCAACAAATTCCGCGAAGAGCTGAAGTTCTTTTTTTGGGCAATACGAGTACACATCATAATTCCACAAAATATGCCCCATGGCTTAGTATCCCTTTATTTAAAGCAGGCATTAATATAACTTATACGGTTGATACAAATGATTTGAATGCCAAAAACCTAAGTAAATATGATGGCTTGATCATTTACGCAAATTATAACACCATATCACCTGCTAAGGAAAAAGCCCTTAAAGATTTTGTAGAAGGGGGTAAAGGATTAATTCCTCTGCATTCTGCGTCTGCATGTTTCACAAATTCTGCCTGGTATACTCAAACAGTTGGAGCTCAGTTTAAATCACATAAAACTGGTGATTTTAAAGCTAAAAATGTTAATACAACCCACCCTGTTATGAAGGGAATTTCTGAGTTTGAGACTTGGGATGAAACTTATGTGCATAGCAATATTAATCCAGATATGACCATATTACAGGAGCGCGTAGATGGCGCTACCCGCGAACCATGGACATGGGTGCGCAACCAGGGTAAGGGACGTGTTTTTTATACTGCTTACGGCCATAACGACAGCACCTGGACTAAACCAGGTTTCCTAAAGCTAGTAGAAAACGGTGTTCTTTGGTCAATAGGAGATAAAGTGAAGGAGCAGATGGTGCAATTAAATATTCCTGTAGCCACATATGAAGATGCTGAAATTCCCAACTACGAAAAGCGTAATCCGACACCTAAATTTCAGCATGCCTTTACACCGGAACAATCAATGAAGCTGATGCAGGTTCCTGTAGATTTTGAGGTAAAGCTTTTTGCAGCTGAGCCTGATATAATTAATCCAATTGCCATGTCCTGAGATGAGAAAGGGCGCTTATGGGTTATAGAAACAGTAGATTACCCAAATACAATCAGCAAGGACGATGGAATAGGCGATGACAGGATCAAGATATGCGAAGATACAGATGGCGATGGAAAAGCAGATAAGTTTACCATTTTTGCTGATAACTTAAATATACCAACAAGTATGGTATTTGTAAATGATGGGATAATTGTTTCCCAAGCGCCTAATTTCATATTCTTAAAAGATACAAATGGAGATGATAAAGCAGATATACGAGAGAATATCATTAGCGGTTGGGGGAAAAGTGACACTCATGCCGGTCCCTCAAACCTGAAATATGGATTTGACAATAAAATATGGGGAGTTTTGGGCTATTCAGGTTTTAATGGTATGGTAGGTAGCAAGGCCATGAAGTTTAGTCAAGGCGTTTATCGTTTTACACCCGACGGCAAAAATTTAGAATATTTAGCCAGTACCAGTAATAATACTTGGGGTTTAGGGTTCTCAGAAGAAAATGATGTGTTCATTTCTACAGCTAATAATACGCATAGCGCTTATTATTCTATGTCTAATAAGTACATGAAAAGAGTTTTGACTGGCTTATCAGTACAGTCGGTTCAAAAAATAGACGGACATTATGATATGCATTCAATGACACCCAACTTAAGGCAGGTTGATGTTTTTGGAGGGTTTACAGCAGCAGCCGGTCATAATTTGTATACCGCCAGGAATTTCCCAAAATCATATTGGAATCGCATTGCTTTTGTATGCGAACCTACTGGGCGAGTTGTTCACAATGCTATGCTGGAGCGTAAAGGAAGTGGGTTTTTAGAAAAAGATGGATGGAATTTATTGTCTAGTTCTGATGAATGGGTAGCGCCTGTTCAAGCAGAAGTAGGTCCGGACGGAGCTGTGTGGATTGCCGATTGGTATGATTTCATAATTCAGCACAATCCTACCCCATCAACTGAACGGGGTGGATACAAAGCAAAAAATGGCGATGGTAATGCATATATCAATCCACTTCGCGACACAAACCGCGGACGGATATACAGGATCATTTACAAGCAGGCCAAACCTTATACTCCTATAAAATTATCTAAAAATGACGCAAACGGTTTGCTGGCTGCTTTAGACAATGATAATATGTTCTGGCGCTTAACTGCCCAGCGATTGTTGGTAGAATCAAAAAATAAAACTACACTTCCAGGCCTTTACAAAATAATAAGCAATCAAAAAGTTGATGAAATAGCGCTAAATAGTCCTGCTGTTCATGCCCTGTGGACAATGAATGGCTTAGGCGTTTTGAATGGTTCCAATAAGGAGGCGTTACAGGCAGCAACCAAAGCATTGTCTCATCCTGCTGCTGGTGTGAGAAAAGCTGCCGTAGAAGTTTTACCTAAAAGCCTGCAAACATTAGAAGCGATTCAAAAATCAGGTCTACTAAATGATCCTGATCTGCGTACACGTATGGCCACTATGCTGGTTATTTCTGATATGCCTGCTTCTGATGAAATGGGGCGACTATTATACCAAGCTACCCTCAAAACCGAAAATGGCAAAGATGTATTACTTGAACAGGCGTTGTTTGCTGCCATTCTCACTCACCAAAAAGGTTTCCTGAACGCGTATCCTAAAAGTTCGAAATTAGTGGGTATTGAATTGAAGGACATGAATTTAAGCCAACGTATTTTTAAAAGCATAGCCGATTTTTTGATAATAAATAAGCCAGTTGAAACTTCTGCATCAATCAATAAATCAGCCATAATAAAAACAACTCAACCTGCAGTGAAGACAGCTCCGGTTGCTAAAATTGTCATTAAGGTGGTTAAAAACGTTATGAAATACGATAAAACATTAGTCTCTGTAAAGGCAGGTAAGAAAGTAATTATAAGCTTTGAAAACCCTGACTTTATGCAACATAACCTAGTTATTATAATGCCCGGGACTTTACAAAAAGTAGGAGAGGCTGCCGATGCCTTAGCCAGGAACCCAAAAGGAGGGCAAACAGATTATGTGCCGCAAATGAAGGAAGTGCTGTATTCTACCAAGCTGTTAAATCCTGGCGAAAGTTTTACCTTACAGTTTACCGCACCAACCAAACCTGGCGATTATCCTTTTGTGTGCACCTTCCCAGGCCATTGGAGAATTATGAATGGAATTATGAGAGTGATCAAATAGATTGTTTATGAGTTTAAATATAAAATTCGGCGTAAGCACCTGGCTTTGGACTTCTCCGTTTAATGCAGAAGCCATTGCTCTTTTTTCAAAAATTAAGAAAATGGGCTATGGTGTTGTAGAAATTCCGGTTGAGGATCCTGCCCTGATTGATGTTAAGAAAGTTAAAGAAGCTCTTTCAGCGTATGGACTTCAGCCAGTGATCTGCGGGGCGTTTGGCAAAAACCGGGATTTAACACATGATGATCCATCCTATCATCAAGTTAGTTTTGAATACATTCAATCCTGCCTAAATATATGCAGAGATTTAGGTGCAGACTTCTTTTGCGGCCCCATGTATTCTGCAGTTGGTAAAGCTCGGCCAGTTTCTTCCGAACAAAAGAAAATAGAATGGGAGCGTGCGGTGGTCAATCTCCGTAAGGTTTGTGAGATGGCGGCAGAACGTGGACTTGAAATTGCCCTAGAACCTCTCAACCGCTTTGAATCAGACTTGATTAATACGGCCGAAGATGTGATGAGGCTCATCGGTGATATTAATCATCCCGTGGCTAAAGTTTCCTTAGATGGTTTCCATATGAATATCGAAGAACCGGATATTGAAAAAGCTATTCTTCTGGCGGGGGATAAGCTAATCCATGTCCAGGTTCCAGAGAACTATCGCGGAACTCCAGGAACAGGTCAAACTCGGTGGGATGCCTATTTCAGGGGATTGAGTGCAATCAGGTATAAGGGTGCAGTATCGATAGAAAGTTTTACGCCCCAGATACAAGAACTTGCAGGATCCGTTTGTATATGGCGTCCTCTGGCTCAAAGCCAGGATATTTTTGCAAGTGAAGGACTGCAATTTTTAAAAAAATGGGCTTCAGGTGCTTATATTAACCCGACATCCGAAGATTTATTGCCAATTAACGTAAAACTTTAATTTAGATATTTCATGATTCAGAAAAAAATCAATATTGCTATCATCGGGTTAGGATTTGGAGCAGAGTTTATTCCAATTTATAAGAAGCATCCGTATGCAAACATGTATGCTATTTGCCAAAGAAGTCCTGAAAAATTAAACGAAATAGGGAACGCTTTTGGGATTGAAAAAAGATATACCGACTATACAGAACTTTTAAATGATTCTCTTATTGATGCAGTACATATAAATACGCCTATAAATAATCATGCAGAACTTTCTTTGGCTGCATTAAGAGCAGGCAAACATGTGGCCTGTACAGTACCAATGGCCACTACAGTAGAAGAATGCCGACAAATTGTTGAAACTGTTAAAGAAACAGGGCTCAGCTATATGATGATGGAAACTGTGATATACAGCCGTGAGTTTTTATTTGTAAAAGAACTTTATGAAAAAGGAGAATTAGGAAAGATACAGTTTTTACGTGCCTCCCACCAGCAGGATATGGCCGGATGGCCAGGTTATTGGGAAGGTTTGCCCCCTATGCACTATGCAACACACTGTGTTGGCCCGGTACTGGCACTTCCTAAGGCTCAAGCTGAATATGTTTCATGTTTTGGCTCCGGCACAATTAATGAAAATCTAATTTCTAAATATGACTCTCCATTTGCGATTGAAACCTGTCATATCAAATTTAAAAATTCAGATCTTTCCGCTGAAGTTACACGTTCATTATTTAATACGGCTCGCCAATATCGCGAAAGTTTTGATGTTTATGGCTCTAAAAAATCATTTGAATGGACTCTTGTTGAGCATGATGACAGCGTGATCCATACTGGAGAATCGCCTTCAAAGGTAAAAATTCCTGATTATGCTCATTTATTGCCGCCGGAAATTCAGCATTTCACAACAGCCGGAGTGTATGATTCAGAAGAAAACCAGCACCTTTCGTTTATACAGGGGTCAGGTCACGGAGGTTCTCACCCACATCTTGTAAATGAATTCCTTAATTCTCTTGTTGAAGGCCGGCAAGCGTATCCAAATGCTGTTCAATCAGCTAATATAGTTTGTGTAGGCATATTGGCTCATAAATCGGCAATGAATGGAGGTGAGATTATGCGCCTTCCTGAGTTTACTGTATCTGAATAATGAAAACGATCAATCAGGTTTGTCTTATTTTATAATTCCTTAAAAAACCACCGACTTGGGCGGTGGTAATGTTCTAACAGCTATGCCTTAACTTTTCGAGATGTCGAATAGTAAAGATAGAGAGCTATCCCACGATGTTTGCTAATGCGATTATCGCATTAGTGTGGATACCAAAATATCGCTACAGAGTATTATTTGGCGAGGTTAAGATTTCAGAATGTTGTGTAAATTGAAAGGAGTAGAGATACCATAGCTGAATGTACAGATTGATCATATATATAGTTCAATTCCACTCAGGTTATCAGTTTGAGGTT
>JACMPR010000325.1 GCA_014377385.1 Ferruginibacter sp. | reverse complement strand
TTTAATTTGTGTCCGAGATAATGGTCCAGGTATCTCTCCTGCCATTATCGATAAAATCTTTCAACCCTTCTTTACCACAAAACCAACAGGACAGGGAACAGGCTTGGGTTTAAGCCTGGCATACGATATTGTAAAAGCACATGGCGGAGAATTGAAAGTGGAAACGAAAGAAGGAGAAGGAACCACATTCACCATACAAATCCCTATAAATTAATATGCATGTTAAATCAGTACTAAAAGTAATGCTATTGTTATTACTTCCTTTTTTCGCCCGGGCTCAACCACAAAAAAGAGAACTGGACAGCCAGCTTCTTGTAATAAAGAATATCGCTAACGACACGGTGAAGATGATCACTCTTATAAACATAGCTGGCTATTATGTAGAACGCAACCGGGATAGTGCAATGCTTTATGTGGAAAACGGCATCGCTATTTCAAAGAAGATAAAGCAACCGCTTTGGGTAGCCGATTTTCTATTATTAAAAGCCTATCTTTTTCAGAAACAAGCAAACCTGATACTCAGTCTTAAGCTGTGCAATGAGGCATTGGCTATTGCAAATGACCAAAGAAATGAAAAAAATGCTTTTATACCAAAGGATCATGAATTTGCCGCTGACCCTTCAAAATTCAGAAGAGGTATTAATTTAGGTGTCTTTCATCAATTAGGTAATACCTATTCAATTGCAGGCAATAAGGAAAAAGCTATTAACTATTTTAAAAACGAAATACAACTTTCATCCGAACTGAACACCAAAAATTTCCTGGTAACCAGTAATATGACTATTGGTTCCATCTATCTTGAAATGGATAAACCAGACTCAGCCTTCTTTTATTCCAAAAAAGCCTTAGAAAATGTACTTCTTTCCCGATGGAAAATTTATGAAGGATTTATCCTGCGGGATATCGGAACCATTTATTTTAAAAAAGGATTATTAGACTCAGCTAAATATTATTTCCAAAGAGCTACTACAGTAAATAGGGATCGATATAATATAGCAGGTGAGATTGGGAGTAATAATTCTTTGGCGGATCTGTATAATAAGAAAAATCAACCGGATTCCATGCTGTACCATGCTTCGGCTGCCTTGGGGTTAGCCAATCAGTTAAAATCGGCTGGGGCAATTACTATATCAACCGAACAGGTTGCCCGGGCCTGGGAAATGCTGGGAAATGCAGATAGCGCTTTGACATACCTCACCCTTTCAAAAAAGGTAGGCGACAGCTTGCAAAAAAATCTGAATGATAGGCTTATTCAATTTCAGAATCAGACTTTTGATGACCAAATCCGGCTTGAAAATGAAGCACAGGAAAGTGTGGCTGCCAAAAATAAAATCAGGACCAACGCCTTGTTTATTGGGTTAGGCTTGTTATCAGTTCTGACTTTTGTGTTCTACCGTAACACCCTGCAAAAGCATAAAGCAAATCAAATTTTACAGTCAACCCTTACCAATTTAAAATCCACTCAATCCCAACTCATTCAATCAGAAAAAATGGCGAGCCTCGGAGAGCTTACCGCAGGCATTGCACACGAAATTCAAAACCCATTGAACTTCGTTAATAATTTTTAGGAAGTAAGTAATGAGTTGATTGATGAAATGAAAACCGAGTTTAAAAAAGGCGACACCCAAGAAGGCTTTGCCATAGCTGACGACATCAAACAAAACTTAGAAAAAATTCTTCATCATGGCAA
>JACMPR010000324.1 GCA_014377385.1 Ferruginibacter sp. | reverse complement strand
TTGAAGTTTTAATGTAAAGTTGCTGGAGCCTGGAGTATCAATAGTACTCCAGGCTTTTAATTGTTGGATATTGTGCTGCCATGCAAGCTAATTAAACTACGCCTTCATTTATAGATGCCAGCCTTTTAGTTTCTCCACCTGTACCAAGTCACCTCTATAGAAGTATGTCCCTTTCTCTTTTCAAAACTATGATTTTTGTAAGCCAACTTTTATTACATTTGTAGTATAGCAACTACACGGATATTTGCTTAGGTACTACAACACTGCTTTTTAAAAAATTCCAACCCGTTGATTTCCCCGTAGTTTCTAATCAATTCGTGTTTCCTGTAAATAAAAAAGAATTGTTGATAAAACCTAACTAACTGATTTATGCATTTCGATGTAAAAATATCACCCAACCCCAGTGTTGAGGATTTTAAATTGGAGATTATTACGCCTGTAATAGAAAAAACCACCGTAACAATACTGGGTATGCAAGGAAAACTTATCAGGGAAATGATACTGAGTCCATATCAGAAGAACATCAGTATTGGAGCTGACCTGCACGCAGGAACTTACATCGTAGAAGTGAAACAAGGAAAGAATATTATGAAAACAAAATTGTTAAAATTTTAATACGTATTTCGAAGCAAAAATATTATAAGCGCCGTTCGTAAAGGCTTTCTTCAATGTGCCTCCTGAAACAAAAAGACATTATTCCGGTGTTTTCATTTCCCTCCTGTCGTTGTAATAAACGCCCACATTGATAACGTGGGCTTTTATTACAATAGCTCATTTACTTTATTATTTTGATCCCACCGTTGAAAATCAAATACTGATAAGAGGCGATCCGGATGCGCTCTTTGGGGAACCATTCTTTCTTTCAGTATGCATAGCTGTTTAAACTGGAGATATATGGTATAGATTTGTGGACTTTACAGATTCCATGATTATAGATAAGTTTCAACGCATCCACACCTACTTAAGGATCTCGCTTACCGATAATTGCAACCTGCGTTGTTTTTATTGCATGCCTGATGAGGAGTATGAATTTACAGCAGCATCAAAGCTGATGCAACGCGACGAGATTGTAGGAATCAGTAAAATTTTTGTGTCGTTGGGTGTGAATAAGATCAGGCTCACGGGAGGAGAACCACTGGTGCGAAAAGATGCAGGTGATATCATGCTTGCATTGTCTGAACTACCAGTGAAGCTTACCCTAACTACGAACGCTACCCGGTTACAACATTTTACAGGTACACTTCAAAAAGCAAATATCCATTCTTTAAATATTAGCCTTGATACGCTGCAACCGGATAAGTTTTTGTTAATGACGAAGCGGGACCACTTCCGGGAAGTGAAAGATAATATTGACAGCGTTATACAACAGGGCTTTCACGTAAAGGTAAATATGGTGGTAATGAAAGGGCTTAATGACAACGAGATCAACGATTTCGTGGACTGGACAAAAAACTTCCCGGTGCACATACGTTTCATAGAATTTATGCCTTTTAGTGGTAACAGGTGGACAAGCAACAAAGTATTTACTTTCCAGGAAATAATGGAACGTATAAAAACAACTTATACCACAACAGAAATACAAAGTGATGTACACGATACTGCCAGATCCTTTCGGGTGCCGGGGCATAAAGGAACTTTTGCCGTCATCAGCACGATGTCTAAACCTTTTTGTGCCGGTTGCAACCGCATGCGGCTGACAGCAGATGGTAAATTGAAAAACTGCCTGTTTTCGAAAGAAGAAACGGACCTTCTAACGGCATACCGTAACGGCCAGGATATCATACCATTGATAAAACAAAGCATTCAAAATAAATATGCCGCTTTAGGTGGGCAAATGAATACCGGTTTCGAAAACCTTCATGCCGAAGAAATAAAAAACAGGAGCATGATCACCATTGGTGGCTAATAAAAGAGGCCCTATGATCTCCGTAACAGAAGCAAAACAAATAATCGAACAACATTGCACAGCGCCATATCCTGTTTGCGTGCCCCTTGAAGCAGCATTTGGAAAGATCCTTGCGGAGGATATTTACAGCCCCATCGATATTCCTGCTTACCCGCAATCCTCCATGGATGGTTATGCATTTAATTTCAAATCGTACAATGCAAATAAAAATGCTTTAATAATTATTGGCGAAATGGCTGCGGGTGATAACAAAGATTTCCGGCTAACCCAGGGGGAAGCCGCCAGGATATTTACGGGCGCAGCTTTACCAGATGGAGCAGATACCGTGGTAATGCAGGAAAAAGTGCGTATTGAAAACAACAAACTTCTTATCCTGGATAAAACGATCGTGGCCGGAATGAACGTTCGGTTACAGGGGGCGGAGATAAAACAAACAGCGCTGGCTTTAGAAGCAGGAAGCTTACTTCATCCGGCGGCAATTGGCTTTTTAGCAGGTATAGGAATTTCAAAATTGTACATTTATTCTTCACCGGTAGTAACTATTATTGTTACAGGAAATGAATTACAAAAGCCCGGAACTTCTTTGCAACGCGGTCAGGTATATGAATCAAATTCATTTGCTTTACATGCAGCCTTAAAAGCTGCAGGTATTGATATCATACATATTTTTTCCGCAGCGGATGACCTGGATATATTAAGTAATATTTTAAACGATGCCATATCGCAAAGTGATGTTGTTTTATTAACCGGTGGTGTTAGCGTGGGTGATTACGATTTTGTTATACCAGCAGCAGAAAAATGCGGCGTGGAAAAATTATTTCACAAAGTAAAACAGCGGCCCGGAAAGCCACTGTATTTTGGTAAAAAGGAGAGTAAAATCGTTTTTGGGCTGCCGGGAAATCCATCTTCGGTGCTTACCTGCTTCTACCAGTATGTAATGCTGGCATTACAAAAAATGAGGAATAACCGAGGTGGGATAACCTTTATAAAAGCAGCTTTACAAACTCCTGTCAATAAAGCTGCGGGCCTGACACATTTTTTAAAAGGATATTTTAATGGCAACACAGTTACAGCTTTAAGTGGCCAGGAAAGCTTTCGCATGCATTCTTTTGCCAAAGCAAATTGTTTAATTGAAATTCCTGAAGCGGTCTCTGAAGTAAAAAAAGATGAATTGGTGAGCATCTGTTTGTTGCCGGGCTATTAGCTAATATAATTATCAGGGGAATTTTTATGTATAGTCAAATTGCTGGTGCCCCTGCAACCTGATTTGTACCGCACCGGTTTATAAACACTTTTAACCAGCACCATTTAGATGGACCACTTACTAATTTTCTATGCACTCTTGCTGATCATTGCTTTCCTGTATGCATCAGTGGGGCACGGTGGCGCAAGTGGATACCTGGCACTAATGGCCATATTCAGTTTTACACCTGCAGTAATGAAGCCAACCGCATTAATGCTTAACCTGTTTGTTTCCGCCATTGCATTTTACCAGTTTTACCGGGGTAAGCATTTTTTATGGAAGCTTTTTTTACCGTTGGCAATCGCTTCTATTCCATTGGCCTATATTGGTGGTACAATACACATTGATGCCGGCCTTTATAAAAAGATTTTAGGACTGCTATTGCTGATTCCTATTATCCGGTTTATATTTTTTCCGAATATTGCTGTTACTGAATTGAGGCCAGCCAACCCGTATTTATCATTATTGATTGGTGCAGTCATTGGTTTTCTTTCCGGGCTCATAGGAATTGGAGGTGGTATCATTCTCTCTCCGGTTCTATTATTACTAAAATGGACCGATCAAAAACAAACGGCTGCCATAAGCGCCCTGTTTATTTTTGTAAATTCACTTTCCGGACTGGCAGGCCAGTTTACAAAAGGCATTGAATTTACCGGCGATATGTGGTTTTACGTGATCATCGCAGTTATCGGGGGCTGTGGCGGTGCCTGGTTTGGATCATTAAAATTCAATCAAACAATATTGAAAAGAATTTTAGCCGCGGTATTATTAATGGCCTCGGTTAAATTATTTCTTACTTAAAATATAGAACTGTGAAAGTAACCATTGAATTTTTTGGTCAGCTTACAGACATAAGCAAAACTAAAACCTTTGACATCGCAGCTGTTACAGATACAGACACGGCGATGAAAAAGCTGTATGAAAAATTCCCGTCTTTGCAATTTATAAAATTTATCATAGCGGTCAATAATACCATTATCCATAAGAATACCGAATTAAATGGCGATACCCTAATAGCTTTAATGCCGCCTTATTCCGGTGGCTAATCATTAACGGGTAAATAAATCATGTCTGAACATACAACTAATAATATCTTTATACCGGGCCCGATAACGGCAGGATTTATTGCTGACAGTATTCAAAAACACAGTAAGAAAACTACGATTGGTGGGCATAGCATTTTTTTGGGACAGGTAAGAGCCGATACCGTCAATGATAAAAACATAGTTGCTATTGATTACACGGCGAATGAGGATCTGGCACTGGAAATAATGCGTGAATTGAGAGAAGCGATCTTTGCAAAATACGCGTTAACCTGTATGCACGTGTACCACAGCCTGGGATTGGTGAATACAGGTGAACTTTGCCTTTTTGTTTTCACATCTTCCCGGCACCGAAAGGCAGCTATAGATGGCTGCGAGGAAACCGTAGAAAAAATAAAAACCACTTTACCGGTTTGGGGCAGGGAATTATTTGAGGATGATACGCACCAGTGGAAAGTAAATATCTGATAGATTTACGGAGGCTGGTGTAATGGAAAGGTTTTTATCGGGTATTCACAGGAGAACTGGAAGTTTCTTTCAAGCGACTAAAAGAATGTTATCTGAAAACGGCATCGGCTCTGATTAGCGTGTATTCTTTCACTGCTGGCACTCAGTAAACATACAAAAGGAAAAAGAGTTTTGCAGAAAAACCGAATCCCCAACAAAGAATCTGCGAAAATCATCTTACAACCTTCATCACGCTGTGAGTTAAAAACAATGGAGACTAATAAAAACACCGGAAATAAATATCATGGTAAGCATCACACACAAATCAAATAGTTTACGGCAGGCAATAGCAACTGCCATTGTACATGTTTCATCACAGTCAACAATAGATGCCATTAAGAATAAGACTGTTCCCAAGGGTGATGTATTCGAATTTTCAAGGGCAGCCGGCCTGCTGGGAATAAAAAAAACCAGTGATGTAATTCCTGATTGTCATCCCTTGCCGGTTGAGTATGCCAGTATCAAATATGAGATCGAAGGATTACAGGTACGCATTACCGTGGAAGTACATACCATTTATAAAACCGGCGTAGAAGTAGAAGCTATGCACGGTGCAGCAGTTACAGCGCTCACGATCTATGATATGCTCAAACCAATAGACAAAAAAGTGGAGATTGGTACGATAAAACTGTTAAGCAAAAAAGGAGGTAATACTGACTTCCCGAACAACACGATACCGGTTTTACAGATTGCAGTGATCGTTTGTTCGGATAGCATTGCAGCAGGTATCAACGAAGATGCTTCAGGAAAGATTATTATTGATAAACTGGCCAGTCTTGGTTTAACAGCAAATAAATACGAAGTGATTCCTGATGATATCGACCGCATTCAACGTACCATTCTCAACCTTTGCGCATCAGCTTATGACCTGGTGTTAATTACCGGTGGCACCGGCCTTTCACCTAAAGATGTAACCCCCGAAGCCATCCGGCCGCTACTCGAAAGAGAAGTGCCTGGCATAAGCGAGGTGCTTCGAAGCTATGGCCAGCAGCGTACTCCATTTGCAATGCTGGGCCGCAGCGTTGCAGGTTTTATTAAAAATACACTGGTAATAACGATGCCCGGTTCTGCAAATGCGGCGGTGGAATCAATGGATGCATTGTTTCCCCAGGTGCTCCATGTTTTTAAAGTTGCAGATGGGAGCAGGCATGAATAAAACAGCAGGTATTGGTAGCCTGTAAAACACCCAAACCCCGGCAAAATACATTTCATGGTGAATATTTGAAACCCAAAAAACACCGAAGAAAATCTAACCTTCCTAATAACGCAGATACCCATCTTATCAACCTTCTACAAAATACATGTCGATCACCCCCTTATTTTTAGCTTCAATTTTTCCGCGATGTGTACAGGTAAATTTATCTTTTATCAATTGATAGGTGCCGCCACTGATATTAACTTTCCCGATGTGCCCGCTGCTCTCCATACGCGACGCGGTATTAACTGTGTCTCCCCAGATATCATACGCGAATTTTTTGATCCCCACAATCCCGGCTACCACCGGGCCGGTATGTATACCGAGCCGCAATTCAAAATATGGTTGTCCTTTTGAAATTCTGTCCTGTTTGTTTTTTTCTATAAATTCAACCATTTCCAGGCCAGCTGACACAACATCGAAAGGATGCGTTTGATTTGTTGCAGGCAGCCCGCCTGCACACATGTAAGAATCTCCAATGGTTTTGATTTTTTCGATACCATGACGGGTAATGATACGGTCAAATTCACTGTAACAGTGATTGATCTCTGCCACCAATTCTTCAGGTGTAAGTAATTCACTTGCCTGTGTAAAATTTTTAAAATCTGTAAACAGCACACTAACCAGCTCAAAACTTTTCGTCTTTGCAACACCGGTAGCTTTCAGTTCTTCAGCAGTTTCTTCCGGTAAAATATTCAATAGGAGCTCATCGCTCCTCTTTTTTCCTTTACTAATTTTATTGCGCTGCGTGAAAAATACAGATGCGAATAAAAGTACAATGGTGAACCCGCCAATAAATCCGTTCCTTACCAGTTTTTGGCGCTGCAATTCTGTCTTTTGAATTTCTTTGTCTTTATTCAATAACTTGATTTCCGATTCCTTTTTCTCAATATTAAATACAAATTCCAATGAACCCAGTTTTTTATCTGTATCGATATTGTATATGGTATCCTTAACGTTTAACAAGAGTTCGTGATATTTAAATGCATTGGCGAAATCCTTTTGTTTTTTAAAAACATTAGAAAGGCCCTGGTAAGCGTCTCTCAGTTCTGCCGTTGCATTCAACGGTAAGGAGTATTCAATTGAACGCTTGTAGGCGTCTACAGCCGCGGCGTTTTCGCCTTTAGCATTGTATGCTTGCCCCAAACCTATAAGCGATTGTGCAATATCAAGGCGGGTATCCAGTTTTTTTGACAAGTCATAAGCCTGCATGTGCTTTTCAATAGCTTTGTCAAATTCCTTTCTGCGGGTATATACGCGGCCGATATAGTTATCAGCATAGGGCATGGCTTCTGTTCCTTTAAAGGCCTTTGCAGATTCATAAAGATATATTAGTGCGATAGAATCCTGGTTCATCTTATAATAAATTTCGCCGAGGTTTCCGGACGACAACCCAATTAAATAGTCATCCTTGATGCTGTGGCTTAATTCATAGGCACGGAGAAAATATTCAATGGATTTTTTATAAGTAGCTTCCTTATTGGTATATACTCCTCCAATATTGGTAAGAGAAGTAACTATGCGCAAACTATCGTTGATCTCTTCAGCTATTTTAAGAGATTGGAAATTCAAGTCAAGTGATTTGGCATCATCCCCTTTGTTAAAATAAACAGCTGCCATATTACTCAAAATATTTGCCTCGCCTTTCCTATCATTGATTTGTTTGTACACATCGAATGCGATTTGCCATTTCTTAATGGCATCCACATACTCGCCTTTCATATAATAACCCCGGCCCATATTTTTTAAAGCCAGTGCAAGTCCGGGTTTATAATTTATTTTTTCCGCCAGTACTTTTGCAGATGCAGCCACAACTATGGAAGTATCCGGGTTATCATTAAAATAACTAACGCTTAATGCATTTAACACATCTACCCGGGCAGTTTTTGTCAAAGCAGAATTGAGTAGTTTCTTCAGACTGTCCATCTCATTTGCAAAAGAGACTGCGGCAAAGGAAAACATAAAAAACAGGGTAAAAAATAGGATGCGCCCGATTTTATTCATCATGTATAAAATATTTAAAGTAGCCACACTAAGGTAATGAGAAAGCAGGAAACTAAATTAAAACGCCGCCAGGGATTGGTTTTTAAAAATAAAAAAGAGGCTGCACTACACAGCCTCCTTTACTATTTTATAGATTCAATTAATTAGATGCTTTTACAAGCCTGACTACTTTGCGATGACTGCCTTGTTTCACTTCAACAAGATAAATACCGTTTAACCAGTTGCCTGTTGGTATTCTTAAAGCACTTTTCGCACCTGTTTTCTTAACGGCAATTAACCTGCCATCCGTGTTTAAGATCCTGATATCAACCGGTGTATTGTTGTCGTTGGATTTTATAACGATGTTAAAATAACTGCTTACAGGGTTCGGGTTAACGCCAATCTCAAAAATTTCTGTTCCCGCGGCGGATATATCAGCGCTTACGTTTGAATTGCCTGTTAACGATAAGGGTTCATTACCACTAGAATTTCTGCTGAATGTAGTATTCATCCTCAGACAGAATGCATCCATCTTCATGGTATTACAGATTGTGGAACTTTGAACCCTTACTTTGGCCGTACCCGTTGGTGCAGTTGCAGTAATCGTATATAGCGCCAGCTGGCCGAAGTTAACATCTACATTCCTTGTAACAGCAACATCTGTCTGACCCAGCACGGCACCCGATGCACTGCGGAATATCAAACTCAGTTTGGGGCTGCAGGTTAATCCCGGTGTATGTATCCCCGCAAATCCACTAAACGTTAAAGAGGTACCAGCAGATACTGTTACATCCTGGTATACTACGGATATTGTTTTATCTGCAGCGTTGAAGCCATTTTTAGTGCCACAGGCTACATATCCTGTTCCGCTACTCACCACACCTCCGCTGGCAGTCCAGCCGGTAGTTCCATTTTCAAAGCTGCCGTTGGTTAAAAGGTTACCGGAAGTATTGATACAATTACAATCCGGTAATAAACCAAAATCATAAGAGTTGTTTGCATTTGTATTCAAACTGCTTCCATCAGGTTCGGTGCCATGGGCTAACGTTATTGCATAACCTCTTATTTCATTTCCAACCAATACAAGCCCATTATCATCAGCGTTGTTATCATTATCCGGATCTGCAGCATTTACGCTGCTGCTCATATAACCACTTGGAATAACTACACCAAGGATATAGTTGCCCGCTGCCAGGTTGTAGAAGGTATAATAACCGTTGACATCAGTAGTGGTAGTAGCTATGACTGTACCGTCAACCACATTATTGTTATCCGCATCCTGGTAAAGTTTTACCGTAATGTTGGCAATTCCATTTTCGCTGCTGCCATTGATGCCATCGTTATTGGTGTCGTACCAAACGCGGTTACCAACCTGCAGGATCGGTGGTTTAAAGCCCGCATCAACAGTTGTATTTGACTGGCCGAATGTGAGTGTGTAATTTCCAGTGATGCCGCTTACCGGATCGCTGTCTTTTGAATCATCAGTTCCAACATTTGCTGTTGTTGGAGTATATCCGGTTGGCGTTACGAATTGAATTTTGTATGTACCTGCAACAATATTATCAAATGCATAGCTGCCTGAACTGTTTGTTGTGGTGTTTGCCAACACAGCATTCGATGTATTTAACAACCTCACCACAACTGCATTTATTCCCGGTTCGCCCGTGTCTTGTATTCCATTGAAATTTGTATCACTGAATACAAAGTTTCCGATAGAAGAACAAGCTGTTGCTGTTGCAATGGTAACATTCAGCGATCCTGAAATACAACCGGCTGAGTTTTTCGCAGTTAGATTGTAATTGCCGGCCGTTAATCCTGAGAAAATACCGTTTGTGTTCGTATAAGTGCTTCCATTAATGCTGAATGCCAAACCGGTTTTTGAAGAAGTTACAGTTATCGTTCCGGTAGAAACGCTACAGGTAGGTTGTGTTACACTGACTGCAGGGGTCGCAGGCGATGCTGGCTGCGGGTTCATCTGTACACTTCCCGATGCGGGTGAGATACATCCACCAGCATTGGTCACTTTAAAAACATAATTGTTATTGGCAGGGATACCGCTAATAGTTACCGAGGTAGAATTACCTGTTGTTGTAAAGGTACTCGGTGTGCTGGTAACTGTCCATGTGCCCGCCGGCAAACTGCTGAGTACCACAGTTCCTGTTGGTACTAAACAGGTAGGTTGGGTAATTGTACCCACCACAGGTTTTGCTGGCGTTACCGGTTGCGTATTGATAACCAGCGTTCCTGTTACCGCTGATGTACATCCGGAAGCATTGGTTACAGTAAATGTGTACGAGCCGGATGTGAGTCCACTTACTGTTGTTGATGCCGTATTTCCGCTTGTTGTTATAATACCCGGATTACGGACCAGCGTCCAGGTGCCGGATGGTAAATTGTTCAACAGCACGGAACCGGTAGCAACTGTACAATTGGGTTGTGTTATTGCGCCGAATGTTGGCAAAGATGGAATAGGTTTTGGCGCAGCAATGCCACTGCCATTGGAACTCGTACAGCCGTTAACCGAGGTAGTTACCGTATAAGTTACCGGTGTTGTTACTGTAATTGATGAAGTTGTTGCACCCGTGCTCCATAACAAACTTCCGGTAGCTGTTGTTGACAGGACCGAGCTTCCGCAGTTATTCACCACCGTTACAACGGGTGCTGATGGAGTTGATTTGGGCGCAGCTGCTCCTGTGCCGGAAGCGCTAATGCATCCGTTTACGGTTGTGGTTGCTGTATAATTACCTGCCGTGCTAACCGTAATAGACTGGGTTGTGGCACCCGTGCTCCATAACAAAATACCGGTAGCTGTTGTAGATAAGGTAGAAGTTCCGTTGCAATTGTTTACTACAGCAATAATCGGGGCTGATGGAGTAAGTTTAGGCGCCGCCGTTCCGCTGCCGGATACACTAGCACATCCATTTACAGTTGTAGTTGCTGTATAATTACCTGCCGTGCTAACCGTGATAGAAGGCGTCGTAGCCCCGGTGCTCCATAATAAGCTTCCTGAAGCTGTTGTTGAAAGGATTGAGCTTCCACAATTATTCACCGTTGTTACAACTGGTGCTGATGGAATTGATTTAGGCGCAGCCGTTCCGCTGCCGGATACACTTATGCATCCGTTTACGGTTGTAGTTGCTGTGAAAATACCTGCCGTGCTAACCGTGATAGAAGAAGTGGTTGCACCAGTGCTCCATAATAAGCTTCCTGCAGACGTAGTTGATAGAACCGAACTTCCGCAGTTATTCACCACCGTTATTACTGGTGCCGATGGAATTGTTACAGGCGCAGCCGTTGCGCTGCCTGTTCCGCTCGTACATCCGTTTACGGTTGTAGTTGCTGTATAATTACCTGCCGCGCTAACCGTGATTGAAGAAGTGGTAGCTCCTGTGCTCCATAATAAGCTTCCTGAAGCTGTAGTTGAGAGAACCGAACTTCCACAGTTATTCACCACCGTTACAACCGGTGCTGATGGGATTGATTTAGGCGCAGCCGTTCCGCTGCCGGATACACTTATGCATCCGTTTAC
>JACMPR010000323.1 GCA_014377385.1 Ferruginibacter sp. | reverse complement strand
TACGCTTATGTAATTGTAAATACAACAACGGGGAATATTACCGGAATTAGTGCAAGTGCAAATTTGACCAACAGCACTACCTATGCTGGCGGCACTTATGCCGTGTATGGCCTGTCATATTCAAATACCATCACTACCCTTAATACCTATGTCGGTGGGAGCCTTACTGCACTGATAACTAATATTTTTGCAAACCCCGGAAGTTTCTGTGCCAATTTCAGCAAGAACCTTGTAACGGTGATCATTACCAGCCCGGTACCCACCAGCTTTCTTGGCTTAACTGCAAGAAAAGAAGGTAGTAAAGCCTTACTAAACTGGAAGACAGCTTCTGAACAAAACAGTGATCATTTCAATGTCCAGCGCTCCGCGGACGGCATTAATTTTACCAACAACATCGGACGTACTTCGGCTGCAGGCAGCAGCACCGTTGAAAAGAATTATAATTTCACCGACTATGCGCCGGTGCCAAACCTCAATTATTTCAGGGTGGAAGAAGTTGACATTGATGGTACTACCACGATCAGTAACACGGTGGTGCTGTCGTTTGGCAAGAATGGCCTGATGCAGATTTATCCGAATCCGGCGAATGACATGCTGAATGTAGATTACAACAGTAATGTTAGTGGTGTGCTTACACTTCACGTTATTGACAGTAAAGGAGCGCTTGTAGGTATGCGCAACATCAGTGTAACTGCCGGCAGATCCTTGAATAGTTTAAATGTAAGCAAACTTGCCAATGGGATTTACCTGTTACGGTATATTGAACCAACCGGGCAATCATCCAGCATAAAGTTTATTAAAAAATAAGCATCAAATACCTGGTGTAAAGGAGCCTCTTTTTAGGGGCTCTTTTTTTTAGGCCGGAATTTCAGCCATCCGGGGACTAGCATATTTTTTTGCCCATCAGTGATCTGATATCCAAAAATGAAAGTCGTTAACTCTATAATTATGATATCCGAAAATAGCAGGTTATTACAAGTCCGCACCTGTTCTAAAGCCGTAACATTTTATGTAGTATTTTAGCAGTCCGTTAAATGTAAAACACAGCAGGCAGCTATGATCAGATTAGAAAAGTTTGGAAGAGAAGATTTCAATCAATTGATTGAATGGATCGATACGGAAGCCTTATTACTACATTGGGCGGGTAACCTTTTCCGCTATCCGCTTACCCGCGAAAGTCTTGCATGGTATATAGAGGATACCAATGAACCAGGCGCAGATGCCTTTGTTTATAAAGCTGTTGACACGACTACCGGGGAATCTGTTGGTCATATTTCGCTCGGTGGATTGAGTTATAAAAACCGGGCGGCACGTATCAGCCGAGTTTTTGTTGCCCAAACCGGAAAAGGAATCTGTCGCAAAATGGTTATGGCAGTTTTAAAAATTGGTTTCGAGGAATTGAAATTGCACCGCGTAAGCCTTGGCGTGTATGATGATAACCCAGCCGCAGTGAAGTGTTATGAAAGATGCGGATTTAAAATAGAAGGTACCAACAGGGAAATTCTGCGTCACAATAACGAGTGGTGGAGTATGATAGAAATGGGAATCCTGGAAGAGGAATTTAGAAGCATAACTGTAGCATGATCAGTTTTGCAACATGAAGTTACCAACTCAACATATCACCAAAAAAATAAATGCGGTTTTTTCAACGATTGATAAAGTTTGCCTGTCTCGTATTTGCCATTTCAAATACGATAAACGCTTCTGCAGCTACCGTTTCCAGATACACAACTGCTGCAGAGCCTACGGATTCTTTATTACCGCTTATATTTCCGGGGAAACTAACTTCTGATCCGATTGTTAGCTGTGATTCCCTTGTAGCCGTCATTCCATTTACAAGAGCTGGCAACCTGGTCCTGATTCAGGCAAAAGCCGACACAATAGAAGGCAATTTTATACTCGATACCGGCGCACCAGGGCTTGTTTTGAATGTCACTTATTTTCGTGATTATCCTTCAACGTCGGCTACAACCGCAGACCAGGGCGGTATAACCGGCAATACCAGCAATGCAGATCCGACAATCATCTCGCGGTTTTCCTTCGGAGCGGTCAGGTATTCTTTAGTGGAGGCTGACAGGATAAACCTGGGTCATATTGAAAACAACAAAGGCGTGCGCATACTTGGTTTATTGGGATTGCAACTCTTCAAACGTTTCGAGATGATCCTTGATTATGAGAGGAACCTTTTATTCCTGCACCTTATCAGTAAAAAGGAAAGCAATATTTATGCAAGCGAACAGTTGAAAGACACCGCTTTATACAATACTTTCCCCATTACTTTCCTGGACAATAAGTTACTAACAACGGCAGAGATGGACGGTAAAAAGTTAAAATTCCTGGTAGACACAGGTGCTGAATCAAATGTATTGGACAGCAGGCTCCCGGATAAAATATTTGATAACGTCACTGTCACCGGACGTATTACACTAACCGGGACCGGAGCAAAAAAAACAGAAGCACTTTATGGGAATATAAAGAATTTAAAAATTGGCGACTTAAATATATCCTCGCTACCTGTTATTGTCGCAAATTTAGAGAAGATGTGCAATGCTTACGACCGTTGCCTCGATGGTATGCTGGGATTTGATTTTCTCTCTTTACATAAAATTGGATTTAACTTTGTAAAACGCAAAATGTATATATGGAAATAATAATTGACAGGATGCGGACGTGGCGATATACCTGGTTTTTCAGATGCATATTTTTTTTGCTGCTGGCTCATTCAGGTGCGTTTGCACAGGCACCAGTGAAAATATATACCGTAAAAAAGGGGAGGATGTACATTGAACTTAGCAAGTCATTAAGTATGCCGGCGCTGGATAGTTTCATAACACAATTTAATCTTTCGGATCTGGCCATAAAAAAATTCGTGAAAGAGAATAATGCAGATTCAATTAAAATAAATGGTTGGGAATTCGATAAAAATGACGCAACTGTGTTTGCAATAAGTAAGCCCATGCTGAGTTCAGATAATATCGACGTCAAAACCGGCCACTTCGATTTATCAGTAGCAGATCGCTTCCCGGCGGCACAAAGTGGATTGGTAATGGGATATAACAAATTTAAAAAGAAGGGTGTTTTTCTGGTGAAAGATTCAGTGGTCCGTTTTTTTCTGCGAAATCACCTGGGTTCAAAGCAGGTAATGCTTGCCGGTAGTTTCAATAATTTTTCACCTACAGCATTGCCTATGCAGCAAACAGATAGCGGCTGGACAACAACTGTAACACTTGCGCCCGGTAAATACTGGTATAAGTTTGTTGCAGATGGAAAGTGGATGGTTGATGAAGCAAACCTGCTTAGGGAAAATGACGACAACGGGAATACAAACTCGGTATACTATAAAACAAATACCCGTTTTCAGTTATCCGGATACGGCAATGCCAGGAAAGTTTTTCTCGCCGGAAGTTTTAATAACTGGCAACCCAACAAACTTTTGATGGATCGCACGGAGATGGGGTGGGAGCTGTCTCTGTATCTTGCGGAAGGTACTTATACTTACCGTTTTATTGCCGACCAAAACTGGTTCGCTGATCCAGGGAACCCGGAACGCCTGCGAAATGAATTTGGTGAATTTAATTCTGTAGTCAGAAAAGGTACCCCTTACCTGTTCAAACTTAGTGGTTTTACCGATGCAAAAAAAATGGTACTAATGGGGTCGTTTAACGGTTGGCGTAACGACGAATTATTTATGAATAAAACTGAAAGTGGATGGGAACTTCCCTATACCCTCGGCCCCGGGAATTATGACTACAGGTTTATAGCAGATGGCTCAGAAATAACGGATCCTTTAAACCCATCCTTCACCAACAATGACCGGCGCAAAGGTAACTCCATCCTCGTACTTGGAGCTAACCATATCTTTCGTTTGAAGGGATTTGAAAATGCAAAAACGGTTTACCTCGCCGGCGACTTCAATAATTTTAATGAAACAGGGTTTGCCATGAGCCGGGAAAAGAATGAGTGGGTTTTTACCGTTCACCTTTCGCCGGGCAAGCACTGCTACAAATTTGTGGTAGATGGGCAGTGGATGCTTGATCCGGAAAATAAATTATGGGAGCAGAATGAGTACAGTACCGGCAATTCAATTATCTGGATTAGGTCTTAACATTATCTCATTCTAAACAAATAGGAGAATGTTATAAATAAAAATCTGCCGGATCACCTCCGGCAGAAAACTGTATGCATTCAGCAGCCCTAATAAATGTTATCTATCACGATCCCTGTTATAATCACCAGTTCCTCCGCGGCTATCTCTGGGCGGCCCGCTGCGGTTATCCCTGTTAAATCCGCCCGCAGCGGGCGGCTTGCGAAATCCACCGGCACTTGGTCCTGTTCTTTCCTCTGCTTCCTTTACAACCAATGGTTTTTTTCCGAGGGACATATCGTTAAGACTTTCAATTGCATCTTTTGCTTCGTCCCTATTTGGCATATCTACAAAAGCGAATCCTTTGCTTTTGCCGGTTTCTTTATCAATGGCAACTTTGGCAGACGTAATCGCACCAAATTTTTCAAATATTTCTGTTAATTCAGCATCATCAAGGTCATAGGGTAATCCAGCAACAAAGATTTTCATGAGATATTTTTTATGTGAAATTAATAAACTTCTTCGGTATTTAAAATATTCAGGCCGCCAGATATAAAAGAATCTGAAATTCAGTGGCTAGTTGCATTGACCAAGGGCATAATAAATTACGATAAATATGAGGATAGTACTTAAACATCCACCACCTAATTTCTTTGCGCCATAACCTGCAATGAGGCCTCTAAATAATTTGTTCATATGTAAAATTTATAAAAGACAAATAAAAATCGTGCCATAAGGGACAATGCTTATCCAATAAGTGTTTCGATATTCAACCATTCCTGACACCGGCGCTGTTGAGTTTAAAATTACCCACAGCATGAAAAGCAATTTGTTTAGCTGCAAGGTGAATGCTGTGCTTTGAAAAGATAAAAATCATGTACTTTCTTAATCCGGTTATCGCCGGTTATGAAATAGGGCGCTTACCATAACATCCCCGGAAAAGAAAAGCCGCTGATATAAAATCAGCGGCCTCGACGCTTTGCGTCACCAGATTATTTTGATGGGTTTCGGTTAACGGTTTGTTACCGAAGTGGTCCATGCTATATCTGTAGATTGCATAATACCTCCTTTTTTTTTGGTGAACGAAATACAAAGTTACTACATATCAGGAACTGAAATATTGATAACCTAATATATTTTTATTTTGAATCTGTTACAAAAAAAAGTACACCCGGAACCGTTATAAGGTGAGGGAGGATAACGGCAAACAGCCAGGCCGGCGGGTTCTGAGCTACCATTTAGTTATGGTTAGCCGGAAATTTAAGATTGTACTTTATCGGCCAAGTATTTTCAGGAGCTGCTCCTTGTAGGTAGCTGATACTTCTATTTCTGATCCGTCGAGCAGTACCACAAATCCGCCTGCACTTTTTGAATAAGATTTTACAAAATTAGTGTTAACAATAAAGGAACGGTGAATTCTTGTAAAAGGCGCATCCAGCAGCTCATCAAAATGTTTCAAAAACTTACAGATCATTTTGCAGGAGCCATCTGCAAGATAAACATCCGTAAAATTTCCGTTTGCCTGTAATTTTATGATTGCTGCAGTTTTAATTACATCAAATCCCTGCAGCGTGGGGAGGACAATCTGTTGTTTTTCGGTTTTTAATTTGAGATTATCCAGTAAGATTTGAGTACGATTAAATTCACTTGCTTTTAATATGGAGAGTTGCACCTTGTTTACCGCCGCAACCAGTTCCAGGATATCAATGGGTTTCAGAATGTAATAAGCAGCGCTCCTGTTCAATGCTTTCAACGAATATTCGGAATAGGCCGTTATAAAGATCGTTTCAAAATCCTGGCCACTGCAGGCTTCCAATATATCAAACGCATTTCCAAAAGGCATTTCAACGTCCATGAAAATCAACTGCGGTTGCAATAATTTAATCATTGGCACCGCTTCTTTTATATGTTGAGCCTGTCCCACCAGGTCAATTACCGGGCAATATTTAAGGAGATATTTTTCCAGTACATCGCGGGCAATTGCTTCATCATCAACAATAATACTTCTAATCTTCATGATTGTTGTGTTTTAACAATGGAAAAGTGAACCTTACTTTCACGCCATAATCCGGGGCAGCCTTATCTTGTACAATACAGGTAATATTTTGCCGGTACAATTCATTCAGTATTTTAATTCGCTCCAGGGTATTACTGATTCCCCTGCCGCTATGCTTTTGCTGGTTGATTGTCTTCGCGTTTTTGCTTTCTGCTATTCCAATGCCATTGTCTTCAATGGTAACTTCAATAATGTTATTTTTTCGGCTAAAACGTACGTCTAAAAAACCTCCTTCATCTTTGTATCTCAAGCCATGCCAGATCGCGTTCTCAAGGTGAGGTTGTATCAGCATGCCTGGGATGTAAAGTTGTTCATCGGCGTAAAGTGCGTCATCAATATGTATTTTGAAATTAAATTTATCGGGGAACCTGCTTTGTTCCAGGGCCAGGTAATTTTTTAACAGCGATGTTTCTTTAGAGAACAATATGAGATCATGTTTGGAATTTTCCATCACACTCCTCATCAGCGCCGAAAATTTCGCCAGGTATTGATTGGCTTCCATTTCATTGTTGTTTGCAATGAACTGGTTGATGCTGTTAAGGCTATTGAAAATGAAATGGGGATTCATTTCTCTCCGCAAGGATTGCAGGGCTATCTTTTTATTTTTTACTTTTAGTTTTTTTAAAATGTGCAGGATCATCGCCAGAAAAACCGATAATACTAATACGGATCCGATCAGCCAGTAATTGAGTGTATTTTTTTTTCTTATTAAATCATCCTTGAGCGCTTTTTCGGTTTCCAATATCTTTAATTTCTCTTCGGTTTGGGAAATGATCCTGTTGTCTGTAAGTGAACTGTCTTTCTCAATGATGGCAGGCAACTGCAGGAGGAAATCCTTGTACAATTCCAGGCTTAGTTGCTTTTTACCTTTACTTTGAAAAATACTATCCAGTTTTTCAACACATTTCCTGGCTTCCAGCGTGTGGCCATTCTTAACTGATATTCCGTAAGATTCATTTAATAACTCGATGGCAGCGCTGTCGTCATTTTTCTGAATATAAATGTCTGCGAGCGAGAAGATTTCACTGGCAGTTGTCTGCGTTGAATTCAACACGAATTCCTGTCCCAGGATTTCTTTCTTAGTTTCAATTGCTTTGCTGAAGTTTTTATCTTTTAGATAAGAATTTGTAATAAGCTGGTTATACCGGATTGCTTCTTCAGGAATATTTATGGAATATTGGTACGCATTTTTATAAGATACCAGGGCGCCAACGCTGTCGCCATTATTCTGCCATTGAAGTTTGCCCATCTTACCGTAACTGGCAATTACTTCCGTTGTATCCTTATTTTTTATACTGATGTCAATATTTTTTTGTAAATCTTTTTGCTGCTGTTGAAGAGAATAGGGTTTGGAAAGCCTGCTAATGTCATTGCTGTTTAACATGGTGGAATTGATATTGCCCAGTGTCACTTCGCCCTGCCGTGCAGCATCATAGTTTACTATGGCCTCCGCATTCTTATTCAGTCCCTCCTGCACTTTTGCAAGTGCCCTGCTACTTTTGGCGATACCAGTTGCATCGGCGATCTTGTCAAAAAGGAGCTTTGCTTTTTGGTAAAAGTATTCGCTGTTTAAAAGGTCATTCTTTTGGTAGTAGCTTTCGCCCAGGTCAAAATAACCCTGCGCCAGGGTATCTGTGTTATTGATCTCAATGCCGGATTCTACTTTCCGGGATGCTTTTTTAAATTTTTTATTTGTCTCGGAAACCTGTGCGTACAGGGTATTGCCTATGTTACCTGCGCATAACAATACAACAACTAGTATTAATTTATGATAGAAAGTCTGATGGGTCATATTGATGCGGCATTCAATGTACAAAATAACAGTATTTTAAAACCACTTCCTTATCTCTTACCAAGTGAAAATAAGGTTTCACCAAGTGTACATTTTAAAGGATTTAAACGGATGCTATTTTCATATTTCAAAAAAACAATTAAAAATGAAAAAAAACAGCCGTTTACTCAGCATCATCATGATAATGACGATCTGCTTTAGTGCCAGTGCCCAACTTCAAAAAAACAATCTTTACCTCCCGGTGAACGAATCCACCAAAATTGCCAAAGCAGGTTTTTCCGATGAACACAAAAAAATAAAACTATATTATATAAAAGCAAAGCCATCTTTATTGAAAGAATTAAAAGGAATGGGAAATTATTCTTCCCTTGAAAGTGGCCTTAAGCAAAATAAGATCAAAATACAGGAACTATCGGATGGAGGCTCGGTAAATACACTGCTTTTTAGTAACGTGTCGAAAGATACCATTATTATTGGAATGGGGGATATTGTAAAAGGGGGAAAACAGGACAGGGTGATCGAAAAAGACATTCTCATTAGTCCCGGGCAAACTATCCCTGTTTCTGTGTATTGCGTTGAACATGGACGGTGGTCGGCAGCCGCAGGCGGTGGCCGCAATAACAATGTAGCAGCAAGTTTCACCAGTTACCATAGCAATATCAACAACGCCGTAAGAAAGAGTATCGTAAAAGAAAAAAGCCAAACAAAAGTTTGGGAAAAAGTAGACGAGATAAATGCTGAAAATGGCACGACTACCAGCACCGGAACTTATACTGCTGTTTCCCAATCGGCGAAATATAACAGCGAACTTAAAGAATACTTCAGGGAATTTACTTCGTCTATTGCCGCAGATCCAACCATTGTAGGCGTACTCGCGGTTACGGGTGACCGAATTATCGGCTGTGATATTTACGGCACGCCGCAATTATTCAAAAATAATGCTGCAAATATCCTGAATTCATACATTTCCGAAGCAGTTTACAATGGAAAAACAGTCACTATTTCAGATGCAACCGTAGCAAAATACCTGGATGAATTACTTGACAATGAAGACAAGCAGGACAAAATGCTGGAGAACAACGGAAGAAGTTTAAAAGTGAATGGAAAGAAAATGAAGATTACCGCATTTGACAAATAATCCCTGTGTTGGCTTTGTTTAAAAGGAACCCGCTAAAGGTTCCTTTTTTTACGAGGCAGGAAAGAAATATTTAGCACAGGTTTTTTGGGCGTAACATCAGGTTAGGTGTAACTGTATTGTTCACGTGACTGCTAATCAGGAAATTTATTAGTTGTTTTCACTATACCCGGCAAGTAATTATATGGTTGTTTTACTTAACTTTAATTCCATGTCCACTGTAAAATGTTTGAGGTTTATTGTAATAGTATTTATATTTCCCATTTCCGTTTATGCACAAAACTTTGGCGGTAATCCCTCAGGTATCAAATGGCGGCAGATTAATAGTGCTGGCGCACGGGTAATATTTCCAGCCGGTTTGGATAGCCAGGCAAAAAGGATCCACGGCATTATTGAGTTACTTGATACCACAACCATACATTCCATCGGTGGCGTCCGACGGAAATGGAATACGGTGTTGCTCAATCAGACAACATTTTCAAATGCTTATGTCCGGCTGGCGCCGGTATTGAGTGAATTTTATATGACTCCTAACCAAAATAATTTTGAAGAAGGCGGCCTCCGGTGGGACGATAACCTGGTTATACACGAAAACAGGCATATGCAGCAACTGGCCAATTTCAATAAAGGAATCACAAAAATCTTTTCTTTTTTCCTCGGGCAGGAGGGCCAATTGCTTGCAAATGGAATCACGATCCCAAATTATTTCTTTGAAGGTGATGCCGTTTGGCAGGAAACATTGGTGAGCAACCAGGGTCGCGGCAGAATGCCATATTTCTACAATGGCTTTAAAGCTTTGTGGCAGGAGAACAAACACTATTCGTGGATGAAATTACGTAGTGGCTCGTACCGGGATTTTACTCCCGATCACTATTCACTGGGCTACCAGCTCGTTGCATACGGTAACGCCACTTATGGCGAAGATTTCTGGAAAAAAGTAACACAGGATGCCGTGCGTTTCAAAGGTATTTTTTATCCGTTTAATAGAGCTATTCAACGATATTCAGGCAAATCTTATCGTCAGTTCCGGCAGGCTGCCCTTTATTTTTTTAAGGCACAATCCTTTTCCGATAGCAGTTCAACCGTGCAATATCAATACTTAACTCATACAAAAAGGAATAACGTTGTCGACTACCTTTACCCGGTTTATATCAACGACGACAGTTTATTGGTTACCAAGCAGTCATACCGTGAAGCAAGTGCATTTTACGTTCTGGTGAATGGTAAAGAGAAAAAATTGCGTGTAAAGAATACGACGCTGGATGCATACTACTCTTACAATCATGGTAAAATTGTGTATGCTTCCTATCAATCCGATCCACGCAGGGCAAACAGGGATTACAGTGTCTTACAGGTGGTCGATATCAAAACAGGCAAACAAAAACAAATCACCCGCAAATCAAAATATTTTTCCCCGGATATTAATAAAGACGCTACGGAGATCATCGCCGTTCAGGTAAATACCGACGGAACCAATTATCTCCACCGTATTAGTACAAACACCGGCGCTTTGTTGATACAAGTACCTAACCCGAATAATTATTTCTTTACCCAGACAAAGTACATTGACGCCAATAATGCTGCGACTATAGTTAGAAATGCAGAAGGGAAAATCGCTATGTTAAAAATCGATCTTACCACCGGGGCTACCGACACAATTATTGATTTTTCATTTACCTTATTGGGTTATCCTTTTGTAAAAGATGACAGTATTTATTTTAATGCAGGTAGTGGATATAACGATAAGATATTTGCGGTCAGCATCATTTCAAAAAAAATAATTTCCGTTAGTAATAACAATAACGGTATTTATAATCCCGTTGTAAACGGCAGGGGAGAAGTGCTTGCATCCGCCTTTACTGCCGGTGGTTTTCGCCTGGTGAAAATCTACAGGACAAATTCTTCGGGACGTCGAGAAGAGACGAAGCATTTAGCAGACCTTTATACGCCTTCAGCTCTGCAGGGAAAAGGAGCAGGCGTTTTGTATAAGTTTAAACAAAACGAAGCAACTGTAACCAGTTATAAAAAATCATTTCAGTTATTCAATTTTCATAGCAGACGAGCGGTAATTTCTGATCCTAAATATGGATATACGTTTTCCAGTAACAACGTGTTGTCAAGTTTTAGTAATAATATAACTTACACCTATAACCGAAATGAAAAGAGCCACAGT
>JACMPR010000322.1 GCA_014377385.1 Ferruginibacter sp. | reverse complement strand
CCCGACCCGCAGACAAAAACCCACGCCAAAAAAAACTGCCTGAAGCTAAATAACATAATGTGGCATTATAGGCTTTTTACCCACGCTCATGCAAGACATGCCAACCCGAAAAAAGCCTATAACACAACATTATATTAAATAGCCAACACCGCAGCCGTCGCAAAAAATAATCCCACCCCAAGCAGCTATGCTCATTATTTTTTGTGCCGGAGCCGTGACCGGGCAGACGCTTCCCAAGCGGTGTGCAGGCACGAATTTATTTTGCTATCTCACTGCGTTCAGGCAATAGCACCGCCGGCGGCAGCATGGTTGCTACGCAGGTTTTTATTTTTTAAATGCTTTTACACCAAATACGTTTATAATTGGAAATCTGTTCGGAAATCGGTATATTATATTAACAAAGAAGCTTAAGAATTTACCTTCTCTGATAAACCGGATTGAGTTGTAAAAGCTGCCGCAGCCGCCGCAGATCCCCAAAGCTTCCGGCGTAATGCCGGCGGCTTTGGCTTGCACAAAAAACATAAACGATTGCCGTGAGCTGCATGATAATTATAAGTTTATGCAGGCAATCATTTATATTTTTTGCGCTGCTGCCCTTCAATTATCGTTTTGATAATGGGTTGTCAAATTGCCAATAAAAAGTTTTGGGGGCAGGATAATCAGTTATAATTTTTGCACTTATACCCTTTAAAAGCCACCATCGCTGAAATCATTGGCAAATTGCCAAAAAAAACTATGTCTTTACATCCTACTTTAGCTCCGATAACATCACCGAGGGGACAAATACGGCAAAGGTTTTTTGAAGCCCTTTACAGGTAAGGGTTCCGGAGGTCGTTTTTACGGTTTGTCCTTTTTGAAGCTGATCGGGTGCAATACTTTTGTAAAAGAAAACTATTAAATTATTTACTCTGTAAAACAATAAGATGAAAAATGAAAATGTAAGATTTAGGTTTGGCAAGTTTGAATATGAATCAACTAATCCGACCGGAAAAACCTTGATAATAACAGTGCTGATATTGACCTGTTTTGTGGTGCTGGCGGCTTTATTAGGGAACCCAATCTGGATGCGTTTACTGTCAGGTTAAGTTATAGTAACCGGCCTCCTTACTTGCACAAATAGTTTTATATTGCAGCAGTAAGCGACAGCGGAAAAAGTTCTTTGACGTTTTTTTAAAATAAGGGGGGCGGCAAAATTTTTGGGAAAGGAGTAAAATTTATTTGAATACACCAATCATTTAGGGAACGTGTTGGTGACTGTGTCTGATAAAAAGATAGGTGTTGATAATAATAGTGATGGCGTAATTGATTACTACAATGCTGATGTTGTTACTGCCACGGATTTTTATCCATTTGGTTTTCAAATGCCCGGGCGGAAATACAGCCAACCTAACAGCAGTTATCGTTATGGGTTTAACGGAAAGGAAAATGATAATGAAGTTAAAGGTGAGGGGAACCAACAGGATTATGGGATGCGAATTTATGATCCGAGGTTGGGAAGGTTTTTAAGTGAAGATCCAATAACTAAAGATTATCCTGAATTAACGCCATATCAATTTGCAAGTAACAGACCAATAGACGGCATTGACCAAGACGGTTTGGAATATGCACGGGCAAATATACACAGTGATGCAACTGTTGTACGTCACAATTCAGACCCTAATATAGCTTTTAAACAAGTAGCTGCTGCGCCTGCAAGGCAACGTGCGGTTTTTGCTGCAGATGTTCAAAGCAGAATGCGAACACAGACAGGTTCGGCAATGTCAAGATATAGAGAGCCTGATGCTGTTAAAAAGCAAAGAAATGCAACTTTACAAAGGAATCATGATGCCGCCGTAGTTCCCGAAGGCCATTGGACAAGGAATAAATACCTGAATAATTTTTCTGAACGTGCGGTTGAACCAATGGCCGAAATGGCAATTGGGGAAGGATTAGGAAGTGTGGCAGCTAAAGGTATTTCTTTACTAATGAAAGTGAAATTACCTTCACGTTTAATAAGAGTCATACCAGAAGAATTTGCAGGAGGAGCTAGGTTAGGAAAACAAGGAGCAGCTGATGTATTTGTTACCGATGCATCCCAGTTAAAAGGTTTAACTACATCTGATCAGATTGCTCAAAAATTAACTTTAAAAAATCCGGATGGTTCATTTGTTAAAGGGCCATTTAGATTAATTGAATTTGATACGCCTGCTTCAGGGCTTGCACAACCTTTTAATAGAGGAAACCCGGGGTATATAAACGGAGGAAAAACGGCCGGAGGAGCAACTGAATATGTAGTGCCTAATGCAAAAATTAGTGAATTAGGTAAGGTAAAACAGACCACAATACAGTAACAATGGATAAAGAAGTTATTTTAACAGGGGGTGAATTTTATTTAAAGAAGGAAGGTTTAAAAAAAATAGAAGTCGACAAGGAAAATTGGACAATTTTTTATGTTGATGAAACAAATAATGAAAAGTGGATAGAAGAATATCCATTTGCTGAAATGCAGGGTGGAGGTTTTCCGCAATTAAGATTGGTAGAAAAATTTCCATGGGAATAGACCTATCCCTTTAATTTGACCTCATGAAACGTCAGGAATTAAAACATCAACCGTTGCATTTAAAAGTGCAGCGGTTTTTTTGTGCATATAAGGTACAAATGAATACAATAAGGTACAATAAAAAAAGTTTTGCACATAGGCTATTGAGCCGCTAAAGACACGAGCGCATCTTTCATTTTTTGTTTCCCCGCAAAAGCATCCACGATACTGAAAACCGTTTTCTTTTCATCTTCATTGAGTGCATCAATGGTTTTTACTTTTTCCATCAGGGAGGCATCGAAGGAATTTATATCATCGAGCTTATTATCATCATTAAAGAAATCAGCGAGAGAAACGCCGAGTGCTTTGGCAATTTTTTCCAGTGTGCTGAGGGAAGGTTCTGTTTTACCGTTTTCAATGCGGCTGTACATGGCCGCTCCCATACCTACGGCAGAAATAACCTGTTTAGCCGTCATTCCTTTAGCTTCCCTTATTTTTTTTATTTTTTTAGCTATATCCATCGGATAAGTGATTTTGCAGGCAATAAAGGTATTAAATAATGCTTACAGGAGCAATAAGACGGAATTTTACTTTCTATGAATTGCTTATTAAGTCAATTATATTTACTTTTGTTTAGTTGCTTAACTAATCAAATAAAAAATCATGGCATCAGAAGCTTTAAACCACCACAACCCGGAATACGTAACATGGAAGCATGAAGAATTAAATTTTGCATTGCTTGGCGGCATCAGAACCGAAGGGCTGCACAGTATGCGGGTAACACTGAAAGCAGATTTTAAAAGTTTTCCGAGCATACGACACAGTTTAGATCTGTACAATGAAACCCAAACCGACAAGCTGATAAAAAATATGGCAGAACGGTTTGCCCTTTCTACGACTTACATACATAAAGCGATCGGCAACCTGATCAACACGATAGAAGATTACCGGTTACAGCAGATAGACAACAGCAAATTAAAATCCCTCAGTAATAAACCTGCATTAAGCAAAGAAGAAATTGCAGCAGCAGAATTATTTTTAAAAGAACCGAAATTATTACAACGAACAAACGACAGCATCGGCACGAGCGGTGTGATCGGTGAAGAAGCGAACCGGCTCATTATGTATTTAATTTTTACGAGCCGGAAACTGCAAAGGCCGTTACACATCATCAGCATGGGAAGCAGCGGCGCAGGAAAATCACATCTTCAGGAAAAAGTAGGGGAGCTGATCCCGAAGGAAGATAAGATTGAATTAACGAGTGTGAGCGCCAATGCTTTTTATTATTTTATAGATGATGATCTGGGCCACAAAGTTATTTTG
>JACMPR010000321.1 GCA_014377385.1 Ferruginibacter sp. | reverse complement strand
CTATCAATCAACTTCTGATACAAAGATGCGGCGAAAAAAAAGCCTGCACAAGAGCGTTATTGCGCTTTTATCGCAATGACGTAATTACCGGCGCTATCGTATATCAACCTAATCTGTAGCAAGTGTAGTTACGCCTTGGGGATTCGTACATATACGATCGGACAATATTGTTGCAGTGATAAAAAGCTTCACCAATGGTTGAATTAAATCCCGCTTGCAGTCCGGAGTTTCAATAGCTCCTGGTTGTAATAGCAAAGAAACATTCATGTAATAGGAGAAATTAATCGTGGGTAAAGATCCAGATTGAAAGTTTTCTGAAATTTCGGTAAAAATGAAGGAATTTGCAACCTGCTTCATTAACTGTTTCATTGTTGGATAAGTTTTTTTGGAAGCCTGCAATCCCATGATTTACCTATTCAATTTTGAACAGGATTTCGTAACAACCCGATTAATTATGACCATAGCTAAATTATTTCTCAGCTCATCAATTTTCTTCTCGCTTTTTGCAAAATCCCAAACGGTAGATTCTCTTATTGGGAAATGGAAATTCCGGGAAATTTACAAATCCGAAAAAATGGATTCAACGGAGCTGAAGTTTTTACGTGGAATGTTTGCAGGCATGACATTGTATATAAACCCCAATAAGCACTACAAGACATTTTTGTTTAAAAATGAAGAGGGTTCATGGAGTTTTGACGAAGTTGAAAGGAAGTTAACAATGTCAGCGAATAAGGGAACGGAAAGTCAATTGGAGTTGATAACCGTAACAGCCAACGAACTCGTGGTTAGCTTGGGAAAAGATAAAGCCTTTATACTGGAACGAACAACTGTCGTCCCAAATGACGAAATAGAGGAAAAAATTACTGCTAGAGTATTAATGAGTGCAACGTCAAAACAGATTTGCAAAAAGTGGTACCTGTTAAGAAGAGACGTCCCGGGAAGAACAGCTGCGCAGTCAAAGGCGGTGACAGAGCTTGTTGGCGAAACCTTTTTTAATTTCCAGCCAGATAATACATACCAGTCTCAGGTGCTCAGCATAAAAGTAGAAGGTAACTGGAAATTTGGTCCGGGAAATACATCACTTATACTTGCGGTTGATGATAGTAAAATTACCTGGCACATTAAAAGTATAAATGAAAATGAATTGGTACTACTGCGCGGAAACACAGAAGAAACTTGGACCTTTACACCAAAACATTAAAAATTATAGGATATCCGGCATCGGGCGAACCACAGGTACACGGCCTGATAAATTCCACTTTCGTTATCTTCAAAATGATCAACCTGGGATTGACGGGCGGATCTCACGGAAGTTAGTGTAACCATCAACGCCAGGTGCATTTGTAGAGCCTGGCTTCCTAAAGATTTAAGATAACATATTCCAATATATTCCTGATGTCTGCTCCAATATGGCCATTTGGTTCGTTGTGGAAAGTTGTATAATAAATCCTGCCGGCGCTGGTTGTATTGTCACACATTCCGGCAACAGCACCGTTGGCAATATATGCGGCAACATTTTCAGATTTTACGCTCAACGTTACGTTTGTACCTCCGGCAACAGGCGTACAAATCAGGCTGTAGCCTGTGTTTAAAACACTGCCAACCGGATAAGTGCCACCACCGGGGTTTGTGAAAGAGTTGGTTCTTATAAGCAAGGGATTTCCACTCAAATCGGTAACCATTGTTTCCCAAAAATTTGAATCAAGAGTATTTATTTTTTCCCAGGCATTCAGATTGTAAATAATCTCGTCAATGGTTGTTTTGTTTAGATAAGCCTGTAAGGGAGCAGATGTAATTGGTGCGTTTATCACTGAACCAACGACGCCGGTTTTTCTTACGCAAAGCAGGTTATCCGGAATAAATCCGCCAACCCTGTCCACACTACACGGCGTTGTTGGAGTCAACTCCTGTCCCACCAGGTATTTAACGGCATGATCAGAAATATAAAGACTTCCGCCATTGGCAACATAATTAGCAAGATTGTTGTCTGTAGTCGTACTTACCAATGGTGTGAGGCTTATCGAAGTACAATTAATAAAGATGGCATCATAACAGGTAAAATTAGCCATAGTATCCAGCAGGTTCCAGGTAATTGCAGTCGCAGTGTAACCCATAGAATCCACCAAAATATCTTCTATTTTGTCATAGGTTCCCGGGATATAAGCCAGCGTAGCTACCTGGTTAAGCACCACGGGGGCATTGATAATCTGGGTTGTCTGGTTTTCAACAACCACCACATCAATTTCTGTGCGGAATATTGATCCGTCTCCAGTTTGAATGGTAACATGCCTGCTTCCTGCAGGAGCTTCCAGCAAAAAGGAACCGGTTTCATCAGAATGAGTAATGTATAATTGTCCTCCATCATTTGTAAATACGGTGGCTACTTTTATAGCAGAACTATTATTTGCAGCCACAATTTTACCGGATATCTTTCCCAAGACAACTAACTGTGTTTGTGGTTCATGGTCTTTTTTGCAGGAGAATAGTAAGGTTACAGATAGTACAAGACCAAGGTGGATGTAGAATATTTTTTTCATAATTAGCCTTAGTTTGGGATTGATGACTTTATAAATCGCTGGCAACTGAAGCTAAGAAATTTATTTGAAATTAATTATTTTTTTAATGGATGCCATTTAGCCAAATAATGTGTCCCGCCAACGAATTTATTAAACTCATAAGTTCTAATGGGAGTAGCAAGCCGTTGGCGAGAGCAAGTAATTTGTTGGTCGTGCGATGAGAAAAAAGGAGTAGATCCATTTACATTATGGTGCTGCATTATGCATAAAAAAAAGCCCCCGTATTTCTACAGGAGCCAATGTTTTGAACCAACTTTTTTAGGCCGGTTTTTCAGGATTGAATTTACTTATTAGCGTTGGCTATATAGTAAAATAATTTCGTCCTGGGTTCAGGGTTTTCGGTTTTTCGCCATCATCGCTTTGGTTAGAAGCATAGGCTGGAAATTGGTTTGTTGGTTTTCTCAGGATTTAAGATTCTTTTTTGGTTTGCCATTCTCGCTGTATTGGCAGCATAGGCGGAAACTGGATTTTTTAGTGGTCTTCTATGGGATTTAGATATTTTTTTGTTTGCTATCATCGCTTTTTACAGCATAAGCAGGATTGGATTTGGATTGGTCGTTTTCAAAAGGATTATTCGGTATTATTGAGAACTTTTTAAAACTTAAAATAGAAGTTGACTGATATTGAATTTTACGGTTTTTTAATTGGATATTGGCGAAAACTCTTTTTGGTTAATCTGGATCTTTGGATAAATGATTGATATTTTATTTCAACATATCAATCAACTTCTGATACAAAGATGCGGCGAATAAAAGACCCTTGCAAGCGCGTTATTGCTCTTTTATCGCAATGAAGTAATTACCGGCTCATTCGTATAATAACCTGTATTTTCCATGGAAAATTTGTGACATTCACTGAGTAGATATACGAATAGCAGCATCAACACCCGGCGGAAAAAAAAAGATGCCGCACCATAGGATGCAGCATCATCAAGCTTTTTAGTTGTATCGTAGAATCACATGAACGTTATTTTGAAAGGCTTTGGATGATGTCATATTTTGTAACGATATGATATGAACCACTCTCATCTTTACTCAGCACGGCGCCATTTTCTTTGTTAATGAAGGAACTCAGGCGTTCCACGGGAGTATCAAATGCAACTTCCGGGTATGCTTTTTCCATAACGGTACTTACCTTATTTGCCTTAATATCCGGATTATTCAGGATTTTGTTGAACAATCCACTTTCAGATATTGCACCCAGGTTCGCGTCTCCGGTAAACACCGGGATATTTTCGATATCGTATTTTTTCATTAATTCGATGGCTTCCAGTACGGTCTGATCTGCCGAAATGCTAATCAACCGCTTGCTTCCCCGGCCCATGATCACATCTTTAAAAGTTTTTACGTCTAAAAAACCCCGTTCCATCATCCATTCATCATTGTACACTTTTCCAACGTAACGGCTGCCGTGGTCATGAAAGATACAAACCACAACGTCATCTTTTTTCAACTGGTTCTTTAATTGAAATACGCCTTGCAGGCAGCTCCCGGCGCTGTATCCGCAAAACATGCCCTCTTCCTTCGCAATCCGCCTTGCCATCACCGCCCCGTCTTTGTCCGTAACTTTTGTAAACTCATCAATGTATTGCATGTCGTAATTCTGTGGCACGAAATCTTCCCCAAAGCCTTCACTGATATAAGGATATACTTCTTTCTGATCCAGCTCACCGGTTTCAAAATATTTCTTCAACAGGGAACCATAACTATCGACTGCCCAAATTTTGATTTTGGGATTCTTCTCTTTTAAAAATTTTCCGGTACCAACGATGGTTCCACCGGTTCCAGTTGCAACCACAAGATGTGTAACTTTTCCTTCAGTCTGTTCCCAAATTTCCGGACCAGTCTGCTCATAATGCGCCTCCCTGTTGGCGAGGTTATCATATTGATTAACATACCAGGAATTGGGCACTTCGGTAGCAAGTCGTTTTGATACACTGTAATAGGAACGGGGATCTTCGGGTTCTACGTTGGTAGGACAAACAATTACCTCTGCACCTACAGCCTTTAAGATATCTGCCTTTTCCTTGGATTGTTTATCAGTGGTTGTGAATATGCATTTGTAACCTTTTACACAGGCAGCCAGGGCCAGACCCATGCCGGTATTTCCACTCGTACCTTCAATGATAGTTCCGCCTGGTTTAATTTTGCCTTCGGCCTCCGCTACCTCCAGCATTTTTAAGGCCATCCGGTCTTTAATGGAGTTCCCGGGATTAAAGTATTCCACTTTGGCCAGGACGGTACAGGGAAGGTCTTTGGTTATCTTGTTTAATTTAACAAGCGGCGTATTGCCAATCGTTTCTAAGATGCTGTTGAGCCACATATGCAAGTGATTTTGCCGCAAAGGTAGGGAGGTTGAAGCATGTATACCGTACGATTTTAAGGAGTTCCCCAACAGCAGTTTTGCCGGCGCTGCCACAAGTGCACCCTGCTGAACTTTGGCAACCAGCTCAACTGACCTGAGTTGGCGGGAATATATTTCCTCATGCGCCTTGCGGTTATGCAACCAGAACAATTTTACTCAGGCCTTTTTGCAGAAACAATCATAACCTGTTGCTGTTACGTCTTTGAAAAACCTTTAATACTGATTTCCGAAAAAGAAAAATAATGTACTTTGTAACAGTAGAAAATAAACGTAAAATTTCCTGCCATCCATTATGAAAAAAATCGTTTACTTAATTATCGTTGTTCTTTTTTTATCATGCAACGAAAACCAGCACCGGGGCAGTAAAGAAGAACTTGATAAAATTGCTGCAGACTACGTAAAACTCGGGCTAGAGATTGGCAGGTATGACGGCGATTTTGTAGACGCTTATTATGGGCCTGACTCTTTAAAACCAGCTACGGCCAAACTGGAAGTGTTTCCAAAATTCATACTTTTAAACGCTGTAAAAGATTTAACCAACAGGCTACTTCCATTTACGGGAGATGATAGAAACAAAGAGCTTGCTCTGCGGGCGGGCTGGATGACCGGCCAGTTGCAGGCATTTACCCGGCGCATTAAAATATTTTCAGGTGAATACAAATCTTTTGACGAAGAGTCAAGAGATCTCTTTGGAGTAGTTGCACCAATATATCCAGAAAGTCATTACCAAAAGCTGGTAACCCAGCTGGATGCGCTTTTGCCGGGAACCGGCACTACTGCTGAAAAATTTCAGCAACTTGCCAATCATTTTATTATTCCAAAAAATAAGCTGGATACCGTTTTCAAAACTGCCATTGCAGAGTCACGTAAACGTACACTCGCACATTATAAATTACCGGCGAACGAAAATTTTACACTTGAATACGTCACGGGTAAGCCATGGTCGGGCTATAACTGGTACAAAGGAAATTACCAGAGTGACATCCAGGTAAATACCGATACGGATATGTTTATTGAACGTGCCATTGATGTCGCATCGCATGAGAGTTATCCCGGGCACCATGTGTACAATATGTTACTGGAAAAAAAACTGTACCGTGATAAGGGATGGCTGGAGATTTCTTTGTATCCATTGTTCAGTCCACAATCGTTGATCGCCGAAGGCAGTGCCAATTATGGTATCGATGTAGCGTTTCCGGGAAATGAAAAAAGTGATTTTGCAAGAGATGTGCTCCTTCCGTTAGCCGGAATGGACACCGCCGGGCTGGGTATTTATTTTGACGCACTGCGGTTGAAGGGGAATTTGAATTTTGTCAGAAATGAGGTAGGGCGGGGCCTGCTAGACAATATTATGTCAGAAACAGAAGCCCTGCGCTGGTTAATGCAATATGGGCTGAATAATAAAGAAACGGCTTTAAAATCGATCAGCTTCATAAAAAAATATCGCAGCTATGTGATCAATTACAATTATGGGCTTCAATTGGTGAAAGATTACATCGAATCAAATGGAGGTACGGCCTCGGCAACAAACAAACGCTGGAAATTATTTGAAGAATTGTTGAGCAATGAGGTAACCCCACAACAACTGATTAAGGGTAAAAAATTGTAGATGAAAAATTTGTGCGGATACTTTTATTTTTTCGGCTGGCCGTTCCCAGGTAAAGCTGATGAAGTTAAATTTCGCGTGGCGATAAATGAATAAGCGGCGATAATTTAATAAATATCAAAGTTTTTTATGACAGATTTATCATCTGTGAGAACAAACGAACGCGGGATATTTATGGATGTACTTTGTGGCGCTGCAATACCTGGTATTTTTATCCCTAATCTTCGTGGTTTTAGCTTTCGGCGGGAAGAAAATGAAGCGGTGACAAGTTCTATGTTGTTGCCTGGTTTGGACAGGAAGATGTACTTCCTTTATCACATGTTTACAGAAGGCAAATTTTATCAAATATTTAGTTTTCTTTTTGGTTGGGGATTGCTTTGCAGGTGATGCGATCACACGCACCTGGCACATTCTTTTTCTATGATCCGCAGGCGTTTGGCGGTGATACTTTGTTTAGGTGCCTGTCACCACTCATTACCAGTGGGGGACATCGTTTTCTTTTATGGCCTGGTTGGATTTTTACTTTTTACGTTCCGCTGATAAAATCCCTCCAGGCAAGTGGTATCGTACTCATACTTCCCCGGTCTATATATATGCTTTGAAAATGAATTTCCTGTTCTTAAATGCGCCTGCGCAGTCACTTTATTAAACCGGCGACTTATTGGACAAGGAACTCACAGGCGTTACCGATGAAGCCACTTTCAAAATCTTTCTCAAGGATGCCGGCTGGTAGAGTATTCTAAAATCCAATATTTCGGGTTTCTTTTTTCGTTGTGCCGATCTTTTTTTTCAAAGTCGGTTTGTAAGAGTGCTCGGCATGGTGTTGATTGAAGTGGTAGTTTTATAAAAATATTTTCCGGCACAAGAGAATTTTGTACCGGATCATCATTTTTGAAATTATTTTAAGGTTGCCTGCCAATTATATGCAGGACTGCCACATGCAGGCGCATGACAGTAGTTATTATAACCTTAAAGCAAACGGCCTTAT
>JACMPR010000320.1 GCA_014377385.1 Ferruginibacter sp. | reverse complement strand
GCTTTCATACAATTTTTGGGCGAGCAACATCGTTTTGCTAACACCATAACCCAACTTACGGCTGGCTTCCTGTTGCAATGTAGACGTTGTAAAAGGCGCAGCAGGGGTGCGTTTGCCAGGCTTAACCTGTATATCCCTAACGGTATATTTGGCACCGATGCAGCTTTGTAAGAAAGCCAATGCTGCCTCCGATTCTGTATATTTATTTCCTTCTGCTTTAAAGCTCACTGTCTTATTATTAAGGTCTGTGGCAGCAAGAAATGCTTCTAGCTTAAAACTTCCAACCGTGTTGAACTGGTTGATTTCCCTTTCTTTTTCGACGATTAATTTTACGGCAACACTTTGCACCCTTCCTGCGCTTAATCCTCCCTGTTGGCCAATCTTGCGCCACAACACCGGGCTTAATTCAAAACCAACAATTCTGTCCAGCACACGTCTCGCCTGCTGGGCATTCACAAGGTCCATATTAATGGTGCGGGGATTTTGTACGGCTTTTTGAATGGCGGGTTTGGTGATCTCATGAAACACGATACGCTTGGTGGTTTTTGGATCAAGGTTTAATACCTCCGCCAGGTGCCAGCTGATGCTTTCTCCTTCCCGGTCCTCATCCGATGCCAGCCAAACCTCTTCCGATTTTTTTGCGATACTCTTTAGTTCTTTTACAACCCGGTCTTTGTCAGCCGGCACAATATATTTAGGCTTAAAATTATTGTTAATGTCGATGCCCATATCATTTTTTTCCAAATCGCGGATGTGGCCATAACAACTTTTAACCTCAAAATCTTTCCCAAGAATTGCCTCAATTGTTTTTGCTTTTGCCGGAGACTCCACTATCAATAAATTCTTTGCCATAATTTTTTTCTTAACCGGGATACGGTCATTCTGATTTAATCAACCTTTATTTACCAGCTTATTTTGGCCGGTTGTCAAGTTCGACGGTGCTTCCAATTCATTTATTATGCCTTCACTTTGTTTAAAATTGTAACATCAGCGGCAATATTTTGTACGCAAAACGATGCACACTGTCTATAACCGGTAGAGTGCAATATTACTCGAAATTTGAAAAATCCAACTATTTGTTGAAAATCGGGATCGCTTATAGAAATTGTACGATTGTTTTTTTGACCTCGGCATCGTGGTAAATTTTCCGGTGACCCAGCCCTTTGGTAAGATGGAATTTTATGTTGGAATGATGGTCAGCTTTCACTTTCAGCGCATCTGATAAAGGTGTTACATCATCGTCTTCATCATGGCACCACAGCACGGAAGCTTTAATATTTTGCATCGCCCTGCGAATAGAAAACCAGGCGGGCTCCCGGCCGCTCATTTCAAAAATTATTTTTTCCAGGGACTTTCTCAACCTTTCATTGCTGATACCAATGATCTTAAAGGCGCTGTCAATTGCCGTTGTGGTTTCTGTAGCCGGCGCTATCAGGGCAACTTTTGTGTTTGCATCGTGCGGAATTTCTTCCAAAGCAAGGCAGATCGCCAGGCCGCCAAAAGAATGCGCAATGAAACTTTCAACGGGTCCATAAAGATCAATCACCTTTTTAATCATATCGCTGTAGTCCAGCGCATTCACTGTTTTGCCTTCACTGGCCCCATGGGCGGGAGCATCAAATGCAAGTACCTCGTAGCCTTTATTTACCAATGGCGTAACATAATTATCAAAATTGTGACAATGAGACGAAAAACCATGTAACAGCAATACTTTGCGATCGGAAGGATGATTGCATCGGAAACCCTTTACAAGTTTTCCATGAAGTGAAAATTCCAGTGCTTCAGAATCTTTAAACACCTGGCCGGGCTTTACAGATTTCATAATGGGTGTACAGAAAAGACGAAAAGCCTCTTCGCCCGCTCTGCGTTTATTAATAATGCTTAACCCGTTTAATTTTGTACGGATATAGCCAAATGCTAACTTTTTTTGTACATTCATTCATTCAAAGTTAACGCATATGAAGGTTGTAATGATAGGATCGGGCAATGTTGCCACTGTATTGAGCAGGCTCTTGATAAAAAATAACCACAGCATTGTACAGGTGATCAGCCGCAACATAGATCATGCAAGGGTACTGGCAGATGAGTTAAATGTGAATTATTCCGATCTTACCGGTCAGCCCGATGAATCGGCAGATATGATCATTCTTGCTGTGTCAGACTTTGCCATTATGGAAGGTTTGCCGCACATGCATTTCAACAATAAGCTCATCGTTCATACTGCAGGTTCGGTTTCAAAAGAGGTATTGAAAGATCTTTCTTCCAACTACGGCGTGCTGTACCCCTTGCAGAGCCTGGTAAAAGATGCAGCTATTATTCCGGAAATTCCGTTTCTTGTCGACGGAAATGAAGAACAGGTGATAGCGTGCCTGGAGGATTTTGCGGGCACACTGTCGCCGATCGTTCAAAGGGTGAATGACGAGAATCGCCTGAAACTGCATGCTGCAGCAGTAATTGTAAGTAACTTCACTAACCACCTTTTTTCTATTGCAGAAAAATTTTGTAATACGGAAAATGTTGATTTTAATATGCTAAAGCCGCTTATTATGGAAACCGCACACCGGATACAACATGCTTCCCCATCCCAATTGCAAACAGGCCCTGCCGTTAGAAAAGATATTCAAACACTTGACAAACACCTGCGGATACTGGTGAACCATCCTAAATTACGTACCACATATTTAAGGCTAACCGACAGCATTATGAATCCTTGAAAGGGTGGATCAAAAGTCGCTGTTTGAAAGAAAAAAGGATAGAAATATGGTGCCCGTTATTTGTTCTTCCTGCATCTTACTTACACCATTATCAATAGTGTATCGTTTTTGCATAAAACATTGGTGCCTGTCTTATACAGGTAATCCCTAATTATGCGGAAAAATAATATCCGTCTGAACCTTGAACGGATCTACCGCCTTACCGTTCTTATCTATAGGGTCAGTTACATAAATTTCGTAAGCGGCGGCTTTCAATCTTTTTTTACGATCCTTTAACCAATCGTTCAATGCTTCGTAAGCCATGGAAGTTTGTTCATAAGGTCCGTAAAAGTGGGCAATGAGAGCGCTATCTCCCCCAATCGTTTTATATAAAATGTTCTTTGGAAGTTTTGCCGGTTTCTTGTCGACCGGCAACCCGGCCTCGAAGAAAAATGGCGCTTTTTGGGTACGGTACCAGGCAATAGGTGGGCCGGTAACCTTTAATTTATTCTGTTTAATTACCGCTCCTAATTTTGATCCATAAATCTGCGCAAGTTTTTGACTCAGCCTTACGCTTGTAGCAGCACTGTCTTTTATATAAATAATATTTGCCTTCGGCGCCACGGAATCGGTGATATTGATAATGGGGGCTGCATCCCGGGCTGCTTCGCTTTTTCTCCCGGCGGCACTATCTTTTTTCAGGATAACAGGCAACGGCTCTTTTTTATTGTCCTTTTTCTTATCTCTGCAGGCGCAGAGGCAAAACAATAAGGAAGAAAAGATTGCCGCTGAGAAATAACTTTTCCCGTAAAACATATAGAATAGCTTGAATTAACAATATGGCAAAGTAACCAAAATATGTTTTAATAGAGATTTTCCTTAATTGGTAATTTCCTGTAGGTTTGCAATCTGAAATTTGCAGGTATGTACAATATTACGTTTAAGTTCGAACAGAAGGGGATGGAACCTGTTACTATTGAAAATGTAGCAGCAGATCAATCGATATTGGAAGTTGCTTTAAAAAATGACATTGATCTTCATCATAATTGTGGCGGAGTTTGCGCATGCAGCACCTGTCACCTTTATGTAGAACAGGGAGAAGATTTAATTGAAGAACTGAGTGACAAGGAAGAGGATTTTATTGACCGGGCCATTAGTCCAAGATTAAATTCAAGATTGGGTTGCCAGTGTATATTGCTGGAGGGGGGTGGTGATCTTGTTGTAACATTACCTGACCAAACACAATTTTTAGGAGAATAATTATTTAATGTATGATGGATGATCTCTGATGTATGATTTCAGATATCATACATCATACAACATACATCATAAATTATGCATTATGAGTTTTGAGTTACCCATTCATTGGAGAGATTATGAGGATATAGCCATGAAATTATACGAACGTTTTGGCAATGAATTTAATGAAGGTAAAATTTATCGGTTACGTTTTACCGACCTGCACAAATGGGTGATGGAGATCCCGGGATTTTCCGGTAAAGCCGACGAAAGCAATGAGGGTCATCTTGAAATGATACAAAGCAGCTGGGTGTATGAGTGGCGGGACAATCAAAAATAGTTTGAAAGCAAATTGGTATCGAGAATGAATGGTTGAATACTTTCTATATCTGCAGGCTTCACACTTCCGAATTATCTAATCCTGAAATAAATGAGCATGAACGTTTTAGCAAACTTTACATCTGTCAAAGCCTTTGTTTTAGATGTTGATGGCGTGCTTACTGACGGATCATTGCTACTGTTGGATGATGGGCAAATGATGCGTCGCATGAACATAAAAGATGGATATGCTTTGCAGCTGGCCATAAAAAAAGGATACCATATATTAATAATTTCCGGCGGAAGTTCGGATGCGGTAAAGTTACGTTTACAGAAACTTGGCGTGAATGAGGTCTTTATGAAAGTAACCGACAAAAAAAATATGTTGATCAGTTATGTCGCCAAACATAACCTTTTATGGGAACAGGTACTTTATATGGGAGATGATATTCCCGACCTGGCCGCAATGCAACTTTCGGGGTTACCCTGTTGCCCCGCGGATGCAGTTCCCGAAATAAAAACAATCGCCCATTATATTTCCCCGCTAAATGGCGGTAACGGTTGTGTACGGGACGTGATCGAAAAAGTATTGAAGCTTAACAGTCACTGGACAGTCGATGAATCCATTGCTTCTAGATAGTATGGACTTTTGTTAACAATGCAAGCCCGTTAATAAGATAGCCTGGCGCTTAAAAGAAAAATTCAGTTGTCAACTATGCTTACAAATACTAACCTGTTACATCAGCCGAAAATAATTCAATGAAATTATTCGATGCATTTTTAAGACTTATCCGCTGGCCAAATCTTGTATTCATTGCACTTACGCAATGGCTGTTTTATTACTGTGTTGTAAATTCCGCGTACAGGGAAGCAGGTGCTAATCTTTCCTACAGTCCACAGCTCAACCACCTGTTCTACCTGCTCATGGCAGCGTCTGTGTTTATAGCGGCGGCAGGGTATATTATCAATGATTATTTTGACCTTCAGATAGATGTTGTAAACAAGCCCGATAAAGTGGTGGTTGACCGCGTGGTAAAAAGAAGATGGGCGATTATGTGGCATCTTATCCTTTCTTTCCTGGGCATCATTATAAGTGCCTACATCGGTTACAAAACCGGTAAGTGGATTATCCTGATTGCCAATACCACCTGCGTAATGTTACTCTGGTTCTATTCAACCATTTTCAAAAGAAAATTATTATCAGGAAATATAATCATCGCCGCTCTCACAACATGGGTAATTGTTGTGGTATATTTTTTTGCCGGGGCAACCATTATTAATTACAAAGGATGGCTTACATCTGTTTATCCATTCAACATAAAAAGACTTTACAAACTCACCATTTTATACGCCGGGTTTGCATTTATAGTTTCCCTTATCAGGGAAGTAGTGAAAGATATTGAAGATATGTATGGGGACGCAAAATATCAATGTAAAACCATGCCGATAGAGTGGGGGATACCTGCATCGAAAGTATTTACTGCCGTATGGACAGTAGTCTGCATTGCGAGCCTCGGCATTTTACAATTATACGCCTGGCAATCCGGCTGGTACCTGGTGGCGGTTTATTGCAACGTGGCCATCATCCTTCCATTGGTATTAATTTTAAGAAAATTATACAAGGCATCCAGCCCGGCGGATTATCACCAGGTGAGCCGCCTGATTAAGCTGGTGATGTTGACCGGAATTTTATCTATGGTGTTTTTTAAATTTTATGTGTAGCACAGATGCAAAAAATCATTTTAGCCTCGCAGTCTCCACGGCGTAAACAATTGCTGCAATGGGCCGAAGTAGACTTCGATATCATTGTAAGCGATAGTGATGAAAGTTATCCCGAAGGTTTATCTTTTGAAGAAACAGCAATTTACATTGCCCGTAACAAAGCAATCGCGGTTTCAAAAATAAGCGGCCAGGCGTTACCGGTTCTTGCAGCAGATACCATTGTAGTTTGCAACGGTACTATCCTTGGCAAGCCAAAAGACAGGAATGATGCTATACAGATTTTAAAACAATTATCCGGCACCAGCCACCAGGTAATCACAGGGGTAGTGATCCATTTTCAAAAAAAAGAAATTGCTTTCGCTGATATTACAACCGTGGAATTTCATGAATTGACCGGGGCCCAGATCATTTTCTACATTGATAAATACAAGCCTTACGACAAGGCCGGTGCCTACGCCATACAGGAATGGATAGGGGTAGTAGGCATAAAATCCATTAACGGTGATTTTTACAATGTGATGGGATTGCCGGTAAGCAGGGTGCTGCAGGAGCTAGGTCAGCTTGGCACGAATAATTAGCTGCTTCATTTTACTATCCGCGAAGCGGCTACATTAAAGTACAAATCTCTACTGACGGTTACGTAATACCTACAACACAAGCGTTTATCCTCTTCGCTTCTCCGTCAAAAAACACTGATTCTCTGTGCTGAATCACCGCATTATCTTCCTTCTGCTGCTTACTTTGTGCAGGATTAAATTTAAAACGTAATTCTATGAATGAACGTTTGCTACAGTACATCTGGCAATTCCAGTATTTAAACAACAGCGACCTGGAAACTACTGCCGCACAAAGCCTGCAGGTAATTTTTGCCGGGATGTACAATACGAACCAGGGCCCCGATTTTTTAAATGCTAAAATTAAGATTGGGGAGGCTACCTGGGCAGGCAGTGTAGAGTTACACATAAATTCCAGCGACTGGAAACGCCATAACCACAGCAACGATAAAAATTACAACAATGTTATTTTGCATGTTGTATGGAACCACGATGTGGATCTTTCCCTTCCTTTTCCTACACTGGAAATTCATACCAGGGTTTCAAAACTACTGCTGAAGAAATATGAGGAACTGATGCAAAACAGGTATTTTATTCCATGTGAAGAACACATTCATAAAGTGAGTGAACTTACCTTGAGTAAACTTAAGGAGCGCCTGCTGATAGAACGCCTTCAGCAAAAAGCCCTGTGCATTGAAGAACATCTGAAAAAAAACAACCAGCATTGGGAAGAATGTTTTTGGTGGATGCTTGCACGTAATTTCGGTACAAAAATAAACAGCGATGCATTTGAAAAAATTGCCCGTACGATACCGATAAATATTTTGGCAAAGCACAAGCATCAACTGCTGCAACTGGAAGCATTGTTAATGGGCCAGGCCGGGTTATTAGACAAAAATTTTACCGAATCATATCCCATCATGCTTCAAAAGGAATATCAATTCCTGAGAAAAAAATACCAGCTTAAAAATATTTTGCATCCCCTGCATTTCCTGAGGATGCGACCCGCAAATTTTCCTACCGTGAGGTTGGCGCAACTGGCAACCATTATCCAGCAAAGCCATCACTTGTTTGGACGCATAAAAGATATGGCCGATTTGAAAGAAGCACAGGCCTTGTTCAACGTAACTGCCAATGATTATTGGCATTATCATTATGTGTTTGATGAAACAAGTCCATTTAAAAAGAAAGCGCTGGGCCGGGAAATGACCAGGAATATCATGATCAACACTGTAATTCCGATGCTGTATGCCTACGGTTATTTAAGTGACAAAGAAACATTTAAAAACAAAGCCGTCCATTGGGTAGCACAGCTTGGCTCTGAAACCAATAGCATTACAAAAGGGTTTGTATCGTTGGGTGTAAAAAATGATTCGGCATTTGACTCGCAGGCATTGTTACAATTAAAAAACTTTTATTGCGACCAAAAACATTGTCTAACCTGTGCTGTTGGAAATGAGCTATTGAAAGCCGAAAGGTAATTGACTACATGCGGATTGCTCTGCTTCCATCACACCGGGCTTTCGCCAACGTACAATTTAATGATTACCAAACATATCTTACCTCAACTAACAGGTCAGGATGAAGACTTTTCATTACCGGGCAGTTGTCTCCAATTTTTTGCAACAGCATTTTGTCCTTTTCTTCCAATTGCAAGGAAGGAAGATGTAAAGTAATATCAATTTTACCGATGCGTCGCGGATCGCTGAGCATGTGTTTGTTTATATCCAGTTTTGTACCGCTGAGATCAATATTCAGGTCGATTGCCCGGATACCCATTGTAGTAATCATACAGGTAGCCAGTGAAACACAAAGCGTATCTGTAGGGCTAAATCGCTCGCCTTTTCCACGATTATCTGTTGGAGCATCCGTTTCGGTAACAGTTCCGCTTTGAAGGTGGGTGCACTCGCATCGGAGCGAGCCTTTATAAACTACTGTGGCTGTCATATTAAGGTTTGTTGTATTAACTTTGAACCGTGCAGCAGTTCATTAATTTGAATCTAAGTTAAGCATAACATAGTATTTTTACATAAATTTACTTTCGAAAAAAGGATACATGAAGAAATTATTTTTGCTTTTTATCTCGGCTGTTTTAATTACTCCATGTATTGCGCAGGAAACCAAAGCCAGTTCGAAAACAAAGAAAGAGGAAAGAAAACTTCGAATCAGCGCCATTGCCAAACAGGAAGAAGAGGGCGTGATCAAGCATAAAAAACATACGGCGTTTGGGTTAAAACTAACCACTGACGGATACGGAGGATTCTTAGAAATCGCCCGCGCTCAATCCGTAAAACGTTCCCTCCTTTTCCAACTGGATATTGCGGAAAGAAAACATCCAAAAGAAGAAAAAACCCAATACTTTAGTCAATTTGCTTTTCCAACGAGCCCAATTATTTTCGGGAAATTGAACTTCTTTTACCCGGTCAAAATTGGCGTCCAGCAGCAATTCCTGCTGGGAAACAAGGGCAATAAAAATGGCGTGAGCATTACAGGTAACTTTGGCGGCGGTTTAATTGCAGGCTTACTTCGCCCATACCAGATAGAAGTACAGACAGACTCTTCTGTTGCTTATATAAAATACGATGGGAATGATACCGCTCAGACTTTTCTGAATCCTGCGGGTTACATCCGGGGACCGGGACTGGGTAAAGGATGGAACCAATTGAAAGTTACGCCAGGGCTTTATGTAAAAACAGCACTTCGTTTTGACTTTGGAAAATACAATGAACTCGTAAATGCCGCAGAAGTCGGATTAACGACCGAATTTTATTCCAAAAAAATCCCGCAAATGGTCTTTAATAAAGAGAAGCAATTCTTCTTCTCCGCGTATGTTTGTATCCTTTTTGGGAAAAGAAAATAGATTTAAGCGTAGCATTAAAGTAAGCAAATTAAAGTACATTAAATAACGACGTTCTGCTTTTATCTTTGCATAAACACTAATTATTTACCGATGGCATGTGGCACTACCGAAGAACAAATCCCGGCAATTAAAAAGCCAAACTGGCTCAGGGTCAAACTCCCGATTGGGGAAGAATACAAACACGTAAGAAACCTTGTTGATACACATAAATTACATACGATTTGTGAAAGTGGTAATTGTCCAAATATGGGCGAATGCTGGGGAGGCGGAACAGCTACCTTTATGATCCTCGGCAATATATGCACCAGGAGCTGTGGGTTTTGTGCGGTTGCCACCGGCAGGCCGGATGCGGTGGATTGGGATGAACCCCAACGCGTAGCCGAAGCCATTCACCTGATGAAAGTAAAACATGCTGTAATTACTTCTGTTGACAGGGATGAACTTAAAGACGGCGGCAGCATCATCTGGCAAAATACCATTAAAGCTGTATATGCGCTCAATCCTGGCACCACCCTGGAAACGCTGGTACCGGACTTTAAAGCACAAAAGGAAAATATTCAAAGGATCATTGAGGCGGCGCCGGATGTAGTGAGTCATAATATAGAAACAACCGAAAGACTTACCAAACAGGTGCGCATCCAGGCCAGGTATTGGCAAAGCATGGAAACGCTTAAGATTTTGAAGGCAGGAGGCATGCGTACAAAAAGTGGGATCATGCTTGGACTTGGCGAGACCAAAGAAGAAGTGGTAAAAACGCTGGAAGATCTTTATGACAGCGGCGTGGATGTTGTTACTATCGGCCAATACCTGCAGCCAACAAAAAATCATTTGCCGGTAGCCCGCTTCGTTCACCCGGACGAATTTGCCGAATATCGGGAAATAGGTTACCAGCTTGGGCTCGACTATGTTGAAAGTGGCCCCTTGGTACGCTCTTCTTACCACAGCGAAAAACATGTGATACAAGGCTGGGGGAGGAATAAGTGGAACGAAGAAAAAGCGGTGAAGTAAACCTGGATTTACATTTAGCAGGCATATCCTAAAATCCCCGCACGCAAGTCCGTAAAAAAACTTTCCCTCCAGATAAAACCGCCTGTATAATTTTATTTAAAGCTTACAAAAGTTGATTCAACCTGCCTTTTGAAAAGACAGCGGGGAACTGTTAAAAAAAAAGCGGTCTTATTCGGGCTGTAAATTATTTTGACAGCTTTTCTATAAACGCATCCGTGAACCCT
>JACMPR010000319.1 GCA_014377385.1 Ferruginibacter sp. | reverse complement strand
TTCTAATAGTTTACTTACCAAAAAGTCATTCTACAAAAAAAAGGGTGTTTTCACTGTTTTTTTTGTGAAATAAATTATTAAAATTTGTAAGATAATTATGAACACTTACATTTTCAGATATTAATAATAAAGACTTTAAATATAAGCGGCAGGACAGCGTCGTTTTACTCCGTACCCTTTTTTGACTTACCGCGTATTTATAATTGCACAAGGCCGTGTCTGACTGCATACTATGCAAGTCCGACACGGCTTTTTACCTGCAATTTTTCAAAAAGCGAATTGCGGCAACCATCAATTGTTTTGGGGCTCAGGAACATTTTACCGGCAATTTCGTTGTAGGTAAATTCACTGCAGGCCCGTTGCAGAAAATCTTTCTCCCGGTCGTTCATTAATTTGAAGGCTCTCGTTTTAATGCTTTGATGATCGTCACCGTTATTAGGGGATCAACCAATTTACCCGCAATGAAATCCGTGTAGTCGAATCCTTTGTTTAAAACTGCGCCTATCGCCTCACCAAATTCTTTTGGCTCTTCGTCTTTGCTCAGGTAACTTACAATTCATTCGTCCTTTTCAACCTTACTTACTGCCAGTATCTTTGCCAGGGGGAAATTAGCATTTAGCCAGGTCACTGCTTCAAAGCCATTCTTGCCTGGCATGTTTACGGACGTCAATATAAGATCGGGTAAATTATGGGGATCAATTTTTTGCCGGAGATCGATTCCCTTATCGGCTATCCATACAACAAAGGGTCACTATTACTTTCCGTTAGTTACCCTACAAAAAAAGTGAAACCAGTTTAGATGATTTCATTCAGGATGACCAAAAATATTGGTACGGGTGAAGATTATTACGCCTACTTACGCGGCAGCTGGATATACCTGACAGGACCATATTTTCCAGTTTATAAACGGATCACCAATATTTGCGAAGTGATCTACCAAAAAAGCAGGGAGGCAACCAGATTTTATAATAATTTCTTACAAATTATGGCGGACGTTTCTCTTGACTTACATGATTTATTTATGCCAGATGAAGGTAAAGCCAATAAAAAAGATAAAAGTTTCAGTATGAGTGATATAACCGGTGGAACGTCATCAAAATTTTATAATGCGTATTCACTACTCTATTCGACCGGCGGTGGAACGTCATCAATCCATAGCTTTTCATACTCGGCCTTATAATCCCACTTCCACCTCCGATGACTCCATAAATAATTATCCGGTGATTCCCGTATGGTGGCTTCCAGGTAATCCCTGTATAAAAGGGTTAATTCTCCTTCTTTTAATTCACCCCCGTTTTCAGTGATAACGGTTGGTACAAATTTATAAAATCCTCTTTTAGTTTTTACAAATTTTGTAAACACCACTACCGCATCGTTTTTAATCGCGCCTCTATCCGGGCCGGGCACAAATGGCGCTGCTTTACCAAAAAAATAAAGCCAGTATGCCTTGTGGGGAACCCCTGGATTTTGATCCGCTGCCAGTCCCAATGAATAAGGTCCACTGAATACCTTGTGCATTCTTTCTTTAAACTCATGTGCTGCTACCAGTACTGTTCCTTTTTTTGACCGGAGGTTAAAGAATAACCTGTCTAGTGCCTTGTTATTTATTTTCATATACACACCTACCCAGGGAATGTTCATATTTTTTGACATCACCCAGTTGCCGTATTCCCAATTCATCTGGTGTCCACAACTAAACTGCAGGCTCTTCCCTTTTGCAGCAATGACATTGCATTCATCCAGGTTCATGATCGCACGTTTGCTAAATTCTTTTTCTGAGATACTTAAAAGTTTAATCGTCTCAATAAAAGTATCGGTCAGGTTTCGGTAAAACTTTTTTGCGATTTTCACTTTTTCTTCCACCGATTTTTCGGGAAACGCAATATCAAGGTTATCAAGCACTACCTTTTTACGGTAACCGACAAAGTAATAGATGATAAAGAAAGCTAAATCACTGAGACGGTAAAGAATAAAAAAAGGCAAAAGCGAAACCAGGTAAAGAATGCCGTAAATGAGATAGTACATGTGTGCGATTGTTGCACAAAGTTATTAAAAATTCACGCTTGCAGGGGTTAAGATGGGCGGCAGTACAGAACATTTTTTTCAATTTGCGCTGTCCTCAACAACATCACAGGCAAAGATCAATTTAGATAAAAAATATAGATCAATCTCCCTGTTCAGATGGCTTTTTATAAAATTGTATTTTGAAGAATTTCGCCCTGGTATGGATAATCTGTATTGAAATGAAGCCCACGGCTTTCTTTTCGAAGCTCCGCACTTTTTACGATCAGGTATGCAACAGTTATCATGTTCCGCAATTCACATAACTGAGGCGACACTTCGATCCTTTGGTACAGGGATTCTGTTTCTTCATGCAAAAGATCCAGCCTGCGGTTGGCACGTTGCAAACGTTCATTGTTCCGTACGATACCCACATAGTCACTCATCAGCAATTTCAATTCCTTTAAACTTTGCGTGATTAAAATCATTTCATTCGGTGCTGTGGTACCGGCAGCATTCCAGTCGGGTATGTGATCATTAAAGAAAATGCTTTCAATGTCCTGCATTGCCGCGAGGTAACTTCGGTGAGAAAATACCATGGCCTCAAGCAGCGAATTACTGGCAAGCCTGTTGGCGCCATGTAAACCCGTACTGGCGCATTCGCCGGAGGCAAATAAATTTTTGATAGAAGTGTGTCCCCACTCATCTGTTTTTACGCCTCCGCAACTATAATGAGCCGCAGGCGAAACAGGTATCATGTCTTTAGAAACATCAATGCCGATACTCAGGCATTTTGCATAAATATTGGGGAAATGTTCAAGGAATTTTTCATGATCCATATGCCTGCAATCCAGGTAAACGAATTCAGTTCCGTTGATTTTCATTTCACTGTCAATAGCCCTGGCGACAATGTCTCTTGGAGCAAGATCTTTGCGAACGTCATACCGTTCCATAAATGCCTCTCCTTTGGGATTGCGCAGAATCCCCCCGTCGCCCCTCACTGCTTCCGTTATCAGGAATGAATGTCCACGTATCCCCGCTTCATACAGGGCTGTTGGATGAAACTGTATAAACTCCATGTTCTCGATGCGCCCTTTAGCCCGGTAAACCATTGCCACGCCATCTCCGGTGGCAATTGCAGGATTGGTTGTGCTTCTATACACCTGCCCATTTCCTCCGGCAGCAAGCAAGCTAATCTTTGCAACAATTTTTTCAATCTTTTTCGAATTCAGGTTTAACACGTATACGCCGTAACATTCAATATCAGGCGTGGATTTTGTAACGAGATAGCCCAGGTGATGCTGCGTAATAATGTCCAGCACAAAGCAATGATTGATGAGTTGAATGTTGCTGCATTTCTTAATCGCTTCCAGCAATGTTCTTTCCATTTCCTTTCCTGTAATATCTTTGTGGTGAAGGATCCGGTTTTCACTATGACCACCTTCCTTGCCTAATTTAAAATCTCCTTCGGGTTCTTTATCAAACTCAGCACCCCATGAGATGAGCTCTTCAATCCGCTGCACACCTTCTTTAACTACAATCTCAACAATACGCCTGTTGCACAATCCATCACCGGAGATGAGCGTGTCCTCTATATGTTTGGAAAAACTGTCATGATCCAAATCCATCACACCGGCAATACCGCCCTGTGCATATTTCGTGTTGGTTTCATCACTCTGGGTTTTGGTAAGAATGGTTACTTTTTTACCAGGGCAGGCTTCTGCAACTTTTAAAGCATAGGTAAGACCAGCTATGCCTGATCCTATCACTAAAAAATCTGTTTGCATAAATATTTTTTATCAGGCGGATGGCATATCCACCCACGCATCGCTCTCTTTCAATAGGGTGATCAGTTCATCTACGGCGACTTCGCTGTTCACGTTTCTTTTCACCACCTCCTTACCGCGATACAACGTTATTTTACCTACACCACTTCCTACGTATCCAAAATCAGCGTCGGCCATTTCTCCCGGGCCGTTAACGATGCAACCCATGATGGCGATCTTTACGCCTTTTAAGTGATTTGTAACAGCACGAATCTTAGCTGTAGTTTCCTGCAGGTCGAAGAGTGTTCTTCCACAGCTGGGACAACTGATGTATTCAGTTTTAGATATTCTTGTACGGGCCGCCTGCAAAATTCCAAACGCAATGCTGTTCAATATTTTTGTTTGGGGCGCTATTAATGTGTTTCCAGAATGATGTCCAAAACAAACTCCGTCACTTAAGCCATCTATTAGCAAGCCGCCGGTTTCTATTGCAAAGTGAATAAGGCTTTCATCCATTGTAGGATGGCTGCTACCGCAAAGAATAATCGCAGGATTTTTCAACTCATGCGATATAAGTTCAACAAACATGCGGCGTATACTTTGCATACTGTTGCGGTTGGTAGAACTAAGGCAAATCACCGATGTGCGATCATCTTTTAATTTAACAAACAACTGTTTCAATTGTTGTACAGGATATCCTTCAGAATAGCAATCGATCATTATAAAATTCAGTACTGCCGACCTTTCGACCGAATCATCAAGGTATTCTCCGGCATTGAATAGCGGAACACTTTTTTCCTTATCTGCAGCGGCCAGCCAATGTTTGTGGTATAACAATACTTTGAGCGTTCCCGGGAGTGGGAAATCTATCGATCTCTTACAAAAAACATAATCTGCAGCTGCATCGGCAATATTCCATTTGTCAATGGCTGCATCATAGGTGTATCCCACATTCTGCAGATCTGAAGGAACGATGTTTTCGAACTTACTAAAATCGGAAACTACCACAGGTACATGCTTTCCGCCGATGTTACCAACTCCGACTGTTTCTCTTCGCTTATATTCAAAAGGAGAATAAGGTAATTTATCCAAAGGCGCAACGTGGTTTGCAACAATAGCATTATTATTTTGATATCTTTTTACTATCTCCCTGCAAACCGGTACTTCAAGTTCTGGGTCTTCAGTTAATGAAACCCTTATGGTATCTCCAATCCCGTCTTCAAGTAATGTTCCAATCCCAATGGCAGATTTTATTCTTCCGTCCTCTCCATCGCCGGCTTCGGTAACGCCTAAGTGCAATGGATAACATTCCCCGAATTCAGTAACCATATGATTAATGAGGAGCCTGTAAGCCTGAATCATCACCTGGGGATTGCTGCTCTTCATACTTAGTACGATGTTGTGATAGTCTTCCCCTCGTGCTATGCGTAAGAATTCCATGGCACTTTCTACCATACCATTTGCGGTATCTCCGTAACGGCTCATAATCCGGTCGCTCAAACTTCCATGATTAGTGCCGATGCGCATGGCAGTGCCGTATTCTTTACATATTTTAACGAGTGGAGTGAACCTCTCTTTTATTCTTTCAATCTCTTCTGCATATTCAACATCTGTATATTCTAACTGTTCAAATTTCTTTTTGTCGACATAATTACCGGGATTTACTCTTACTTTTTCCACAATTCTTGCGGCAATCTCTGCAGCGTTGGGCGTAAAATGTATATCGGCTACTAACGGTGTGTCATATCCTCTTTTGCGCAATTCAACTTTTATATTCTGAAGATTTTCAGCTTCGCTTTTTGACGGCGCCGTAATTCGTATTAATTCTGCACCGGCCTTAATGCACCTAATAGATTGTTCCACTGTAGCAAGAGTATCCATCGTGTCTGTAGTGGTCATTGTCTGGATACGAATAGGATGACCGGCACCCATGAGCAGGTTGCCTACTTTAACTTCTCTGGTCTTCAAACGCTTATATCCTGTAAGTGATTCGCAATACAATTGCATAAAAAAAATTGTGATTGTAAAGGTAACTATTAATAGCCTGGCAGTAATTTGACAAAGCGGTTTACCAATCTTTTTCCGGATTATTTACCGATACATTATTTACCTTATGTAATTTATCCTGGAGGTTCTTTTCCTGTTGAGACAGTGCTTTTAGTTTATTTTCTGCGTCTTCCCTGGTTAATTTTGACGGCTGCGGCCTGGGCTCCGGCTTTTTTTGTTGCTGCTGTTGATCCTGCTTTTTTTGCTGTTTTTTTTGCTGCTCCTGCCTTTGCTGCAGCAATGCCCTTTGTAAATTCTGCCGGGCATCCTCATTGCCCGGATCAATTTTCAGGGAATTCTTGTAAGCAGTAATACATGCTCCTAATTTTTCATCATTTTGTAACACAACCCCTTTATTGTAGTAAGCATTACTTATCTCACCAGGTGCATTTAACCGCTTCACTGCATGGTCGTATGCTGCAACCGCTTCATCTTTTTTGTCACATTTGTATAAAGCATTACCCAGGTTGTATTGAGCGACCGGGTTAAGAGGATTTTTTTTTAAGGCATCTGTATACGCCTCGGAAGCCTTTGTAAAATCTTTCCGTTGGTAGGCTTCATTTCCCTTTTTAATGCTGGCTTTATCATCCTGGGCGAAGATAATATTACTGGTAAAAAGTAGCAGGACAGCAATCGTTGGCTTCAATTTAAAATAATCATTCTTCAACTTTTTTCTTTCAGTAATAAAGATTTCTACGAGCAGGAACAGGAATGCAATTCCCAGAAAATACTGGAAATAGCTTTTATAATTTACCAGGGAATCATCTGTTACATTTCGCTGGTCCAAATTGCTTAGTTGCGAAGTGATGGTTGAAACCACCGCATCTGTATTGTTGAACAGGACATACAGACCGTTTCCTTTTTGGGCAATGGATTGCAACCCACTTTCATTTAATTTTGATATAACAGTGTTGCCATCATTGTCTTTTTTCCATTCATTTGTTGTCTCATCGATAAGCGGCGCTCCCTGTGGCGATCCGATTCCCACGGTAAATATCGTTACCCCCAACGCCGCTATTTCTTCCGCTATTTTTACTGCCTGCCCATCATGATCTTCCCCATCACTGATTAAAACCACGGCCTTGTACTTTTTTTCCTTTGCGTTGAAGGATGCATTGCACATATTTAGAGCGTCGCCGATTACGGTACCCTGTGAGGGGACAGATTCGGTAGTGGCGGACGACAGGTACATTTTTGCTGCCGCATGATCGGCCGTGAGAGGCATCTGCAGGTATGCTTTTCCGGCAAATATCACGATACCAATCCTGTCATTATCTAATTTATCAACCAACCGGCTGAGCACTTGTTTTGCCCTGTCAAGCCTTGATGGCTTTATGTCCTGCGCCAACATACTTTTGCTCACATCCAACGCGAACATTATATCAATACCATTCCGGCTGATCTTTTGTTCACTTGCAGCGCTGCGGGGGTTTGCAAGTACCAACACAAGTATTCCAAAAGCAAATACAATCAGGATGAATTTTTTTAGAAATGCGGGAGCACTGTAACCAGCGGATAATTCTTTGACAAGTAATGGATCCCCTATTTTTTTACCGATCGCTTTTTTTTTAGCCAGGGCGTACAAAAATATCGCAACAAGCAAAGGGATAATGATCAGTAGCAATAAAAATTCTATGTATTGAAATTGGGGCATAAAGTTGTGGTAAAATTACCGAATATTGAAGCAGCACTTGTTAAGAAAAGGAGAAATGGCCGCGGTAATTTCAAGGAAAAAAGAGGGCTGCCCATTTCCGTGCGAAAGATAAAAATTGTGTATTTTACTTTTTCCCTTCAAAAAAACCAAGCTCTTTCAAAATATCCCGGCTTATGTCCATTGTAACTCTTTTCATATCGATGTTTTTGTCCTTTGATTTTACTAATGTAACAAAGAAATAAACATGCCGGTTTTCTTCTATCCAGCCGGTGACCCAGCCGATGGAATTGTTTTCCTCATCGAAACCCCAACCGGTCTTGTAACTTAATTTATAATTTGTTTTGTCTTCCTGCAACATAACATCCCTTACAATTTGTTGTACTGATTTACGAAATGGCAGTTGATCGAAATACAATCTTTTAAGTAAACCAAGTTGTTCGTCCGGTGAAATTTTAAGCTGGTTGTTCAGCCAGAATGAATCGATAGGTCCTTTAATATTTTTATTACCGTAAGAAAGGCTGTCGATCCAGCGCTTCATCGTGTCTTTTCCAATACGCCTGGCTACTTCCTGGTAATATGGCACACAATTTACTTTGAAAGCCTCCGTCATGTCCATATTTTTATTCCAGTCATTGTTGGAATGCTTGACTCCATCCCATTTAATGATCATGTTTTCGCCCGTTATCGCACCTGTTTGAAGACCAATTAAGGAGTTGATGATTTTAAACGTAGAGGCCGGTGTTACTCTTACTGTATCCATCGACATGTTGTAAACTGTTACCTGGCCATCCGCATTGTTAAGCATGGTAAAACATCCTTCCACATTTTTAGCCTTAAAATATTTCTCGAGGTTGTTGTCGATCCTGGCTTTATTAACCGAGCAGGAAAAAAGAAAAAAAGAAAATGAAATTGGAAATAAGAAGCGGTGGGTTCTTTTCATTGAATATTTTTTATATCAACTCTGTTAAATTATTTTTTTAAATGCAGGGCCGTAGCTTCGAGGGCCCCGTAAAACTGTTCGCCAAATTTTCTTATTAATGGTTCTTTTAAAAACTGGTAAACAGGAATTTTTAGCTTTTTTCCAAGTGCACAAGCCGCCTTACAGTTATCTTCACGCGGCTCATAATTTGCAAATTCTGTAGTGCCGTCTTTGCTTTTGGTAACAATCACCGGGAACAAATGACAACTAATAGGTTTCTTCCATTTCACTTTTCCATCCAGGTAAGCCTGTTCTATTCCGCACTTTACAATTCCATTCTGATCAAATATTCCATAAACACAAACCTTGCTGTTGATGGTTGGCGTTACCCATCCAAATTCTTTGTCATAAACGTACCTGCCCTGCCTTTCAATTTCCATTTTGCTTTCATCATTCAGATAGGGAAGTACTTCTTCCAACACTTCATCAATATTTTTAAGTTCTGTTTTATTTAATGGTGCGCCCGCATCGCCATCAACGCAACAAGCGCCTTTGCAACTGGTAAGATCGCATACAAACTGATCACGGATGATCTGGTCGCTTACCAAAACATTGTCTATCGCTATCATATCGGCAAAAATACGACTAAACAGGCAGGATAAGTAAAGAGGTGAATGATGAATATCTTAGGTCATAAATGCTTATTGACCGATTCAAACGATCGCCTATTTCCATCGAAAGCTATTAATTAAATGATCCATATCAACCTGTAAGAAATCAAGTACCGGTTTTAAAGAATCTGCATTGGGGGTAGCATCAAAATACAAAGCACCTCTTAAAAAGTTTTTGGAGGTATCGCTTACATAGAACTGCCTTGCGGTAGCCGCATTACCACCCACCCTGAAATAAACACCGGATATACCCAGCTGGGTGCGGAATACACTGTCTCTGATAGATGTTGCGATGGCGTCATTTTTATTGGTGAGATTAAATGCATCATTCACCATTTTATCAAACTGGTTCACTGCAACTGAATCCCTGTAAGTGCCATCCCCCTTTTTTATTTTATAAACTGCATTTCCGCCAATGATCTTATAACTTAAAAAGATACGTGCATTCATCGTTGGAAAATCAACATTAATCCAGTAGGGGTTTTCAGGACTGCTATCGAAATAAGTACTGTCTTTGATAATGGATGCGTAAGCAGGGTAATCGAAGCTGAAAGGAAAATCGGGTTTATCGAAAGAAAGGTATTTGTGTTCGGGCAGATTTATTCTGAAATATCCATTCTTTTTTGAAGTATGGGTGGAGTTGCAGGCTATCCAACTTAAGGATGTCATAATAACGATGCCAAGAAACAATTTAATGTTTTTCATGCTATGCTTTCTGCGTTTTTCCAGGTTGAATGATGACTTTTACTTTATCGATCCTGTTTTTATTAATTTCGAGTGGGATAAATGTAAAATCAACACTGGTGAGGTTTTCGTTTACCTGCGGAAATTCTCCTGCGATTTCAAGCACTAACCCTGCAAGTGAATCACTTTCGCCCCGGATCTTTTCGAAAGTATCTGGAGGAAGATTCATTGCTTTACAAACATCGTTGATCATCGTCTTCCCTTCAAATATATAATTAAAGTCATCGATCTTTTTATTACCGCTTTCTTCATCATCAAATTCATCTTTGATATCACCAATAATTTCTTCCATAATGTCTTCCAGGGTAACAATACCTGAAGTGCCGCCAAACTCATCTACCACGATGGCAAAATGGATCCGTTTCATCCTGAATTCCTGCAGAAGGTCTTCAATTAATTTTTGCTCATGCACAAAGTAAGGAATCCGCATCAATGCATGCCAGTCAAAATTGTGTTGTTCATTCAAATGCGGCAGGAGATCTTTTGTATGCAACATACCTGCAATTTCGTCGAGGTTGTTTTTATAAACCGGGATGCGGGAATAATGTAACTCTTCTACCTGTTTTATAACATCCGCAAAAGAAACAGCAGTTGAGATACCACTAACGTCCATCCTTGTACGCATGATCTGCTTTACGGTTGTATCGCCGAACTTGCGAATCCCTTTTAATATCTGCTTCTCTTCAATGGTTGCTTCGTCTTCAGGTAACAGATCGATGGCATAATCCAGGCTCCGGCTATCCATAGAAGAAGAATTTTCTGAAGAAACTTTCTTTTCAATATTATCACTAAAGCGCACCAGTCTTTTGCTTAACCTGTAAAAAACACTATTGAATATCTCTATAACCAGGGAAGCCGTGGCTGCAAACCAAACCTTGTGATGGGTAGCCCAAACCTTTGGGAGCACTTCTGCAAACAACACCAGTAAGAGGGTTACCGACGCCACTTTAATTAAAAAATTAAGGTAAAAAGCCATGTGGTAAGCACTAAGCCAGTCGTTGATCAGTAAATTGGAAATGAGTATGATACCAATATTTACAAAGCTATTGGTGATGAGCATCGAGGCGAGTAAAATCTTTGGCTGCTCCAGCAGATTAACGATTCTCCTGAAGGAAGGTTGCCGCCTGGTTTTTAAAATATTAATATCTTTTGCTGTTAATGAAAAGTAGGCCACTTCGCTGCCGGCCACAAAGAAGGATAGAATGAGCAGGAGGAAAATAATGAAAATAAGAATGATGTTAGCCGCGGGGGTTATTGCCAGTAAAACAGGAAAGAAATTGACGGTCTCCAAAACCGAATGAGTGTCCAATGGAAAGTATTTAAATAAAAAATTATTTACCGGAAATATATTCCGTAAATATTAAGACTTAAAATGGCAATCTTTCTTCGCCATTTTCATCTGTAGGTAATTCTTCAGGCAAGGCCGGATTATCGCCGCCCTCTATTCCATGGCCCGGATGTGTACCATCGCCTCGCTTGTCCAACATAATAAGGTTATCGCCCACGATCTCCGTTGCAAATTTCTTATTACCTTCTTTGTCTTCCCAACTCCGTGTTTTTAAACGGCCCTCAATGTAAACCAGGCTACCCCGATGTAAATATTTTTGAGCCAGTTCAGCAAGACCACGCCATAAGACAACTGTATGCCATTCTGTTTGCGAGATTAATTTCCCGCTTCTATCCTTAAAAGTTTCTGTTGTGGCCAATGAAAATTTTGCAACACCGATATTACCTTCCAGGAATTGCATGTCAGGATCTTTTCCTAAGTTACCGATAAGCATTACTCTGTTTACGCCTCGCATGTTATTTCTTTGTACTTGTGAGCTTTTTGTTTACCCCATTGCTTTACAACAAATTTAAAGATACAATTTTATCTTACAAACCTTCTGTTGAAAATTTAAACTTCTGCATTGAAAAAACCTGGTCGTTCCGCGAAGTATGCAGTGATGAATTTCGGAAATGCGAGTTTAAAAAAGGTGGCTTTGGTATGATCAAGGTACCCTTCTGCCAGGACCCTGTTTTGCAGCTTAATATGGATAAAAGAACCGTGAATGGTCTGGTGTGTCAATTGCTGTTTATAGGTTTTAGAAACATGCAACAACTCCGCTTTTTCACCGGCTACTTTCTTAAATTCGGGTAAAGCGATAATCTCTTCCAGGGAAAGCTGACTGCCTGCCTCGAACAGGAAAAATTCATGGAGGTTTTGCCAGATATCTTTTGATTGCCGTTTTCTTACGAGAAATTTCCCCTTGCTTTCTGCGAGCAGGTAATAAAACCAACGGTGCTTCTTAATAAGTTTTTTTGATTTGACGGGATATTCGTTCACCGAGTCCAGTAAACAGGCAATGCATTTATCAGCCAATATACATTTTGAACACAATGGTAATTGGGGTTTGCACACTGTTGCGCCAAAATCCATAATGGCCTGGTTGTACACAGCCGCTGCATTTTTGTTTAATAATTTACCAGCAAGTTCAACAAATAATTTTTTGCCCTCGTTGCTGTCGATCGGAGTTTTAATTCCAAAAAACCTGGCAAGCACCCGCATAACGTTTCCATCTAAGACAGCATGTGGCAGGTTGAAAGCAAAGGAAGCAATGGCGGCAGCAGTGTACGGACCTATTCCTTTTTGCTGTAAGATGGATTCATAGTCTGCGGGAAATAGCCCTTTCAATTCTGTCGAAATGTACTTTGCTGTAGCAATCAAATTTTTGCACCTGGTATAATAACCAAGGCCTTCCCATAATTTAAAAACATCTTTTTCGGGGGCAAGGGCCAGCTTTTGAATAGTTGGGTAATTTTTAATAAACCTGTTATAGTATGCCAGGCCTTGTTCTACACGCGTTTGCTGAAGAATAATTTCACTTAACCATATCCGGTATGGATCTTTCTCTCCTTTCCAGGGCATTTCACGTGAATTCTCTTCTTTATCCCACTTTAACAAACTTTGGGTAAAAAATATTTCCTTTTTGTTGCCAGCCATTGAATCTAAAAAATATTTCTGCAAACCTATTGATAATCACCCTCTTATTTTTGAATTTTCAACTATTTTTTCTAACTTACTGCTTAAAATATTTCTAATATGAGAAAGGCAGACCTCATCAATAAAATATCGGACAAAACAGGCATCCCAAAGGTGGATGTTCTTGTAACGTTGGAAACGATGTTCAGGGAAATTAAAGCTTCTCTTGCAGGGGGAGAAAATTTGTATATCCGGGGGTTTGGCAGCTTTATAATTAAGAAACGGGCAGCAAAAATTGGCCGTAATATCAAAAAAAACGTAGCTGTGGCTATTCCGGAACATTTTATTCCGGCATTTAAGCCTGCAAAAGAATTTGTGCAGGAAATAAAATCATCACCTCATATCAAAGAGGTTCCCGAAGTTAAGGAAGAAGGAGAAGACTAGTGTACCTTTGCGCTCTGCCTACCATTGGGCAGGTTCAATTTTTATTTTGAAGTGAAAAAGCAACTTATTTTAGCCGCAGCAGGAATATTATCAGTAATATTCCTGTTCATATTTGGCCGCACCTCCGAACCCAAAAAAGCGCCCATTACCAACCCTTCCGGGGCCGGGATCAGCAGTTTTAACATTGAAAAATTTATCGACACTGCTAAGGCAAAGCTGCCTCCCTCGCAGATTCTATATGTTTCATCGCTTGAAAACAGTGTGAAAAGAGGCGACGTACAATCCCAACAAATTATGGCATATAGCAGCCTGGCAAAATTCTGGAAAGACAGTATCCAGCTCTTTGAACCTTATGCTTTTTACATTAGTGAAGCCGCTAAGTTGGATAATTCAGAAAAAAACCTCACCTTCGCAGCCCGATTATTTTTAGATAACCTCAGAGGCGAACACGATGAGCCTAAACTAAGCTGGGAAACCACGGAGGCCATCACCCTTTTTGAAAGGGCGATAAAGCTTAACCCTGATAATGATGATCTTAGAATTGGCCTTGGCAGTTGTTATGTTTACGGCAAAGGCCGGAACGGGGATCCACAGGAAACGATGAAAGGCATCCAGGAGTTACTGGCCGTTGTACGGAAAGACTCCAACAATATGAAGGCCCAGTTGGTACTCGCTATTGGTGGCGTAGTTTCGGGACAGTACGATAAAGCCTTGGAGCGGTTGCAAAAAATAATTGCCCGGGAGCCAAACAATTTTGAAGCCATCGCATTTCTTGCCGACACCTATGCTGCGAAAGGAGAAAAAGAACAAGCGATTAAATGGTACACTATATTGAAGAGAATTGTTTCAAATGATCCCAGGTCTGTTAAGGAAATTGACAACAGGATCAAAATGCTTAAATAAGAAAGATAAAAGAACAACACTTTATACAAATATTTTTTAAACAATAAAAGACTTAGCATGCCTTGTGGTAAAAAGAGAAAACGTCATAAAATCGCTACTCATAAGCGTAAAAAACGTTTAAGAAAGAACCGTCATAAGAAGAAGTAAATCGCTTCTTTTTTACCGGTGCCGGCTATCCTCATTCCCGGCACTCATCTATATGCATAAATAATTATGGCTTCAGGCCGCAATTATTTATGCCATCTATGTTTTCCTTCCGTAATGCATTAAGGTTTTAAAAAAAATTTCGCTTGACCAAGGAATTAATAATAAATGCGGTGCCGCAGGGTGTTGAAATTGCTCTGCTGGAAGATAAAAGATTAGTGGAGCTGCATAGTGAAAAAACTGATGCAAGCTTTGCTGTGGGAGACCTTTACCTGGGAAAGGTGAAAAAACTGATCCCCGGTCTGAATGCTGCTTTTGTAGAGGTGGGATTTGAAAAAGACGCATTCCTTCACTACACAGATCTGAGCCCTTACGTAAGATCTATTCTCAAATTTACCACCCAATCCATTAATGAGAAAGAGGCTGACAGCTTTGAATTTGCTAAATTTAAAGTAGAGCCCGAAATTATTAAGACCGGGAAGATAACAGAAGTGTTGAGTGGCAAGCCGAATGTATTGGTGCAAATACTTAAAGAACCTATCGCAGCAAAAGGTCCACGTTTGAGTTGCGAACTATCCCTGCCCGGGCGTTTTGTAGTTGTTACTCCATTTAATGATATTGTCGCTGTATCCAGAAAAATCCATTCTTCGGAAGAAAGAAAAAGGCTTCATAAAATCATTGAAGCAATCAAGCCAAAAAACCTGGGCGTAATTGTTCGGACTGCTGCAGAAGGCAAACATACTGCAGAATTGCATGAAGACCTTTTAAGCCTCGAAAATACCTGGAAAACAATTCAGCATAATTTAAAAGGGGCGGTTCCCCCGGCAAAAATCTTAAGCGAGCAAGGCAAAACCAACAGTATGTTGCGTGACCTGTTGAATGAAGATTTTAACCGCATCGTGGTAAATGATAAAACCATCTTCGCAGACACAAAGAATTATATTCAACGCATTGCTCCAGACAAAGCTGATATCGTTGCCTATTATAATAACGGTTTACCTATATTCGATAATTTCGGGATTACCAAACAGGTAAAAGCGGCATTTGGCAAAACAGTAAATCTGCCGAGCGGGGCTTACCTGATAATAGAACATACCGAAGCATTGCATGTAATTGACGTAAACAGCGGCTACAAAAGCGTGAGCAATAACCAGGAACAGAACGCCCTGGAAACCAACCTGGAAGCAGCTGAAGAGATTGCACGCCAGTTAAGGTTGCGGGATCTTGGCGGCATCATAGTAGTGGATTTCATTGATATGAAGCTGATGGAAAACAAGAAAAAGCTTGCTGATGCGATGGACCAGTACATGAGAACAGACAGGGCCAAACATGCCGTTCTACCCATAACAAAATTTGGGTTGATGCAAATCACCCGGCAGCGGATGAAGCCGGAAATGAATATCAACACCAGTGAGATATGCCCAAGCTGTAATGGCACGGGAAAAATATCGTCGACATTGATATTGGAAGATGAAATAGCAAAGAATTTAAGCTATCTCATTATGCAGCGTCACAAAGGACTTACGATAGAAGTACATCCTATACTCTTTACTTATCTCACCTGTGGTTTTCCATCCCGCCGTATGAAGTGGAGCTGGAAATACAAACAAAAAGTAAAGGTAAAATCAAACTCCACTTATCATCTGACCGAATTCAGGTTTTTTGATGATAGTGATGAAGAGATAAAGCTGTAAGATCAATCTATCGTTTCACTCATCATTTGCAGGCCTTTACCTCCGTTTACTTTAATGATTTTTACTTTACCGTTGGAAGTTACATTGACATTATTCTCCCCTGCCGACAAAGGAATGCGGACGTAACTTACAAATGCAGGGAGACTTTGCCAGTTACGGGTATCCGCTTTTTCGGTGATGGTATTGGCAACATTAATCAGTAACCCCGCGATCTCACCGACAGCCTTAGCATTGTCTGCATTTTGCTGCTTCTTCTTTTCTTTCTCTGACTCGGTAGCATTGTCAGCCACCTTTTTCTCCTGACTTTTGGCAATCCCTTGTGCAGCAGCCTGTGTGCCTTTTTCTAATAATTTTTTAGTCAGTTGTCTTGCAAGTGCATTGACCATTTCAGCAAAAAATCGTTCCTTAAGAATATTTACAGCAAGATTATTAATATCCTGGGCCAGCTGCACTGTGTAAGAATTTCCATTAACGGAGATGGACGTGCTCGACCTTTGAGGGTAAGCGATCCTGTAAACCGGCATCGCAACCCTTATTACGCGAACAGCGCTTAACTTACTTTCAGAAATGCCGTAGGAATTGTAACTAAATGGAATATTGGCGGTGTATCCGTCCTGGTCTATAAAACTAAAATTTCCGGTAGAACCTGCTGCACTGGTGAGCACAAAATTCCTTTCCTCTTTTACCGGTGCCCTACCTTCTTCAAGGAAAAGTATCAATTCTCCACCCTGCGTATTTTCTTGTTTATAGGCTGTTTTGAACATTTTTTCATACCGGTCCGTTTCACCCGCAAAGCCCATTGCAGAGGCTGTTCTTAACAGGTCTTTTTTTAACTGTTCGGGAATGGTAACGCCGTAGTAACTGTTCCCACTTTTTACATAAACATCTGCAGCATTACGGTAAGCAATAAAAGCATTGTTCATATCCCCTCCCATTTCGTAGATCATCCCCTGAAGATTAAACGCAAAGGCATCAACGCTATACCTTCGATCCTTATTTTTAAATTTATCTGACTGGGCATCCAGCGCTAACGTGATTCTTCTTGCTTCAACAAGCGCCTCGTTCATTTGCCCCAGCGAAGAATAATTAAGGGCTTTGTAAAAATGCAGCATGTACTGCTCAAAATCTTCACCCCGATAGACTTGTTGCATTGGATTGATCAGGTTACCAACAACAACATCTACCGCAGATTTCTTTGAACTTTCTATGAAATCATCGGCCTTATTGAAATACCCGTTGCTGCTGGTGTAATCGCTTTTTAACCGGTACATTTTACCAGCCTCCATAAAATACAACAACCGGTTACGGCTGCGTTTAATAAATTTATCTTTATTAAGTCTTTGTATAGCCTTATCATAATCATGCGCCTCTACAGCTACATAATATTTATCCATTGATCTTTGGTAAGTACTACAGGAAAAAAAGAAAACGGGCAGCAACACAAATGACCATACCCGTTTTACTACATGTTTCATTTTATGGGGGTAGTTTTTTCTGTTTAAACCACAGAGAAAAGAAAGATAAAAATAAGATTTGTGAAGTTTTTAATGAATGCACTAAAAGCTATCTAACGCTGAGAAAAAAAACGCGTATGAATCAGAGGCTTAGCATTACCCCGGGTGATTAATCAATTTTTTACCAGTTTAGCGATCTTCTTGTCGCCCATCCACACCACTTCATTTGTTTCAATATTGGTAAGTTCGAGGTTAACCTGGTAAGTAACTGATTTTTTCTTTTTATATGCATCTACAATTGAATTTATAGAGCCCTGTAAAATATAATCAGCGCCGTTCTCCAG
>JACMPR010000318.1 GCA_014377385.1 Ferruginibacter sp. | reverse complement strand
TTACTGCAGGAATTGCCCATGAAATTCAAAATCCGTTGAATTTTGTAAATAATTTTTCTGAAGTAAACCGGGAATTGATAACTGAATTGGTTGATGAAGCAGACAGAGGAAATACGGAAGAAGTAAAAGCTATTGCAAACGATATAAAAGAAAATTCAGAAAAAATAAATCACCATGGCAAACGTGCCGATGCAATTGTAAAAGGCATGCTCCAACACTCCCGCAGCAGCAGCGGGCAAAAGGAACCAACAGATATCAATGCGTTATGTGATGAGTACTTGCGTTTAGGTTATCATGGGTTTCGTGCAAAAGACAAATCTTTAAATGCCACTTTGAAAACAGATTATGATGAAACCATCGGCAACATCAATATAATACCTCAGGATATTGGCAGGGTAATTTTAAATTTAATTACAAATGCATTTTATGCGGTAGCAGAAAAGAAAAAAAATGCTGCCAACCTAACAGGTTCTGAAAAACCAACGGGCCTGATAACTTACGAACCGACAGTATCAGTTACCACAAAGTCTCATTCTACCGCAACCGGCCGGGATATAATTATCACTGTAGCAGACAATGGGTCCGGTATCCCGGCAAAAATATTGGATAAAATTTTTCAGCCTTTCTTTACCACCAAACCTACAGGTAGCGGTACCGGCCTCGGGCTAAGCATGAGTTATGATATCATTAGCAAAGGTCATGCTGGACAGTTAAAGGTAAATTCAAAAGAGGGTGAAGGCGCCGAATTTATAATTATTTTACATATATAAACCCTATATTCATTTCATGAAAATTTTAGTTGTAGATGACGAAAAGGATGTACAATTTCTTTTCGAACAGCGATTCCGGAAGGAAATCAAAAGCCAGGAAATGGAATTCGTATTTGCTTTTTCCGGCGAAGAGGCACTTATTTATCTTAATAAACATGAACATGAAGCTGTCTTGATCTTATCAGACATCAACATGCCCGGGATGAGCGGGTTGGAGCTGTTAGAGCATATCAAACAAAAATATGTAAAACCACCACCTCTCGTAATGATGATAACAGCTTACGGTGACGCAGAGAATTTTAATATGGCAAAAGAATTAGGTGCCGATGATTTTTTGACGAAACCTGTTGACTTCGCCCTTTTAAAAGAAAAACTTAAAACGATAAACTGATGGCAAAGATTTTGGTGGCTGACGATGAGACGGATTTGGAAATGCTCATCAAACAGAAATTTCGTCAGAAGATCAGAGAGCAGAAATATGAATTTATTTTTGCCGTAAATGGTAAGGATGCCCTCAATAAAATTGAGTCGCACCCGGATATTGATATCGTTTTAAGCGACATCAATATGCCGGAAATGGATGGCCTTACCTTGTTGAGCCGACTGGCGGAATCAAGTCCTTTGATAAAATCTGTGATCGTTTCCGCGTATGGTGACATGGACAATATCCGTACTGCCATGAACCGCGGTGCCTTTGATTTTATAACCAAACCAATCAACTTTGAAGACCTTGAACTTACAATGGAGAAAACGCTGGTGCACGTGCGGCAGATCCGCGAAACCTTAAAGGCCATCAAAGAAAATAACATTCTTAAAATGTATGTTGATGAGGCGGTGCTAAACTTTATGGGCGGCCGCGAATTTGAATCTTCTCTGATGGCCAATGAAACAGTGGAAGCAACCGTTGTATTTTTAGATATCTGCAGCTTTACTTCCATCAGCGAACATGCACCTGCAGATATTGTAGTAAAACTCCTGAATAATTACTTCGACGTAATGGTGAAAGAGATCATCGCACAGGGCGGCTACATTGATAAATTTATCGGCGATGCTATCATGGCAGTTTTCCGGGGCGATTATCACCTTGACAGGGCCATAGATGCTGCTCTGGCCGTAAGAACATTGGTTGAAAAATTACCGCCAAACTCAGCGCATATTTCGTTTACACCAAAAGTATCTATTGGCATCAACAGTGGCGAAATGATTTCGGGCAATATTGGTTCCGCCAAACTACGGCGCTTAGACTATACCGTTATAGGCGATGTTGTTAATACCGCCCTACGCCTGCAATCTGCTGCTAAAGAAGGACAAATCCTTATCAACGAAACGGCGTACCAGAAAGTAAAAGAGTCATTCAACTGCCTGATAGTGGGCGAAGTGAGTTTGAAGAATAAATCTAACCCGATGATGGTTTATGAAGTGATGGATTAGGTACACCGGTAAAATAAAGGACAAAACCCGTACGCGGTACTTTGTTAACAGCGATGAGTAATCTTGGTGTAAAGTGGAATTTTTATTGTATTATTTAAGGAATAATTATTGAACGGAATAAAAGTTTTTTTACGTGCAACAACCCCTAACACTCCAAAAAAGAATTGAGTCCATCGACGTACTCCGCGGCATCGTAATGGTAATTATGGCACTTGACCACACCAGGGATTATTTTCACATTTCCGCTAATACCGACGACCCGTTAAACCTGGCAACCACCACACCGGCTTTATTTTTTACCCGCTGGTTCACTCATTTTTGTGCACCCATTTTTGTTTTTCTTTCTGGCACCTCTATCTACCTTCAAAGTTTACGAAAAACAAAAAAAACACTGAGCATATTTTTAATCAAAAGAGGACTTTGGCTAATTACAGCAGAATGGATCATCATTTCCCTGGGATGGACTTTTAATCCTTTGTATAATGTAATCCCTTTCCAGGTGATCTGGGCTATCGGAATCAGCATGCTGATACTTGGTTTCGCTATACGGCTTCCTTTCAAAATTATATTCGCAATCGGGCTACTGATTGTGGCAGGGCATAATTTATTAGATATACCAGAATCAGCACCTGGTTTCAAAACCAACTTTTGGTGGGACCTGCTGCACCATGGACAATTTGCTCCTTATGCCTTTGCGCCCAATCATTATGCATTGATCGTGTATCCCTTTCTTGCCTGGACCGGCCTAATGCTGCTGGGTTACTGCTTTGGCGTTTTCTTTACCCAAAAATTCTCTGTAGATCAAAGAAGAAAGATATTTATCCGGTTGGGATTAGGCTTAATCTTTTTTTTCGCCGCACTACGATTAATAAATATTTATGGCGATCCCGTTGCATGGACGACCCAGGGAGACAGCCTGTACACATTCCTGTCATTTATAAAAGTGAATAAATATCCTCCTTCCCTGGTGTATATGTGTATTACCATCGGACCAGCTTTATTGATGCTGGCATTTTTAGAAAAAATAAAAAATAGTTTTACAGATAAAATGCTGGTCTTTGGCAGAACAGCATTTTTTTATTACATCATCCACCTTTACCTTATCCACTTCATCAGCGCTGTTTGTTTTTTTGCGAGGGGTCATTCATTGCAGGATGCCATCACTGCCATGCAGAATTTACCTTTTATGTTCCAAATTCCAGGGGAAGGATATAGTTTATGGATCGTTTACCTTGTTTGGATTTGTGTAATTATTCTTTTATATCCGCTGTGCAAATGGTATGATAAATATAAAACGAATCACAAAGAAAAATGGTGGCTTAGCTATTTATAAAAGTGTATTGGGCAGAGCTATTTTAAAAAGAGTTCTTGTACACGTTACTTTACTTCCTGCATATCTACCAGCCGCTTATAAAAACCATTGTGTGCAATCAGGCTGTCGTGTGTTCCACGTTCTACAATTTCACCCTTCTGCAAAACAACGATTTCATCTGCATGCCGGATGGTACTCAACCGGTGTGCAATAACAATAGAGGTCCGGTTGTTCATCAAATGATTGATGGCATCCTGCACAAGCCTTTCACTTTCCGTATCAAGCGATGAGGTAGCTTCATCAAGAATGAGTATGGGTGGATTTTTTAATACAGCCCTGGCAATGGTCATGCGCTGGCGTTCGCCTCCGCTGAGTTTTAGCCCACGGTCGCCGATATTGGTTTCATATCCCTGCTCTTTTGTCTCAATGAATTTTGCAGCATTGGCAATAATCGCAGCCTGGATGATCTCATCCTTTCCAGCATTGTCTTTTGCCAAGGCAATATTATTGGCAATCGTGTCATTAAACAGGATTGCTTCCTGTGTTACAATGCCCATCTGGCTGCGGATGCTGTGCAGGGTATAATCTTTGATGTTGATGCCATCGATCAGTACTTCCCCTTCACCGGCATCAATAAACCTCGGTACCAAATCTGCCAGTGTACTTTTTCCGGCACCGCTGCTGCCTACAAGTGCAACGGTCCTCCCTTTTTCTATAACGAGGTTTATGTTTTTTAATATAACCACATCCCCGTAACTAAAACTAACATTGCGAAACTCAACTGAATGGGTAAACGCTTCCAGGTGTTTTGGGTTCACGATCTCCTTTATGCTTACCTCTTCATTGATCATACTTTCTATCCGTTCAATACTTGCCGCACCTTTCTGCACGTTGTAGGAAGCACTTGACAGCGCCTTGAGCGGTTGTATCAGCTGCGTAAAAATGGCAATGTAGGCCAGGAAATCGCCTGCATTCAAAGTAAAGGATGGATCACCGCTCAATACCAGCCTGCCCCCGTACCCCAGGATACATAAAACGGCCGTTACTCCCAATGCTTCCGATACCGGCGATGCCAGGTCACGGCGACGGTTAGCCTTATTCTTTAAATGATACATGGCCTCATTCTCATTCTCAAACTTAGCCTGCATTTTCTTTTCAGCATTAAAAGCCTTTATAATGCGGATACCCCCCAACGTTTCTTCAATAGTTGAGAACAACCTGCCGAATTGCTGCAGTACCTCTCTGTTCTCCTTTTTCAAGGAACGCCCGATCCTGCCAAGGATAAGCCCGGCTACCGGCAGGAAAATTACCAGGAATAAGGTTAGCTGCGGACTAAGAAGCACCATGTAAATAAAAAACAGGATAATGGTAATGGGCTCCCTAAAAATACTCTCCAGTACGCTGATCGTTGAAACTTCTACATCATTCAGGTCATTCGAAAGTTTGCTCATGATATCACCCTTACGCTGTTCACTGAAGTAACCAATGGGTAGCTGTAATATTTTTCCATACATATTACTACGCATGTCATTTAATATATGGTTGCGGATAGGATTCAAAAAATACATACTTAAATACGCAAAAATATTTTTTAACAAAATGGATCCGAACACCACCAGGCAGATGATCATTAAAGCTTTTATATTGCCACCAGGTTCATTTAATATATTGTATACCCATTCTTTAAAATGATTAACGGGATTAATCCGGCTGAAAAAGCCTGTTCCGGAGACTGCCTTAAGTGCATCGCCTTGTTTGAATATCAGCATCAGGAAAGGACTCAGCAAACCAAGAGAAATCACTCCAAAAACTGCAGAAAGTACATTAAATCCAAAATAAGTGACCACCAGGCCCGGATATTTTTTTATGTATTTGAAAATCGTTCGTAAGCTCTTCATGAAATTTTAAAAATATAAAAGGAATATACACGCACAAAGTAAGTAATTTTGCCACGAAAAAAGTGCAAACTCATGATCGAAGGAAAAAGACAAAAGCAGGTGGCGGCAGTGCTGGAAAAAGACCTGAATGAAATATTTCAACGCCTCGGCCTTGCTATGATGGACGGTGGAATGATCTCTATCTCTTCTGTAAAGATTACACCCGACCTTTTTGATGCACGTATTTATTTAAGCTTTTTTAAAGTAAAGGATCCGGTTGCAGCTCTTAATAAAATACAGGAAAAAGCCTGGGAAATAAAAAAGGAACTTACTGCAAGAGTAAGGCACCAACTAAGAAGCATGCCTCAATTAAATTTCTTTATAGATGACACGCTTGACTATGTTGATAAAATGGAACAACTGTTTAAAGACATAAAAACTGAGGAAGAAAAAAATCAACCCAAACCCTGAGCTTCGTAAGTTCCTGGGTATATCCGGGATAAAAAATCTGGCATTATCCTGACTTCAACATTCACAACGAATATAAATCATCTGGTGCCTCCTCATGCACTTAGGTGATGCAGGCTTTTTTATTAATCCGCTGGCGCTGCAATTACTTCTCCATCTGTTCTACAACCGCCTGTGTTACCCCGGTGTATGAAAATCCCCCGTCATGAAATAGATTTTGCATCGTTACCATCCTGGTCATATCGCTAAACATCATCACACAATAGTTAGCGCAGTCCTCTGCTGTCCCATTTCCAAGCGGGCTCATTTTTTCTGCGTAATTCATGAAGCCGTCAAACCCTTTCACACCGCTGCCGGCTGTAGTTCGTGTAGGCGATTGGGATATGGTATTTATCCTTACGTGCTTCTTAACGCCATAATGATAACCAAAACTCCGGGCTACGCTTTCAAGCAATGACTTAGCATCGGCCATTTCATTATAATCAGGAAAAACACGCTGGGCAGCAATATAGGTTAGCGCTACAACACTACCCCACTCATTTAATGCATCTTTCTTCATACAGGTTGCCAACACCCGGTGCAGGCTCATGGAAGATATTTCAAGAGTCTTAATATTATTTGTATAATCAATCTCTGTATAATGTTTCCCTTTACGCACATTCACACTCATGCCGATAGAATGAAGTATAAAATCGAAACTTCCACCAAAATATTCCATGGATTTCGTGATGAGATTATCAACATCTTCTGCATTGCTCACATCGCAGGGAATAACAGGGGCATTTACCTGGGCAGCAAGTTTATTTATTTCTCCCATGCGCAAAGCAACAGGAGCATTGGAAAGTACAATATCAGCGCCTTCTTCCTTACACTTGATAGCGGTTATCCATGCAATAGATTTTTCATCAAGCGCACCAAACACGATCCCTTTTTTTCCCTTCAGTAAGTTATATGCCATAAGTTGATTGTTGAAAGATGGTTAAATTTTGGTAAAAATAAGGTAGATATTTTAAAAATAGCAGATACCGGTTGCCAGTTGCGTAACGGGTATGCAATGACTATTAATCCTACATTTGAAAAAGACTATCCACCCCTTAGTTCCTCACCATTTCTCTTGCATTTTCCAAAGCGGCCGCGGTAGGCTTTTCGCCACTCAGCATTTTGGCAATTACGGTAATGCGCTCATCATTGTCTAACAACCGGATGGAGGTGACAATTTTATCCCCTTTAATTTCTTTGTAAACAAAATAATGAGCCGTTGCCCGGGCGGCAATTTGCGGTTGATGCGTGATCGCGATCAACTGGTGTTCTACGGAAAGATCTTTCATAATGAGCCCCACCTGTTTGGCAGCTTCTCCACTTATTCCGGTATCGATCTCATCAAATATAAGTGTGGGCAGTTCGAGTTTTCGTGCCACCAGGGATTTTATACTCAGCATAAGCCTGCTTAGTTCACCGCCACTGGCAACCTTACTTACCGGCTCGAAACGATTGCTTTTATTAGCATCGAATAAAAATCCGATCTCATCTATTCCGTTCTGCGACAAAGCTGTTGTTTGCAACTGCACCTTTAATTGCGCATTGGGCATTCCTACCTGCATTAACAGCTCATTTACTTTTGCACCGAAAGACTTTACCTGGGCGCCTCTTCGGGACGAAATGATTGCCGCTGTTTTATTACATTCAGCATACAATTGTTTTGTGGCTGCTTCCTGTTTTTCTATGGAAGCAGAAATATTTAACACTGCCTCAAGCTTTTGTTGAAGATCAACCTGGATCAGAAGCAAATCGGCGGTATTATTTACCTGGTGTTTCTTAAGGAGTTTATATCCCGCCGACAAACGCTCATTGATCAATTCAATCCTTTGCTGATCGAAGCTCACAGAATCATCTATGCGTTCCAGTTCATCTGCCACATCCTGGATATCAATAACGGCACTTTGAATTCGTTTTGAAAGGGCCTCCATATCCGGGTGGTACTCATGCAATGAACGCATTTTATGCATCAAAGATTTTAACTGCTGAACCACCGGCTCCTCACTGTCTTTTAATTCAAAATAAACTGCACTCAATTGTTGCTTCACATTTTCTGCATTGCTCAACAGTTTAATTTCGGCATCTAAATTTTCTAATTCATTTTCTTTGAGAGCAAGGTCTTCCAGTTCGTCAAATAAAAAACGGTTGTAATCGAGCTCCTTACTGGAATTATTTTGTTGCACCTGCAATGCTTCTAATTCGTTTTTTGCCCTGCTATATTTTTCAAATTGTCCTTTCAATTCCTGCAGTAATTTTCCATTCTCTGCAAAGGCATCGAGTACATCCCTCTGAAAATTCTCCGTATTCAACTCAAGGGTGTCAAACTGCTGGTGCAGGTCAACCAGCAGGATGCTCAGTGCCTTTAGCTGTGAAAGATTTACGGGCGTATCATTGATAAAACTTCTTGATTTTCCATTAACAGCAATTTCACGCCGTATCATTATCTCGTCCTCGTGATCAAGATCGTTTGCCAAAAAAAAATCGTTCACCTGGCTGTTTTTTTTGATACTGAACCAACTTTCCACCACGCATTTTTTATCCTGCTGCTGTAGTACACTGCTATCTGCTCTTTGTCCGAGCACCAGGTTCAATGCACCCATCAATATACTTTTTCCGGCGCCTGTTTCACCCGTTATAATATTAAGGTTTCCTGAAAAACTGATCTGCAGGTCATCTATGATAGCGTAATTCTGTATATGTAATTTAGAAAGCATGGATAAATGTAAAACAGAAAATGTAAAGTTGTAATGAATTTTATTTACCGAGAGTAATATAGTGAATAGTGAATTGTTGATGGTAGATTCTTTGAAGTAACGCTACCTTTTGAGAATTTTATCCATCATATATTTTGAGTCTGCATATCATAGTTTAGGAGATGTTTTTAAGTCCAGGCCCTAAAATTCCGTTTTTTGCCCAGTCAACAGAAATGAAAACCTTTACCACTCATCTCCATTGGAAACTCACATGGCGGTAAAAAAAAACCCACTCAGTAAGAATGGGTGCTAAAATATAGTGGGAATAACTTATTTCACTTCTACGGTATCATGAAGGTCTGCATCCACCAGGATACGCCCGCAGTTTTCACAAACCATCACTTTTTTACGCAATTTAATTTCGCTTTGCTTTTGTGGAGGTATGGCGTGAAAACAGCCACCACAACTATCTCTTTCAACCGGTACCACTGCTAAGCCGTTGCGATAGTTTTTACGAATGCGATCATAGCTCGTTAATAACCTTTCATCAACATGGCTTCTTGCTGCGCCTGCATCCTTGTTGTAATGCTTTTCTTCTTTCTCTGTTTCACTGATGATCTTTTCCAGCTCAGACTTCTTTCCGCTAAGATTATTTTCTTTGGTTGCAACCGCCTTTTTCGCGATTTCAAGTGCCCGCGCTTTGTCGCCTATTTCTTCAGTGGCGTCTTTAATGTGTTTTTCGCAAAGCTTTTCTTCCAGCTGCTGCATTTCAATTTCTTTATTGATCGCCTCAAACTCGCGGTTGTTTTTCACATTGTCGCTTTGCTTTTCGTATTTCGCGATCAAAGCCTTGGCTTCTGTGATGCCGTCTTTTTTCTGCTGAATAAATTCCTGGATACCATTGATCTCCTCTTCAACCCTCGTTTGCCTGGCATGAAGCCCTTCAATCTCATCTTCCAGGTCCTTTACTTCCATCGGCAATTCGCCTTTGAGGATCTGCACTTCATCCAGTTTGCAATCAATTTTTTGTAAGCGAACCAGTGAAGATAATTTTTCTTCTACCGAAAATTCTTTTACTGCTGCCATATATTTGTTGTTGTTTATTTTTTTGTTTACCAGCTGCGAAACGCTGTGCATCAGTTGTTGTGTCACTCACTTGTACTACATCAACTTTGTTCAACAGGCCTAAAAGTACTTGACAGGATTGGTACTGACACCCGTTTTTAGGACGGCAAAGTTAGGGAATTTTTCCCTCAAAATATCAAACAGGAGGTCCGTAGTGAACTGTTCACTTTCATAATGGCCGATATCTGCCAGTAAAAGCTGCCCTTCCGCATCAAAAAACTCGTGGTATTTAACATCAGATGTCACGTACACATCAGCTCCCGCTGACTTTGCCGCCGATATAAGGAAACTCCCGGCCCCGCCACACAGCGCTACTTTTGTTACTTCGCGGCCCGTAAACGATGTATGACGTATCACAGAAAGTTTGAATTCCTTCTTCATTAATTTTAAAAATTCAGTTTCAGACACAGGCTTTTCCAGGTAACCTACCAACCCGCTGCCGGTTTGATCGTGTTTGTTGGAAAGATCGTACACATCATAGGCTACTTCCTCATAAGGATGTGTCTCGATCATGGCTTTTACAACCTGCTGTTGAAGCCACAAAGGGAAGATCACTTCTACCTTCACTTCCGCCTCCTGGTGCCTTTCCCCTACTTTTCCTGCAAATGGCCGGGCATGTTCGCCGGCTTTGTACGTACCGGTGCCTTCAGTTCCAAAACTACATTCACTATACTGACCGATGTTACCGGCGCCAGCCGCAAAAACTGCTGTCAGAATTTTATCCTTAAAGTTTACTGGTACAAAAACAGCCAGCTTTTGCAACAGGTTTTGTTTGGGAATGAGGATGCTGCGGTTAATAAGCCCGATTTTATCAGCAATTTTTCCATTCACCCCGTTAATCACATTATCCAGATTGGTATGAATGGCATAAATAGCAATGTCATTTTTGATAGCACTGATCACCGTTTTCTCTACATAATTTTTCCCGTTTATCTTTTTCAATCCTTTGAAAACTATGGGATGATGGGCGATGATAAGGTTACATTTTTTTTCAATCGCTTCGTTCACTACGGATTCTATCGTGTCAAGCGAAATCAACATACCGGTGCATTCCCAATGCTTATCTCCGGTTATCAGGCCAGCATTATCGTATTCCTCCTGTAAAAATGAAGGTGCAATCTTTTCCAGCGAACCTATTATTGTGGCAATAGTCATCCTTAAAAATAGCGTTTTTTATAATTGCTGAAAAAGCAACTTTGGAAAAGATTATTTTCACAAAAATTGAGCGATGCCATCTCCTGCAAAATTATATACCCAATACAAACAAACCCTTCAAAAAATTGCCGACATAAAATATGCATCCGCTGTATTGCAATGGGACCAGGAAACCTATCTGCCGCCAAAAGGGAATGAATTCCGCGGCAGACAGATTGCCACATTAAATGAAACAGCACACCAACAGTTCACGAAAAAGAAATTTGGGGCATTACTCAACGATCTTGCCGGAAAAGATAACCTTACCCATGGTGAAAAGAGAAACGTGCAGTTAAGCCTGGAAGATTTTAATAAAAGTAAAAAACTAACGCCCAAATTCGTAAGAAAAATGAGTGAAGCTGTGAACAAAAGCTTTCATGCCTGGATTCGGGCGAGGAAGGAAAATTCATTTGCCGTTTTTCAGCAACCATTGCACGAGCTTATCCAGCTTAAAAAGCAAGAGGCTGATATGCTGGGTTACAGAGAACATCCTTATGATGCGCTGATGAATGAATATGATAAGGGTCTTACCATAAAGATTACCGATCAATTGTTCAGTTCCCTGCGCCCGCAGTTGTCCCTGTTGATCGACCACATTAAGACAAAACCCCAGGTAAACGATCACTTTTTATTTCAGCATTTCGACAAGGATCAACAATGGAAATTTGGAATGGAAATTTTAAAACGAATGCATTTTGATTTTGAGGCTGGCCGGCAGGATATAAGTGAGCATCCTTTTACTACCAACTTCAACAGCAAAGATGTACGGGTTACCACCAGGATTGATGAAGCTGATTTTGGCAACATGACCTGGAGTTGTATACACGAAGGCGGACATGCTCTTTACGAACAGGGATTGCCCGAATCGGAATACGGACTTCCGTTGGGTGAATATTGCAGCCTCAGTATACACGAAAGCCAGAGCAGGCTCTGGGAAAATTGTATTGGAAGAAGCCTGCCATTCTGGAAAGATAATTTTGAATTACTCCTAAGTTATTTTCCTGAACAGTTTGCTACCATAACACCTGACGAATTTTACCAGGGCATCAATAAAGTACAGCCGTCGCTCACAAGAACAGATGCCGATGAACTTACCTATCATTTCCATGTGATGATAAGATATGAGCTCGAAAAGCAGCTGATAGAAGGAACATTGAATACCCGGGATATCCCCGCTGCCTGGAACGATTTATATGGTAAATACCTCGGCATCACGGTACCCGATGATAAAAGTGGATGCCTGCAGGATGTGCATTGGAGCCATGGCAGTTTCGGATATTTTGCCACATACAGCATTGGCAGCCTGTACGCGGCGCAATTTCATACAGCAATGCTCAAAGATAACAAGGCATTGCATGGCGGGAAGCAAAATACAAACCTGCAGATCTTAACATGGCTGCAACAACATATTTATAAATATGGTCGTTCTTATTCGTCAGAGGAATTGTGCAGCAAGGCGACTGGTGAAACTTTAAATAGCCAATATTTTATTGACCATGTTACAAAGAAATATTCCGATATTTATACATAAATATTTAAATAAGATGCCTGCCCTATTTTATAAAACAAGGTTTTTGATAGCCATCCTGCTTTCTGCTTTAATTTTAGCGATAAGTTGCAAAAAGACCGTAGAAGACAAAACAGTAAGTATCCTGGAGCAATATTTTGAACAAAATGTTTTGAACAGGGATTTTCGAGTTTACCTTGCCACGGATAACGGTACTGACAAAACAGCTGAATATGATGGGTACATCTTCCGCCTGGAAAAAGATGCCGGCACCAACAGCAACACAGCAGGACCAATGATTGCCAAATTAAACGGTACCGTAACCTGCACCGGCACCTGGAGCTGTACCGAAGAATTCGGAAAACTCGGCATCAACCTCACCCAACCAACGATACCAGCGCCCTTTATTTTCCTCAACCGGGACTGGAAATTTACTGAAAAAGCCTTTCCGGTAATGAAACTGGCGCCTTGGGGAGTTGCATCTCCCAAGCTGTTATATATGGAAAGATTATAAATAAAACTCCCCGTTACACAATTTTTTTCTTTTATGTGTGTTATTAAGGGTGTTCCGCTGAAAGGTGGAATATTCAATATTCATAAAAGCAAAAGCCAATTCCTATGTCCCTAACTACATTGGTTAAAACCAGCTGTATGTCTGTGCTGTTAACTTTTTTAAGCTTAATATGCCTGGCCCAGCCACAAGCCAATTTCTCCGCCACCCCAACGTCAGGTTGTGCCCCGCTGGTGGTTAATTTTACAGACCTTTCAACCGGAAATCCTACCAGCTGGAAATGGACGCTTGGAAACAGTACGACCTCTGTCCTTCAAAATCCTTCTGTAACTTATTTCACGCCGGGTACTTACACCGTAAAACTTGTTGTACAAAATGCATCGGGTAAAGATTCCATTACAAAAACCCAGTACATTACCATTTACGGAAAGCCTACGGTTAATTTTTCAGCGTCGGCCGTCACCGGGTGTTTTCCATTACCAGTGAACTTTACAGATCTTAGCACAACTGCCACAGGCGTAATTGATAACTGGCAGTGGGATTTTGGTGATGGATCTTCAAGTACGGTTCAAAGTCCGTCGTACGTGTACACGGCTGCAGGAAGTTACAATGTTTCCCTCAGGGTACGAAACAGCAACGGATGTTTTCAAACTATTACACGCACGCAGTATATAAATGTGGCGCAGGCACCCATAGCCGCTTTTACCAACAGCATTTCTTCCAGTTGCACGGCACCTATAAACATATACTTTCAAAATAATTCTACAGGTTCGGGTGTCTTAACCTGGCAATGGGATTTTGGCGATGGATTTACTTCTATCATGTCAAATCCTTCTCATAGTTATAATTCCGGGAGTTTTACGGTAAGCCTGGTGGTAACTAACAGCACTGGTTGCAGGGATACTTTCGTAAGTCCAAGCCCCATCATTATCGGAAATATGCAAACTGCCTTTAGCTCACCGGCAACCATTTGCGCCGGAACATCTTTTTCTATAAATAATACTTCAGCACCGGCATCAGTAAGTTATTCCTGGGATTTTGGAGACGGCACTACAGATAATGTAAGAAATCCGGTAAAAACTTATCCTTTGCCGGGCGTCTACCTGATCAAGTTGGTTAATAATTTTGGTTCCTGCAGCGATTCACTTGTTAAATTGATTAATGTTTTACCGAAACCTATTCCGGATTTTACTGCAAACATAACAGGAGCCTGTATAGCACCACTAACAGTTAATTTTTCCAATGCAAGTACGAACGCAGTATTATTTCAGTGGAATTTTGGCGATGGTGGTACGTCCTCTTCCCAAAACCCTTCCCACACCTACTTGAACTCCGGCACCTACACGGTTACGTTGGTAACTACCGGAACTAATGGTTGTACAGATTCACTTGTAAAACAACAATACATCCATATCCAGCCACCTGTTGCCACTATTGATAACTTACCTCAACAAGGTTGTGCGCCGCTTTCCTGGACATTTAATTCTACCAATACCTCCACGGAAACTGTAACAGGTTATCTATGGGATTTTGGAGATGGCACCACTTCTATTCTTCCTAATCCCACACATATTTTTGCCGAAGGCAATTACGATATTCAACTGATCATCACCACTGCCAGCGGATGCAGGGATACTGTTATCGTACAGAACGGCATAAGGGCTGGTGTTAAACCAGTTGCAGCTTTTGATGCAACGCCCAGGAACGTTTGTGCTGAAATGGCAGTAGTCTTCACAGATCTGTCCACGGGAACAGTTACAGACTGGCTTTGGGATTTCGGAGACGGCGGAGGCTCTATCCTTCAAAATCCTCAACATCAATACACTGATACCGGCAATTTTTATGTGCAGCTGATCGTATCAAATAATGGTTGCCCCGATACTTTAAGAATTGACAATTTCATTCATGTAGATCCGCCGGTTGCCAACTTCCTGGTAGTTGCAAATTGTAGTACGCCTTTAAGAAGAGCGTTTACCGACAGGTCCATAGGCGCCGACACTTACAGCTGGAATTTCGGCGACGGTAACACATCCAATATTCCGAGCCCTGTGCATGTATATGCCGTACAGGGCCAGTACGTTGTTTCACTAACTGTAACGAATACAAGAACTGGTTGCAGTTATACAAAAAGTTCAAATGTCAGGATCATAGATGAACACCCCGATTTCACTGCATCAAGCACTATACTTTGCCGGAATACTGCAACAACATTCATCTCTAGCGTTTCAATTCCGGGAAACATTGGTAACTACTTCTGGTCCTTTGGCGACAACACACCAAACGGAAACGGACGTAATATACTTCATAACTATACCCTTCCGGGCTGGTACGATGTACGCCTTATAACCACTGATATCAATGGCTGCAAGGATACAATAACAAAACAGCAATACATCAGGGTGAATGGACCAACTGCCAATTTTGGATCGGCGATACCCGGAACATGCCTGTTAAGTTCAGTAACTTTTTCAGACAGCTCCCAAACAGACGGAATTAACCCTATCGTAAGGTGGATCTGGAACTATGGGGACGGTGTAAGAGATACTTTAACTTCCCCCCCATTCCAGCATACCTATTCTGCCGCAGGAATATACACGATTACACTAACGGTTACCGATAGCACAGGTTGTTCACATACACTTGTACGACCGAATTTGCTAACCGTCTCGAAACCGGTAGCGAATTTTAATACCGCAGATACATCCACCTGCCCAGACAGAGCTGTCAATTTTACAAATAGTTCTACCGGCCCCGGCCTTACGTATGCATGGGATTTTGGCGATGGCGGGACAAGTACCGTGATGAACCCTGTTCACAACTACATGTCGAACGGCAATTTCTCCGTCAAATTGGTGGTGGTCGACAGGTATGGCTGCACAGATTCCCTCGTAAAACCAAATTATGTAACTATCAGAACACCGTTCGCTGATTTCACAGTGAGCGATTCAGTTGGCACCTGCCCGCCACTGGTAGTAGACTTCATAAATTCCTCTCAAAATTATATGTCTCTAAATTGGGATTTCGGGGATGGCTCAAACTCGCAATCTCCTAATCCGTCGCATTTCTATTCTATACCCGGCATATATGTTTCAATGCTTACCGTAACAGGACCAGGTGGTTGTACTTCGGTAAAAACACAAACCATCGTTGTGAGGGGGCCCCAGGGCACATTCACCTATGGCGGCCTGTCTGGTTGTACGCCATTAACCGTAACTTTTGTTGCAACAACAAGAGACAGAATATCCTTTATCTGGGATTTTAATGATGGCTCTACGCTTATCACACCGGATTCAGTTATCGCTCACACCTATACCATTCCTGGTGAGTATATTCCAAAAATGATATTGAGAGATGCCGCCGGCTGTCTTGTTCCGATCAGGGGTGAAGATACAATCAGGATACATGGGGTAACTGCCGATTTTAACTTTAACACGCAGCCCGTCTGTAATTCAGGCACGGTTCAATTCAATAATACAACTGTTACCAATGATCCTGTTTTAAATTATAACTGGAGCTTTGGAGATGGTAACAGCTCTAACCTCGAGAACCCATCACATTTTTATGCAACAACGGGCCTCTATTATCCAAAACTGGTGATACAGACCACTGAAGGTTGCTCTGATTCATTAATAAGCCCAACACCGGTAAAAGTAGTTGCAGCGCCACAGGTAATGTTGGCACAAACAGCAAATGGCTGTACACCGGTAACGGTAACGTTTAGTGGCTCATTGTCTCTGGCTGACACCTCTTCACTTACCTGGAACTGGAACCTCGGAAATGGTCAGGCAGCCCTGGTTCAGAATCCTGCGCCCGTAACATACAATGTAGCAGGAATCTATTCTATAAACCTGCTCGTTACCAACAGCAGCGGATGTATGGACACAGCTCAAACAACCATTGAAGCATACAGCATTCCGGCAGTGAATGCAGGTTTAGACACCCTTATCTGCCAGGGAAGAGGTATAGGTTTGAATGCTACCGGTGCATTGACCTATGTGTGGACACCCTCGCTGGGCTTAAGCTGTACCACCTGCGCAAGCCCCCTGGCTACCCCACCGGCCGATACAAAATATTTTGTCCGCGGCACTACCCAGTATGGTTGCAGTAATACTGACTCCCTGAATGTAGCAGTTAAATTCCCATTCAGTATAAGCAATAGTTTAAATGATACACTGTGCGTGGGAAGTTCAACAACATTGTTTGCCTCGGGTGCATATCGCTATGACTGGACGCCGGCCACGGGACTGAGCAGTACCATCGGTGCGAATGTGATTGCAGCCCCGGTTGTTACAACTAATTATCGCGTAGTTGGAACTGACGATAAAAACTGCTTTACGGATACGGCGTTCATACCAGTAACGGTTTATAACATTCCTACTGTAGAGGCGGGCGAAGACAGGACAATTAATGTCGGTCAGCAGATAGATCTTGTTCCACAAATCTCAGCCGATGTTATTGATGCAATATGGTCACCTACCAGCGGCGGCTTCAGGAGTGTATTTCCTTCAATAACAGTTAAGCCAAGAGAGACGACCACATATACCGTAAGAGTATTGAACCAGGGAGGTTGCACTTCGAGTGATGTTGTGACGATAAATGTGATTTGCAACGGTGCCAATGTATTTATTCCGAACACATTTTCTCCTAACGGGGATGGCTCAAATGACCAGTTCTATCCAAGGGGATCAGGTGTATTCAGCATAAAGTCAGAAAGGGTATTCACCCGTTGGGGAGAAGTAGTTTTTGAACAACACAACTTCCAGGCAAATGACCTGAAAGCTGCATGGGATGGTACTTACAAGGGGAAAGTCCTTAACCCGGATGTATTTGTTTACGTGATAGAAATACTTTGTGATAATAGCAGCCTGCTTACGTTTAAAGGGAATGTCGCACTAATAAAATAATTTTTTAACTCGCTTTTGTTTTATGAATGGTACGGGGCTTGCATTTTTGCAGGCCCCGTTTTTTTAAAAATATGAGCGGAAGTTTTGAAGTAAATTATCAATTAAAAAAGTCAAAATAAACCAGTTTTTAATACTAAACAAACTGTAAAATCGTTTATAATATATTCCGGTGCTATCCAAAAACCAACCCGAAACTATGAAACAACCTATACTGCATTTTTTTGTCGTGTTGCTCACGCTCTTGTCACTAAATGCAACTTCACAGGATATTCATTTTTCCCAGATATTTGAAACGCCTTTGTTACGAAACCCTGCACTCGCTGGTATTTTCACAGGTGATGTCAGGATCCAGTCTGTCTACCGCAGTCAATGGAACAGTGTTACCACTCCATACCAAACCACTTCGTTAAGCGGTGAATTTAAAAGAGCTGTTGGGCAGGGGGATGACTACGTAACGATTGGCGGCCAGGTCCTGTATGATAAGGCCGGCACCGTTGCACTTACTTCAACACATATTTTACCTGCATTAAATTATCACAAATCTTTAGGTGCCGAAAAAAATACTTACGTCTCCCTTGGCTTTATGGGTGGATGGGTACAACGCCGGTTCGATAGAAGTAAAATGACAACAAACAGCCAGTATAACGGTACAGGATATAACCCGGATGCCGCTAACGGAGAAAACCTGGCGAAGTCCTCTTACGCTTACCTTGACGGAACGGTAGGTATGAGTTTTAATACACAGATCGGACAAAGTCCAAATAATAATTTCTTTGCGGGAGTTGCCTATCATCACTTCAATAAAGCGAAAAAAATATCGTACTACAGTAATGGCACAAATGAAATGACCGCAAAGGTTGTTGGTTCTGCAGGGTTAAGGATGAGCATGACAGATATTTCCTACTTTACTTTGCAGGCAGATTATACTTCCCAGGGACCCTACAAAGAAATGATGGCAGGTGCATTGTATTCATGGAAACTGGACGATACAGAAAATCCAAAATACAGTTTGCACCTTGGTGCCTACCTTAGGTGGAAAGACGCACTTATTCCCGTTGCCAAAGTAGAATGCAGGCCAATTGCTATCGCATTAAGTTATGATGCAAATATATCACAGCTAAAAACGGGCAGTAACGGTCGCGGAGGTTTTGAGTTATCCCTTACTTTTCAAAAATTCAGGGAATTCAACAGCAGCCGGGAAGCCGTAAGATGTCCTAAATTCTAATCTATCCCATCCAGTCACGAAAGTCCTGTCTAACAAAGTACGATTTTTGTTTTATGGATTGTTTGGATAACAGAGGTCCTGCCGAAAGGTGGGACCTTATTGTATAGCCTGCAAGTTGCCTAAATCTTAAATATTTACTTAATCAACAGCGGTAAGGTGTGAACTATTCAGGTCCATAATTGTTGCAGCTTTTTTACTTACTATACAAATTTTTAGAAAAAAACAAATGACCATTCGAAAAGGAGATAATGCCCCGGATTTTACCTTATATGATTCGGCGAAAAATAAAATAAGTCTTTCAGACTACGCTGGTAAAAAAAATGTACTGCTGTTGTTTTTCCCGATGGCCTTTACCAGTGTGTGCACCGAAGAACTTTGTACTGTAAGAGACGATATCGCAAATTATGAAAAAGAGCAGGCGCAGGTGCTGGGAATATCCGTAGATTCAGTTTTTACCCTGGCAAAGTATAAAGAGGAGCAAGCATTGAACTATCCACTTTTAAGTGATTATAACAAGGAAATTTCTGCCTTATATGGCACAATTTATGATGTATTTACTGACATGGGAATGAAAGGGGTAAGCAAAAGATCTGCCTTTATTATTAACAAACAGGGAGTTACGCAGTATGTTGAAGTTCTTGAAAACGCCGGGGAAGTTCCGGATTTCGAGGCAATATTGGAAGAGCTTAAGCGTTTAAGTAATTGATTGTTATTATTTAAGCTCCTGATAGGACAATATTATATATTTTTAATCTTAAATTAGGTACAATAATAATTGCAAATTCAAAAGAATTTATTACTTTTAAGCAGTTGAGAAAATTCATTTACATACTATCTTTTTTTATTGGAATAACTTTTACATCGTTTGCCCAAAATAAATTAGCTTCCGATCAGGGCGCTCCATCGGCAAAGTTTATGAAGTTCTACCCAAATCCGGCCGCGTCGGCTATCAATTTTGATTTCCAACGGGGTTACGACAATTCCTTTTCTCTGCTCATTTTCAACTTCATGGGCAAAAAAGTGTATGAAATCAAAAATACCCCTTCCCGGATCAACCTCAATTTAGAAGATTTCTACCGGGGAATCTATGTTTTCCAGCTGCGGGATAAAAATGGTGCTACGCTTGAATCAGGCAAATTCCAGGTTCTAAAATAATCCCTCCCCCTCCTTATACTTTTACATCGTGTCAATTTGACTGCAAAACATGCATTGGCAAAATGTTTGACTATTGTACCTTTGCAAACATTTCTCACATACATACTTAACACATGGAAGATAAAACATCATTGAACGATGATTTCGAGATCGATATAAATGCTGATGCAGATATCCCTGGAAATACCCACCTCAGCAACGCCGAATCTGATAGTTATCCGGAAATTGAAAAGCTGACCTCGGAGTTACAGGAACAGAAAGACAAGTACTTAAGACTGGTCGCAGAATTTGACAATTTCAAACGCCGCACTGCAAAAGAAAAAATTGAATTTGCTCAAACAGCAGGCAAAGAGATCATTGTGTCTTTACTGGATGTGCTGGATGATTCTGAACGTGCAGAAAAACAGCTTCAAACCAGTGATGATCTAAACCAGGTTAAAGAAGGTGTTTTGCTTGTTTTTAGTAAGCTGAGAAATGCTTTACAACAAAGAGGTCTTTCTGCCATGCACAGCGTGAATACAGATTTTGACGTAGAAAAACACGAAGCCATTGCAGAAGTTGGTGCAGCTGAAAATATGAAAGGTAAAGTTGCCGACGAGGTACAAAAAGGGTATTACCTTAACGATAAGATACTTCGTTTTGCAAAAGTAGTTGTAGGAAAATAACAACAGCCCAAGTCAATAACTGTTAGCTGCAAGCCGGTTGTTGAGGATTACACCGCTTGCAGCTAATGGGTAATAGTTAATAGTAATGACAAATAAAAGAGATTTTTACGAGATTTTGGGTGTTTCTAAAACTGCATCGCAGGAAGAAATAAAAAAGGCATATCGTAAAACTGCCATGCAATTTCACCCGGACAGAAACCCTGGTGATAAAGCAGCAGAAGATAAGTTTAAAGAGGCCGCGGAGGCTTATGAAGTGTTAAACGATTCCGATAAAAAAGCACAGTACGATCGTTTTGGCCACAATGCCTTTGGGGGCAATCGCGGCGGCGGCGGTGGCTTTAGCAGCGGGGGCATGAACATGGATGACATCTTCAGCCAGTTCGGGGATATTTTTGGAGAAGATTCTTTTGGAAGCTTTTTTGGCGGCGGCGGAAGAAAAACCGGAACCGGCCAGAGTCGGGGTAGCAGGGGCACTAATCTTCGGGTAAAACTAAAGATGAATTTCGAGGAAATTGCAAAAGGTGCCAATAAAACCATAAAAGTAAAAAAACATGTAAAATGTACCACTTGCCAGGGAAGTGGCGCAAAAGATAAAAACAGTGTTCAAACCTGTACCACCTGCCAGGGAAATGGCCAGGTAAGGCGTGTACAAAACACTTTTTTAGGACAGATGCAGACTGTAACGACTTGCCCGGCTTGTGCCGGTGAGGGAACAACCATTACAAACAAGTGCCATAACTGTAAAGGTGAGGGAAGGGTTTACGGAGAAGAAACAGTTACTATTGACATTCCGGCCGGCGTACAGGAAGGAATGCAATTGAGCATCAGTGGCAAAGGCAATGCGGGTGAACGCGGCGGAACATCGGGAGACCTGATTGTATTGATCGAAGAGGAAGCACATACACATTTGCAACGCGACGGACTGAATGTAGCATTTGAACTGTATATCTCTTTCCCGGATGCCGTTTTTGGAACACAGATCGAAGTACCTACCATTGATGGAAGGGCTAAAATAAAGGTTCCACCGGGTACACAAAGTGGTAAAATTTTTCGACTGAAAGGAAAAGGTTTTCCTCATGTTAATAGTTATGAAAAAGGTGATCAGCTCATTCATATTAATATTTGGACACCCCAGCTGGTAACGCCGGAAGAAAAAACTATGCTGGAAAAAATGAATGAATCTCCAAACTTTGAACCTAAACCTGAAAAAAACGAGAAATCGTTTTTTGATAAGGTGAGGGAAATGTTTTCTTAAGGTAGCCGACATCTTGTAATTTCATAAGTCATCACATCAGTGATGATTTTTTTTGGTACGATTTCCATGGATGATACGGAAAGAATATTTTTTTTGGAATCATGCTAACCAACTGATTTTCTTTTTTTCTTCTTTTTTACATCATAAATTTTTTGTGCCTTATCTAACAGCACAAGAAATTGATTTTGGAGATAGTTCGTTTTGTCGGCGCAGGTTTTTGCTGTAGCTATAATAAAATCCCAATCTGCATCATTCAAGAATCTTGACTGCTTCAGTTTCAATGCGAACATAGTTACAGCGGCAGCAAATTTTAATTCCCTGTCCACACTATCTATACCGGCATAATTATTCTTCACATCAAATGTCAGTTTTTGATTTAGGCTGTCGTTGCAACGCCTGTACTTAAGATCCAGTTTGGCAATATCATCGGTGACGGTAGTATTTTTTGTAAGCAAATTTTGCTGTGTAGGTAAGATCTGAAAAACTGCCAGCGTACTGTTGCCGCTGCCGATCTCGCCGCCTTCCAGGTCATTGGAAAAATCTGATAAGGCCTCTTTCTTATTGTCAAATCCGATCAGCCGGTATTGTTTTACCATCGATGGATTAAACTGCACATTCATAAAAACATCGTCAGCCACTGAAAAAAAAGTCTGCGTAAGCTCTTTAACCAGCACTTTTTCGGCCTCGTTGATGTCATCCAGGTAAGCATAGTTCCCGTTACCTTTTTTTGCCAGGGTCTGCAATTTTGAATCTTTAAAATTCCCCATTCCAACACCAAGGCAGGTTAGGTAAACTCCTGTTTGCCTTTGCTTGGTTATCAATTCATCTAAAGATTTTTCTGTATTCTCGCCTACATTAAAATCCCCGTCAGTGGCCAGGATAACCCGGTTGTTACCGCCATTTATAAAAGTGCTTTGTGCTACTTTGTATGCCATACGGATCGCTGATTCTCCCGGCGTGTCGCCTGCCGCTTCTAACTCTTCAATGGATTTCATGATGGTATCCTTGTCGGCGCCCGATGTTGGCTGCAGCCACACGGCAACGTTACCTCCATATGTTACAATCGATACTTTATCAATGGCACGAAGATTTTTTACAAAAAGCTGGAAAGCTGCCTTCAGTAACGGAAGCCTGTTAGGCATATCCATGCTTCCCGAGACATCTATCAGGAATACAAAATTGCCCGGCGGTATTTTGTTAAGATCGAGTTTCCTGGCACTAATGTTTAAAAACAGCAGCTGCTCATCTATATTCCACGGACAGGAAGTTAACTGCGATTCGATCCGGAATATATCATTCCCTTTGGGTTGCCTGTAATGAAGGTTAAAATAATTAATAAGTTCTTCTACTTTAACAGCATCCGGGGGCACCGGGCTTTCGCCATTTATGAAACGGCGTACATTGCTGTAAGAAGCTTTATTTACGTTCAGGGAAAAGCCTGTATTAGGATAGCCCGCCGCATTTACAAATTCATTTTCCACGAGTTGGAAATAAGTTTCATCTCCCGTAAACCAGTTTAATTTGGACGATTGTTTAAGGTCCTTTGTGACTGAAATTAATTTTGGCTTGTTTTTACTGGCATCTGCAGCAGATATTTTCAACACAATATTTTGCCATATATCAGTTTTTACCCGGATTGATTTTGTTTCATATCCATCCAGCGTAATCGTAAGTGAATCATACAAATTCCGCATGGTGATACCAAAACTTCCGTAAGATGCACCTGAATAATAAAAGGCTTTGGCAGAATGAACGAAGATTTTTGCGTTGGGGAGTGGTTGATTCTTCTCATCTTTTATTTCTCCCCGCATATAATACTGGCTAAATGCAGGTAATGCAAAAAACATCAAGGAAACATATGGCAGCAGTTTCTTCAAGAAATAACGATATTTTATTATAAATTCCCGCTTCTATTCCTCTCCTACTAACGTATAGATCTCTTTTAAATTTCGTCCCAACCCATCATAATCAAGGCCAAAACCAAGTAAAAATTTATTTGGAACGCTGAAGCCAAGGTAATCTATTTTCAGGGCGTGAACCAGCGCCTCCGGCTTGTGAAGTAAAGCGGCAATTTTTAAAGATGCTGGTTGCTGATCCATCAATTGAGGTAAAAATTCGCTAAGGGTTTTACCGGTATCAACGATATCCTCAATGATTACGACATGCCTGTCTTTTAGTGATTCATCCAGGCCGATAGAGGTTACGACATGCCCCGTGCTACGGGTGCCTTTGTATGAAGCTAATTTTATAAAACAGATCTCCGCGTCAATGGTAAGTTCTTTAAAGAGATCCGAAGCAAACATAAAAGAGCCGTTTAAAATAGCAATGAACAATGGACGTTTTCCGTCATAGTTGGCATTTATTTCTGCCCCTACTCTTTTAATCTGCTCATCGATCTGGGCTACAGTTAGATAGGGTTCAAATTCTTTACCATTGACCACGATAACAGACATATAAATTTATTTAGAGATAATTAATTTCTGGCCGATTTTGAGGTCATCTGATACGAGCGCATTCCACGCCCGCAGATCCTGAACAGAAACATTGTACTTTTTT
>JACMPR010000317.1 GCA_014377385.1 Ferruginibacter sp. | reverse complement strand
TTTTTAAATCCTTTAGGCAAAAGCTACAATCTAAAAAACTTTGTTTCCAGTTAAAACATGAGTAATTTTCCCAAGTCCCTTTTACGTCATTAATAACGACACAATGAGAACTAGAAATTTAATTCTGTTTATTGGCCTTATAACAAGTATCACAATTTTTTCACCACTTACAACACTCGGCCAGGCGTGCAGTGGGCTTTGGGTTAATAATCATCCATTAACTTTTCAATGTATTTCTGGCCAGCAAATTGGGCTGCCCGCCATGGGAGATCCCTTTCCGTGTCCTGTCAATCCGGTTTACACATCCTTGCAAACCAATACTTTTAATTTTGATAATCCTATAAATGATTTTTTTATTGATTTTAATGCCTTTGATGCTGTATCACCAGGTTGTCCACGTATGCAAATTAAAATCAATGGAATATTTTTTCCTCTTACTGTCGCTAATTTAATCGAGCTGCCATCTGGAACAATCTGTACGGGTTCAGTTTCGTTTCTAACCATTAGCAGCGATGGATACATTACTACGTTTGTCGCTAATTCAATTGGGCAAGGAAGACTAGTTTTTTCAGGCGTAAATGCTTCTAATATAACAATTTCCACAAATGATCTCGGAGGTGGGATTGTGGTGGCCAACCCTTGTTTAGCGCCTCTCCCTCTTGAAATAAAAAGTATTTCAGGAAAAGCAATCGGCAATTGTGAAGTAAAATTAGAATTTCAATCTGGGTTAGAATCCAATGTACGCTATATTGAAATAGAGGGAAGTTTGGAGGGTGCTATTTTTTTAAAATTGCTTGAGCTTTTACCACAAGGCAGTGACAGTAGGTATGGTGTTTTAGTAAAAAGTTCAGGAATTAATTTTTACCGTTTAAAGATCAATGACATTGATGGCAATTTCAAATTCAGCAAAATAATTCAGGTTAACTCTAATTGCAATAAACCTCTTTATTCAATAATGCCTAATCCTTCAAACGGTATAATATCAATCTCCGGCCTAAGCGGGAAAGAAAGCATTTTGATTTATGATATAAGCGGAAGAAAAATATTATCATATAAAGAAGCTTTTTCCAATAAAATTGATGTAAGAAAATTGTCACCCGGTTTATATGTCGTACAAATACTCCAGGATAAAATCATCAGCGCTCAGTTAAAGGTTATAAAAAACTAACATGGGGCTTATAAAAAAAACACCTCCCAAATAATGAGAGGTGTTTCGGGCAATTTATTTTCGCTACATCATTTAATCAACACCTGCTGCGTCCATTTTTCTCCGGCGGCAGAAGTCACTATAAGCTGATAGATTCCCGGGCTTACAATTTTTTCAGGGTGATGGATTGAAACGGGTCAGTATCTGCAATCTGTATACGGTCATTGTATAATCACTGCCCGGCCGGGTTTACCAACTGAACGGAGTCCGTATTTATTTTACTGTTGGTTGACAATCGGAAGCTTATCGTTCTGCCTTTTACCGGGTTGGGATAAACGACCAGACCATCATTGCCTGATTTTTATTTTTTATTATTAATTCCCTGAGACCCTGCGCCCCTGCTCGTGCCTCACCATAAGTGTTCGGAAGATGCATACCACTTTATGCAGGTGCGTTCATAAGATTAGTTCTTTGTTCTTTGTAAGAAGCAAATTCATTGATCTTAAAATAAGTTATCAACTTTATTAGTTGCATTCTTTCATCTATACCCGACAGCAAATTAGAAGCATTTGCTTTAAATACATCAATTGATAAAATACACTAAAAAATTACAAGGAGAACTTTTATTTAACTTATTATTTTATTGCACGGTAACAGAAAAAGACAATAGCCTATGTGGGATGCAATCTGCATCAGAGTCCGCTCTGTTCAGAGCCGTAAGCTCTTCGGGTACTCCCCTTACAATACCACACAGTTCCACTAGCGACCGGTTGTGTTCTGTAAATCCAACATATTTTGAAAAGATATTTCAACACTGTGTAAAGTACCATAAAAAATCTAAAGGGGTTTCACAAAATGAAATGATGCGCTGTGATTCTGCTACACTTTCTCTAACTGGTAAATTCTTAAAAATAGGCTACAATCTTAAAGATGAAGATGCAGAAAAATAGAAATTATTAAAATTTACAGTAGGGTATGGTGATGTGCCTGAGTGAATTTCTTTACACAGCACAAACTTGTGATAGTCAAAATATGGTATTAGCAGAAACGATCATAACGGACAAAAAAGTGAAAAAAATAAAATTATTGTATTTGATAGAGGGATAACATCTGGAGCTAATTACGATAAACTTACCGATAATAATATTATGTATGTATCCAGAATAGATCCGAATGCAAAATGATGATAGTGATTATTTCGGTTCGTGAGGCACGATCCGAGGCGGAGAATAAAACATTCATACAGTTGGTAAGCTTTTTAAAAAGCGGGCCTCTCCAATCCCGGGAAGGCTTTTATTTTTGGTAGTATTATTGTTAATACCGAATTCACTATCGTGAAGATTAAATTGTGTTCGCAGAAGGATACGTACACGAATTCGGTCGCAACGATATATTTACAACTTTCAATACCTAGAGTAAAAACTTTGAAAAATGAAAAATATGCGGTTACTTTTCATGATTTGTATCAGTTCTATGATACTATTCAGTTGCGGCAAAAAAACAACGTCTTCTTCGGGCAGCAGTACTTCAGTTGTAAAAAAACCGGTTGCCGCTAAAGCAAAAATACCTGTGCCAAAGGTGATTGTGGTAAACGACAACGCTGCGCAAAAAACGGTTGATGGCAGGTTTTATTATGACCTCAATGGAAAAAGATATTGGCGGAATAACAGGGACGGCAAATATTACCTGTTTAATAAGTCAATGTATAACAGCGATGACTTTAAGCCGGTAAAAACCAACTAAACTACAGGCAAATCCATAACAGTAGCTTATCAACAGGGCTTCTTGTCAAAGGTTTCTATCCCGTAACACTTCGTTTTGCGACTAACTCAATAAAAATTACGGTTCTATTTATAGCCGAGAATTTTCAACATACTCTGTGCCGTTTGTTCCTTTGCATATACCCAGTCTACGAGTTTGCCATTTTTATCATGCCCGATAATAATATGTTGCGGGGAAGGTATCATGCAATGCTTAATGCCACCATAACCACTGATCTGATCCTGGTAAGCGCCGGTATGAAAAAAGCCGACATACAAAGGTTCGCCTTCTTCGATTTTAGGTAAGAATACTTCATTAATAAGCTCTTCGGAATCGTAATAATCATGGCTGTCGCAGGTGATACCGCCAAGGACTACACGCTGGTATTCATTTTGCCATTTATTTATCGGTAGCATGAGAAACTTTTCGCCAATTCCCCAGGTATCTGGTAAGGTGGTAATGAAGGAGGAATCGATCATATACCAGGTTTCCCGGTCATTTTGTCTTTTTTCCCCGATAACGCTGTAAATATGAGCCATGCTCTCCCCTACCGTATAGCTGCCGAATTCTGTAAATATATCCGGCATTGGAACTTTATTCCTGGTGCAGGCTACCTTGATATTCCGGACAATTTCATTAATCATAAATTGATAATCATAATCAAATGCCAGGGAATGTTTTATCGGGAAACCGCCACCGATATTAATTGAATCCAGTTCGGGGCATATTTTTTTAAGCTGGCAGTAAAGGTTGATCACCTTATTCAATTCACTCCAGTAATAAATATCATCCTTAATGCCTTTGTTCAAAAAAATATGGAGCATCTTTAGCTGGAACCGGTGTTCATTTCCTTCAATTTTGTCTACATAAAATTCAAGTATATCCTTTGCACGTATCCCTAATCGTGAGGTATAAAATGGAAAATTAGGTTCTTCTTCTGCAGCAACCCTGATCCCGAGATTAAAAGGAACTTTAACCGACTTTACATACGCCCTTAATTCTTCCACATTATCTAAAACCGGTATCACATTTTTAAAGCCACTGTTTAATAAACCAGCGATGCGCTGGGTGTAAGGCTTTTGTTTATATCCATTGCAAACGATATAAATATCCTTGTTGATCTTCTTTTTCTCGTACAGTTTTTTAATGATATCGATATCATAAGCATAAGAAGTTTCCAGGTGAATATCGCTTTTTAGGGCCTCTTCTACTATAAATGAAAAATGGGAGCTTTTGGTACAGTAGCAATAATTATATTTCCCTGTATAACGGTGTTTTTTAAATGCGGCAGCAAACATCGTCTTTGCCTTGGTTACCTGCCGCCCTATTTTAGGCAAATAGGTGAGTTTTAGCGGCGTTCCGTATTTATCTATCAATGCTTTAATGTCCTGTCCATTGTATTGCAGGTACTCGCCTACCATTTTAAAATCCTCCTGTGGAAAATTGAAGGTTTGGTCTACCAGATCGGCATATGTATTATTCATTCCTATAGTCCCAATATTCCGCATTTTTTATAAGAAATTAATGGTGAGTAATTTATAAGAAAAGTAAAGATATAATTTAAGCACATAATGCTAATAAAAATCCGGGCACTGATCAGTACCCGGATGATATAATTTACTGGAGTCAATTACTATTTTACTGACTCAACCAGTTTTTTAAAAGTTTCCGGCTCATTCATAGCCAGGTCCGCTAAAACCTTGCGGTTAAGGTCAATTTTTTTCTCAGTTAATTTATGAATGAATTCACTATACGTAATTCCTTCTGCCCTTACTGCGGCATTGATACGTGCGATCCATAAGGTGCGGTACTCGCGTTTTTTTAATTTACGGCCAACATAACTGTATGTTAACCCCTTCTCCATTACGTTTTTTGCAACGGTGTAAACATTTTTACGCTTACCGTAATATCCTTTAGCTGCTTTTAAAATTCTTTTGCGGCGGGCCCTGCTGGCTACTGCATTTACTGAACGTGGCATATCTTAATTTTTTGAAAGTTATTAGTTTAGTTGATTACGATCCGGGTTACTTCATACCCAATAAACGCTTTACAAAGTGAAGATTGGCATCACTTACAATTCCATCCTGGCGCATATTACGTTTGCGTTTGGTTGATTTTTTTGTTAGAATGTGACGTTTGAAAGCTTTCTCGAAAGTAATTTTACCGGAACCGGTAACTTTAAAGCGCTTTTTTGCGCTGCTGTTGGTTTTAACCTTTGGCATTATATAACTATTTTTAAGTTACTCCCTGCTGGTGTTCCGGAATTCCGGAAACTTATGGAACCTTACGGGAAATGAATAAAACAAAAAGATCGCTCTTTTCGGCCGGCGAAGGTAATTGTTTTTATGCAAAAAATGGATATAAATACCGGTTATTTTAAGGGGCGAAATTTAATATCTTTTTGTGCGATATCCAATTCAATTTTTAAAATAGGAAAATGTTGTATTGACGAGATCTGTCATATGGGCAAAATTTTCAACAAAAGGGCAAAAAAAAAGGGCATATAGCCCATTTTTTAAAAAAATATTTGTCCTTACTTGTGTCCAAACTGGTAAAATACTCCCAACTGGAACACGTTGTTATGTGTTTTCTTGCCGTTGTTTATATCGCTGATATTACTTAAACCGGCATTATATCGCACATCAAAGCCTACCCCAACTGAAGTTAGGTAGCCAGCACCAAATGCCCATGAAAAATTGGTAGAGCTAATATTGTCTTTTACATCGATACTTCCACCATTTTTTACCTCATCTTTTGCACTAAGCAGTAGCCCAAGTTGCGGACCGGTCTCCAGACGAAATCCAGGGCCCACCATATATTGAACCAATACAGGCACATTCAGGTAGTTCAAATTAGCCTTGTGTTCGAAGGTTCCAATGGGGACGGTGTTATTTCCAATACCAGTGTATTTTGCGCCTTCCTGGGAAAAAACTACCTCAGGCTGCAACGCCCAGGATTTATTCAAATGTATATGTGCCAGTAAACCACCATACACGCCTGCTTTGGCCTTAAAATCAGAGTTTTTCACCTGCAGGTTGGAAATATTCAAGCCAGCCTTCAACCCAAATTCTACGTGCTGTGCTTTTGCCAGCATCACCGAAATTGATAAGCTCATTACTAAAACTAACTTTTTCATCTAAATCTTTTTAATTAAAAATATGTTCTTCACGCCAGCATATCCAAACTGCGTACCAATTTTTGGATAACAGTTTGTCTTATCTTGACGTAATTTTAATGAGCCTGGGAAGATTAGACCGGGGCATAACATAATTAGAAACTATGAGTGTACTTTTTCAGCCACTAAAAATCAGGGGTGTTGAATTGAAGAACAGGCTTGCGGTATCACCAATGTGCCAGTACTCAAGCATTGATGGCTTTGCCAACGACTGGCACCTTGTACATTTGGGGAGCCGGGCTGTAGGTGGAGCAGGGCTTGTAATGTCCGAAGCCGCCGCGGTATGCCCACAGGGCCGGATAACGCCGGATGATCTCGGTATCTGGAAGGATGAACATATTCCTTTTTTAAAAAGAATCGCAGATTTTATTGTTATGCAGCAATCAGTTCCAGGCATACAGCTGGCGCACGCAGGAAGAAAAGCCAGTCATCAGAGTCCATGGAAAGGAAATGAGGCCCTCACTAAAGAGGCAGGTGCATGGGAAACAGTTGCAGCCTCACCTATACCTTATAAAGCTTCGCAACCTTCTCCAACAGAAATGAATGAAGAGGATATCGCTGCTGTTGTAAAAAACTTTGCTGATGCTGCCTTGAGAGCTGTAAAAGCTGGGTTTAAGATAATTGAGATCCATGCTGCTCATGGTTACCTTATAAACGAATTCCTGTCAGCACTGAGTAATTTCCGCACAGATCAGTATGGCGGGAATTTTGCAAACCGGGTAAGAATATTAATGGAAACCGTAACGGCCATAAGAAATACGATTCCGCAAACGATGCCATTGTTTGTTCGAATCTCTGCTACGGATTGGGTAGACGGAGGTTGGACAGTGGCCGATTCAGTTGCCTTAGCTTCACAACTCCAGCTTATAGGGGTTGATCTTATTGATTGCTCATCCGGCGGCAACTCTGCCTTACAGAAGATTTCGCCGGTTCCATTGTACCAGGTCTCTTTTGCAGAAGAGGTAAAAAAACACACCGGAATGTTAACTGCTGCAGTTGGCATGATCACGAATGAAGTAGAAGCTTCGGAGATATTGAATAATGGACAAGCAGATATTATCTTCATGGCCCGTCAGTTTCTACGCGAACCCTACTTTCCTTTGCATGCGGCTACTAAACTTGGCCATGAAATAAGATGGCCCGTACAATACGAGAGAGCCAAACTATAAGTTTGTTCGGGATGTTGCAACACGGCCCCGTAATTACCATTTAAACCATACCGTTAGTAAAAAATAAGTTTGAAAAAATTTCGCAAATACCTTCTTAGAAGTCTCGCCGTATTGCTTGGCCTTGTGTTACTGGCTATGATCATTATATTCAGCTACGTATCAGTTAACAAACAAAAAATAATAAAGCAGGTTACCTCGGAATTGAGTAAAAAAATAAATGGAAACGCGTCTATTGGTAACGTTGAACTAAGCTTCTTCCGGCACTTTCCAAAAATATCTGTTTTGCTGCACAATGTAAAGATCACAGATACCATGTATGCACAACACCGGCATCCTTTTTTTGAAGCCAGCGAAGTTTTTGTTCAGTTGAGTATCCAAAAGCTTTTCAAAAAGGAGTCTCCGCTGAATGGCTTGAGAATTAATGACGCCAGTTTGTATATTTATACAGATACCAGCGGCTATTCAAACGATTATTTGTTCAAGCAAAAGAAAAGTGCGCCTGAAAAAATAAACCAGTCCGAATCAAAAAATGAATTACAATTTGTTGAATTAAACAACCTGCGTATTATCGTCAATGATCAAAAAAGAGAAAAACTACATGACCTCGTTGTTAAAAATATGGACCTGGATCTCAATGACAAGGACATAAAGACAATCCTGTTTTCTGTAGACGCAGATATCCTGGTACATAGCCTCGCATTCAACCTTCCGCGGGGTAGTTTTTTAAAAGAGAAAAGGTTCCAGGCTGATTTCAAAATGCGGTACGACAAATTACTGCAGCAACTTCAGTTTGACAGTATTGACGTAAGGCTCGAAGGCCATCCCTTCAACCTCAGTGGCAAATTTGATCTTTCAGGCAGCACGCCCCAGTTTGGTTTGAATATTCACACTAAAAATATTCTTTACAGCAATGCCCGTTCTTTTTTGCCCGAGCGGATATCAAAATCATTATCAATTGTTACTATCGACAATCCACTGGATGCCGATGCATTCATCAACGGCCCCCTGAAAGGCGGCGATCCCAGCATTTATATTAAATGGAGCTCCAAAGAGGTGCACCTCTCTACACCCTTCCTGGATTTTGACGAAGCAAAGTTCACAGGTTTTTTTACGAATGAGGCTGTGCCGGGCCAACCGCGGAAAGATCCCAACTCAAAAATTGTTATCAATAATTTTAATGCCCTTTGGAATGATCTTCCTGTGCAGGCACATAATATTGAGATCCTTGATCTTTCAACACCCACGCTTACCTGTGACCTTACCTCTGCTTTCCCACTGGCAACGCTGAATGAAATTTTAGGAACAAATTCACTGCAGCTTACCTCCGGCGATGCAGAAGTGAATATGACCTATAAAGGGCCCCTGGAAAAGAATGATAATAGCAATTCATTCCTGAATGGCACCATCAAATTTAAAAACGGAACGGTGCTTTACACCTCCCGAAATGTGGAAATGAAAAAAGTAAACGCTACAATGATTTTTAAGAATTCAGACGTTTTCATAGAAAATTTTCAGACAGTTGTGTTTAATAATACTTTTACAATGCAGGGCGTTGCAAAAAATCTACTAACGTTGATTAATACCGGCCCAAATAATATTAACATAGACTGGAACATTTACGCGCCTTCGCTTGACCTCGACAAATTTATCTACCTTCTCGCAGCAAGAAAAAAAGCTACCGTGCAGAGAAGTAAAAAAGTTAAAATCGCCAACATGGCCTCGAAGATTGACGGAATATTGGACCAGGGAAGATTACAGGTACAACTAAAATCCGACAGGCTGACCTTCCGAAAATTTCAGGCGGAAAATGTACAGGCAAATATCTCACTGCTTACCGACAGTTATATTTTGAATAATGTTAGCATGAACCACGCAGGTGGGCGTATGAGTATGAATGGATCATTGGTACCAGCACAGCACAACAACCTGGTAAAATTAAACATGGATGTGATGGATGTAGATGTGAGCAGGTTGTTCAAAGCATTTGAAAATTTTGGACAGGACGGTATCACAGACAAAAGTCTTGAAGGAAAACTTACCGCAAAAGTGAAAGCAACGCTTGGGCTTAATGAAAGCGGGAAGGTAAATCCTTCGAGTCTTGCAAGCACGGTCGATTTTTCCCTGAAGAACGGGGCACTAAACAATTATGAGCCGGTAAAAAAAATGCAACGGTATGTATTTAAAAAAAGAGATTTCGACAATATCCGCTTTGCTGAATTGAAAAATCGTTTCGACATTAAGGACCAGGAAGTTACCATTAATCGCATGGAAATACAGTCCAGCGTGTTTAGTATGTTCGTGGAAGGTTTATATAGTATGAAGGGTAATACCGATATCAGTATCCAGGTGCCGCTCAATAACCTAAAAAAAAGAGATTCTACCTATAACCCGGAGAACATAGGCACCATTACAAAAGCAGGTAAAAGTATCTTCCTGCGGGGCAGGACGGGTGCCGACGGCAGTATTAAGTTTAATATCGATCTTTTTAATAAATACAACAAGACCAAAAAGGATAAGTAGCGTTCCTTTCTCCGCAGGTTAAATCGGTTGGTTCAGGAAATTTAAGCAGTGATAATATGTTTGGCCTATCACGCCTCACCGGGCCGTTACTCTCCCATTCCGTCCCCATCGGCTGTTTTGCTGCTGTATTTTAGCATTTCCTGAACGGCGTCCATCTCCGCAGACGTGAAATAACGCCATTTTCCCGGCGCCAGGCCGCTGATGGTAATGTTCATAATTCGAATCCTTTTTAAAGAAGTAACGTGAAAACCCAGCGCTTCACACATGCGCCTTATTTGGCGGTTAAGCCCCTGCGTTAGTATGATGCGGAACCGTGTATCAGTCTCCTGCTTTACAAAACATTTATTTGTGATGGTGCCCATGATACGCACACCATTGCGCATGTTATTGATAAAGTCAGCATCCATCTTTTTATCAACGGTTACAACATATTCTTTTTCGTGGCCATTGCCTGCACGGAGTATCTTATTTACAATATCGCCGTCATTCGTAAGAAATATCAACCCTTCCGAAGGTTTATCCAGCCTGCCAATGGGGAAGATGCGGGATTTAAAATTCACAAAATCAATAATATTGGTTTTATCCTTTGTATCTGTGGTACAGGTGATGCCTTTGGGTTTGTTAAGCACGAGATAAACCGGCGTCATTTTCTTTTTTAAAGATTCACCATCTATTTTTACAATGTCGCCTTCTTTTACCCTGTTGCCTTTGTTAGCATCCTCCCCGTTGATCGTTACCCGGCATTCCCCGATAAATTTATCTGCCTCACGACGGCTGCAAAAGCCGGTATCACTTATATATTTGTTGAGACTGATGTCCATTTCATGCAATTAAAAAAGGCCCTTAAAAGGCCGCGTCCGGATTTATTTTACCCGATGTCTGGTATAAAAAATAAAAAATCCGTAACATTTCGAAGCTCTCCATGTGACAGATTTTTTATCTCCTGTTTCCTGTTTATTATTCAGGAGTTTTTATTTCTTCCGCTACCGCTGCTGGTGCAGTTTCAGGTGCTTTATCTTTAATTGGTTTTCCCAATTCTGATACTTTTTTCTTTTGAGCTCTTGGTGCAAACATAACGAGCATTCGCTTCCCTTCCATTTTAGGAAGTCCTTCGAGTGCACCTACATCTTTCAACCGATCGGCAAATTTTAGAAGCAATAATTCACCTCTTTCTTTAAACATAATGGCACGTCCTTTAAACTGCACGTGTGCCTTTACCTTATCACCTTCTTTCAAAAATTTTTCAGCGTGTTTTACTTTAAATTCAAAATCATGATCGTCCGTATTGGGCGTAAAACGAATTTCCTTCACCTCGCTGGTTTTAGATTTCGCTTTCATCTCCTTCTTTTTCTTCTTTTCATCGTACAGGAATTTGTTGTAATCGATGATTTTACATACCGGGGGGTTTGCGCCGGGGGAGATTTCTACCAGGTCCAGTTGCTGTGCATGCGCCATTTTCTGCTCTTCAATGGTCGTGTACACACCTGGTTCAATGTTTTCACCAACTAATCGCACTTCCGGCGATTTGATCATGTGATTGGTACGGTGTTCCTGTTGTTGTTCTTTTTTAAAACGGGGATTAAATGTGCCCCGGGGGGGTCTTGGTGGAAATGCCATTTACTTTTTTTAATTTACAATGTTGTTTTTAGCTTTAAGCCGTTAGCTATTAGCTTTTAGTTGATTTTATTATTGAACAAGCTTTCACAACTTTGATGAACTTCGTTGTGTCACTCACTTGTACGTTCTGTTCTTTGTGCAGCGCCTAATTTTTTGCAGGTTCATCTTCGTTCGGCCCTCTCCTTTCTTTAATCTCTGCTGCTAATTCCCTGGTAAATTTATCCAGGTCTTTAACGCCGGCATCCCCTCTCCCCTGGAGGCGGACAGCTACCTGCCGTTCGTTCATTTCTTTTTCACCGATCACCAGCATGTAGGGCACTTTTGCCATTTCGGCATCACGAATCTTCTTGCCTATCTTTTCATGCCTGTCATCTATTTCTACACGAATATCTGCATTTTTGAGCGTTTGCAAAATTGTATTTGCGTAATCCATAAACTTATCGCTGATCGGCAATATTTTTACCTGCAGAGGTGCCAGCCAGGCCGGGAATTTTCCTGCATAATGTTCCAGCAAAAACCCTATAAACCTTTCATGTGTTCCCAAAGGTGCCCGGTGTATGATCAGTGGCACATCGGTACTGTTATTCTGGGTGATATAGGAAAGTTTGAATGTATTCCCACTGTTAAAATCTACCTGGTTAGTGGCAAGTGTAAATTCCCTTCCTATTGCACTCCAGATCTGTACGTCAATCTTCGGACCATAAAACGCTGCCTCATCCTGCACTTCAATATACGGGATATTCGATTCAATTAAAACCTGCCGCACCATCGTTTCGGTTTCTTGCCAGAGTTCCGGTTCATTCACATACTTCAGTCCCAGCTTTGCGGGATCGTGCAAACTTAGCCGCATAACGTATTTATCAACCCCAAAAATTTTAAAATATTTGATGTACATGTCATTGACCGCCCTGAATTCGCTGGCAAACTGTTCTTTGCTGCAATAGATATGCGCATCATTCATGTGCAGGCAACGCACCCGCATTAGCCCAAATAATTCCCCACTTTGTTCATAACGGTAACAAGTACCGTACTCGGCGATCCGATATGGCAGGTCCTTATATGTTTTGGGCTCTGCATCAAATATTTTATGATGATGCGGGCAGTTCATCGCCTTCAGGTAATATTTCGTCCCATCCAGTTCCATTGGAGGAAACATGCTATCGGCATAATAAGGTAAATGCCCACTGGTAAGGTACATGCTTTCTTTAGCGATATGCGGCGTTACTACTCTTTTGTAACCGGCAGCCGATTCCGTTTCTTTGGCTAATTTTTCAAGTTCTTCAATGATGATGGTGCCATTGGGCATCCACAATGGCAATCCCTGGCCGACATCATCATCCATTGTAAAAATGCTGAGTTCTTTTCCTAATTTTCTGTGATCTCTTTTTTTTGCTTCTTCCAGCATCAATACGTACTCATCCAGTTCTTTTTGATTAGGAAATGTTACGCCGTAAATCCTTGTAAGCTGTTTGTTTTTTTCATTTCCTTTCCAGTACGCACCCGCAATACTGGTAAGCTTAATCGCTTTTATAAAACCCGTGTGCGGAATGTGTGGGCCACGACATAGATCCGTGAAGCTACCCTGCGTATAAAAACTGATCTCGCCATCAGTCAGATTGCTGAGGAGGTCCAGTTTGTACTCATCGCCTTTTTCCTCAAAATATTGGATAGCTTCCGCCTTCGGCATTGCCTTGCGCACGAAAAGGTTATTTTGCCTGGAAAGTTCACCCATTTTCTTCTCCAGGTGTACCAGGTCTTCTTCGCTCATTTTGGTATCCCCCAGGTCAATATCGTAATAAAATCCCTTGTCGATTGCAGGCCCAACCCAGAATTTTGCACCTGGGAATTTATCCTGTACAGCTTCTGCCATAAGGTGAGCGGAGGAATGCCAGAAAGTTGATTTCCCGTCTGTATCATCCCATGTGAGGAGCTTTAATGTAGCATCGTCGTTGATAGGGCGGCTTGTATCCCAAACCTCTCCATTAATGTTTGCTGCAAGCACTTTTCTTGCAAGCCCTTCGCTGATTGATTTTGCAACGTCCATTGCTGTTGATCCCTTTGCATATTCCCTTACAGAACCATCGGGTAATGTTACTTTTATCATGATCTGGCTAAATTCAGTATCTTTTTTTGAATTGCAAATTTAACGAAGTCTTAGCCTAATACAACCTTCGATCAACATTTTTCAAGCATATTTGATTTTATTTTGTGCTGTGAATAAATTTGTGAAAATGAAAAAAAGTTTTTTACTCCTTATGGCTGTTGCTTTCTTTATCACAGCGTCAGCTCAGAATTTCACAGGCCAGTGGAAAGGCGAATTTACCGACAGAAGTACGTCATTCAGTGGTTTTGGCGGGGAACAATGTGATTATATCCTTGAACTTGAGTGCAAAGGCACCACCGTTACCGGTTCGTCGTACACCTATTTTACGGATGGCGGAAAAAAATATTACACTATTTGTAAACTCAAAGGATTTATTGACGCCAGGCAAAAATACATAGAAGTAAAAGAAGTGGAGCGCACCAAAACAAACGTGCCGGTGAATATCCGCAATTGCTTCCAGGTACATAAACTTACCTATTTTAAACATGCGGATACTTCTTTACTCGAGGGCAAATGGGATCCTGCGCCCGGGCAGGAAGGTGACTGTGGTTTTGGCACTACTTTACTAACAAGACGGGAATTAAAAAGCAGTTTTCCTAACTTCAATGCGATGGCGTCCAAATCACTGGCTTCAAAACCCGTACCTGCAAGAAAGACAAAAATCAACACCGGAAAAATTGTTAAAACAACTCCCAAAAAGCCGGCGCCGCTGATTGCAAAAAAGGTAGCCCCTGCGAAGAAAATGGCCACAACACCGTCAAATCTTAACGGAAATAAAAAATTGCCTGAGCCAACGGTGCAAAAAAATAATAGTCTCAAAAAAGATGTTTTCGCTGTTGACTCAATACCTGTAAAAAAAGCCATTACAGAATCTTTCCTTTCTCCACAGGTAAAATTTGAAAAAAGAGATAATACTGTATTAAAGACCATTGAAGTAGAAAATAAAACAGTCAAGGTATCCCTCTACGATAATGGGGAAGTTGATGGTGACAGTATCTCTCTATTTTACAATGGCAAACTGCTGCTATCCGGCAAAAGGCTTTCTGAGAAACCGATTACCCTGATGATAGACGTTGAGATGGATGTTACGAACGAATTGGTAATGTATGCAGAAAACCTGGGAACCATTCCACCAAATACGGCATTAATGGTAGTAACAGACGGGGCTAAACGCTACGAGGTACGCATTACATCCGATCTGGAGAAAAGCGGCGTAATTAACTTTGTGCACAAATCCGGTGCGAAATAACAAAGGTTTACGATTTCAGTATTACGGATTTCGAGAACAGTTATTATCAGCCAAATTCCATTGTTTTAGAATTTAAAATTCCAGGTGATCGACGGGATTATCGGGAATATAGATACTTTTTTTGCCTGTACTTTTAAGGTCCCATCGTATGGATTTCCAGTTTGGTCGAAGTAAACGAAATAAGGATTTTTACGGCTGTAAGCGTTGTACACACTAAACACCCATTCTGTTTTGAGTTTTCGGGTTTGACTTTTTTTAGGGGTAAGAATTGCCGCCAGGTCTATGCGATGGTATGATGGCAAACGGTATTGATTGATCCGGCTATACTGCTGAGTTAGCACGCCGCCAATTAAATAAAAACGCTCGGGCAAACTAAAAGCGTTTCCGCTTCCGTAAACGAAAGTGGCAGAGAACTTCCACTTTTTATTTTTTTCATAAATGGCGACAATATTCATGTCATTTCTCCTGTCATATTTGGCCGGGTATTTATCGCCGGAATTCAGGCCCGGGAATTTGCGCCAGGTCCAGCTTAAAGTGTACCCGATCCAACCTGTAAATTTACCTTTCACTTTATTTATGAAAAGTTCGGTGCCATAGCTCCAGCCTTTTCCAAATGTAAAGGAATTCTCTACATCATCGAGACTGTTCTGTATATACCCTTCTTTGTATTCTATCTGGTTTTGCATGCTCTTATAATAGACTTCGAGTGATGTTTCAAAAACGTTGTTTTTAAAATTTTTAAAAATCCCGGCGGCATATAACCAACTCAATTGTGGTTTTACTTTGTAGGTGCTGGGCACCCAGATATCAGTTGGCAATGTTGTTCCTGAATTACTAACAAGGTGGATATACTGAAGGTTACGGGTAACCGACGCTTTTAAAGAAGTTTCGTCGTTGAGGGAATAACGAAGTGTTAGCCGTGGCTCCAACCCGCCATAAGTTTTAACCGGCTTACCTGCTTTGTAAACGATACTGTCGGTTCGGTTTCCGTCGGCATCTGTTGTATAGATTTTATTGGGGCCTATCTGCTGAAAACCGCTGTAACGAAGGCCTGCGTTTACCTGGAACTTAGGGGTAACTTCCCATTCATCCTGTATGTAAAGCGCCGCTTCATGTGCAAATTTAACCTGGGCGTTCAAAGGATCAAACACGACAGAATCCTGCTGCCCGCTTACAACTGAGGGTGTAAAACGGTGATAGGTGTATAACAATCCAAATTTAATTTTTTGCCCCGAGAAAGGATAAAAATCGAAATCCTGTTTGAGGCTCAGGTCACGAATACCCGATTGCAGTTTAACTGTAAAATTATTCTGCGCACCTTTGAACGAAAATTTATAATCATTGTAAACAGCCGTGGTATTCGCAAATAATTTATTATTAAAAACGTGGTTCCAGCGAAGTGTGCCCGTAGCATTTCCCCAGGGAATATTTACATTTAAACTTTGTTGGGCATTTCTGAAGTCAAATACATCCCGTCCAAAATAGCCGCTGAGGTAAACACGGTCACGTTCATTGAATTTATAATTGACTTTTGCATTCAGGTCATAAAAATAATAACCCGAACCGGAAAACTGGCTGTTCTTTTTTACGAATGGTTTCGTGAGGGCATCAATGTAAGTTCTCCTGGCAGATATGATAAAGGAAGATTTTTCTTTCTTTATCGGGCCCTGTATAGAAACCCTGGAGGCAATTAATCCGAGCCCGCCTTCTACCTGGTATTTTTGGTTATTGCCCTCTTTCATGGAAATATCCAATACACTGGATAAGCGCCCACCATACTGGGCTGGCATACCACCCTTTATTAATGACACATTTTTAATAGCATCCGAATTAAAGATAGAGAAGAAACCGAAAAGGTGCCCGGTATTGTAAACAACCGCATCGTCTAACATGATGAGATTCTGATCGGGGCCACCGCCGCGTACATAAATACCAGCACTACCCTCTCCCGCATTTCGAACTCCCGGTAACAACTGTACAACTTTTAAAAGATCAACTTCGCCAAACAAGGCTGGTACGGATTTTATCTGTTCAATCGGCAGGCTTATCTTACCCATCTGCGCTGTCTTTACATTATTGTCTCTTTTTTTTGCAGTCACAATTACTTCTGGTGAAAGTGTTGTGCCAGACCTCAGGTCAATATTAAGCAGCGTATCATTTGAGGACCTGATCCCGATTGCCTGAGAAACGTATCCCACGTAGGAAGCGATAAGGGTGTAAGTTGCCTCATTTAAGGTGATGGAGTAAAACCCATACTGGTTGCTGCTGATACCTTTTGCATTGCCTTTAACCGTAACCGTTGCGTTGATCAGTGTTTCTCCGGTAGCGCCATCCCGGATGTAGCCGCTGATGGTAATTTTTTTTTGGGCCGCGGCGTTGAAACAAAAAAAGGCGATGAAAAAAAATGAGAATAGCGCTTTCATTATTTGATTAGTTTGGACAAACATGAAGAAGTTGATAAGTTTATATCGCCTGCAATGCAAAGAGCATGCTTTAATTCAGAACAGGTATAATCAGCCTTAAATTTGTGCATTATTTTCATCCGTTACTTTCCCCTGATAGAATCTTTTACAGAACCACAGTGGAGCATGGTTGCTTTGTATTTCGGATGCTGTTTGCCCAGGTAGGGATTCACCACCTGGGTATTATTGCTGATCCAGTTGGCCGGCTGGTCGTCGCCAAAAGCCATTGGACAGTTTTGGAGGTATAATTGTGGCCCTTCGTAATTAATGGTTTTAAAAAAGGAAGGATAAAGCATCTCTGTTACCATGCTAAAATCCTTTCTCATTTCATTTATATCTGACTGGGTTAAAAGGGAAGCTGCGTTTGCCCTTACATCATTTAGGTTTGACTGTGCTGTTTCGAAAATACTTGTTGTATCCTTTTTCAACTCCTGTAGAGGCACACTATCAAGTAACGCAATGAATATTTGAGTACTTTGCTTTGCCCTGCCGGTATCTTCTTCTACAAAAGCATTTTTCATGTCGAGGTAAGCCAGCATCATTTTATCCACGCTTTTATTAAAGAGTTCCGTGTGCTCCTTCAACGCAATGGGCGTCATTTTTGGTCCGCTATCAGATTTATATTTAGGTTTAATATAAAACCTGTAAACAGCAAATCCTACCAGTAAGATCAACAACAAACCGACAAACCTTCTCATATTTAAAAATTTTGTCAAAGATAAGCGCCAAATTTTAATCGTCAAGATCAATCAATTGTTGTTCGGTTTAGATCTTAAAAAACCCATTCAACCCCGGCACTGGCATTCAGAAGAGCAGAAATAAGCTGCAACAGCTTCGGAATGCCATAGATCAATCAGCATTTATGCGCAAAAGGATAACACCGGTCAGTCGCTGTATAATTGGTTAATCGGGTTTACAAGTGCTTATTTTCCAATAAGGAACTCTTAACGCATAATTGTAGACTGTTTTGTGTTATTGAATTACTTTTGCAAAAAAATAGCGGATAGCTTTTTTATATTAAAAAAATAAGACATGTTGTTAGGATTACAGAACGTAACTTTTGAGTTTGGAGCGAGAACGATCGTAGAGGATGCCACCTGGCATATACAACCGAATGAGCGGATCGGTTTGATTGGTTATAATGGCACTGGCAAATCTACTTTGTTGAAAGTGTTGACGGGGCAGTATTCTCCCGCAAAAGGCACTGTGGAAAAAGGCAGGGAAACCACCATCGGATTTTTACACCAGGATCTTTTGGGATTCGACACGGAGGATTCTATTCTTGAAGTCGCCCTGGGCGCTTTTGAAAGAATTAAACAACTGGAAAAGGAAATTGAAGTACTCGGAGAAGAACTTGCCAAGACAGGGGATGAAAAACTGGCGCATGATTATTCTGAATTGCTACATGAAATGGATGTGCTGGACGGCTACAGCATTCATCATAAAACAGAAGAGATTTTGCAGGGGCTCGGTTTTAGCAACGCGGACCTGCACAAGCCTTACAAGAATTTTAGCGGCGGCTGGCGCATGAGGGTATTGTTGGCAAAAATGATATTGCAGCACCCGGACGTATTGTTAATGGATGAACCTACCAACCACCTTGATCTTCCAAGTATAGAATGGCTGGAAAAATACCTGATTCATTACCAGGGTGCGGTTGTGATTGTATCGCATGACCGTTTTTTTCTTGATCGGATGGTTACTAAAGTGGTGGAATTGTACCAGCAGGAATTGCATTTTTACACGGGCAATTATTCTTACTATGAGACTGAAAAAGCGACCCGGATAGATATGCAGAAAAAAGCCTTTGACAACCAACAGGATTACATCAGGCAAAACGAAAGATTTGTAGAGCGGTTTAAAGCAAAGGCTAGTAAGGCCGCGGCAGCACAAAGTATTGTTAAGCGACTGGAAAAGCTGGAAAGGATCGAAGATGTGGAGCTGGAGCGCCCTAACATGAAAATAAATTTTGCGGTGGAAAGGCAACCGGGGAGAACGATTGTAACGCTCAAGAATATCAGTAAAAGGTTTAAAGATGTTGAGATCGTTGAAAACACGGGAGCAGAAATAGAACGTGGAGATAAGATCGCCCTCATCGGTGCTAACGGTAAAGGTAAATCGACCTTGTTGCGGATCATAGCGGATGCTGAAACATTTGAAGGAGAGCGGATATGGGGCCATAATGTGCAGGAATCTTTTTATGCGCAGCACCAGTTAGAGGCGCTAAACCAGAACAATGATGTACTTGAAGAACTGAAAGATGCCCGCAGTGGAAAAAACGACCTGGAGCTGAGGAGTTTATTAGGGGCTTTTTTATTCAGCGGTGATGCGGTTGACAAAAAGATCAAAGTATTGAGCGGTGGAGAAAAAGCCAGGGTTGCCCTGGCGAAAACGATTGCAAGTAAAGCTAATTTCCTGATGCTGGATGAGCCTACGAATCATCTTGATATTCACTCCGTAGACCTACTGGTAGAATCTTTAAACAAATATGAGGGCAGCCTGATACTGGTAAGTCATGACCGTTATTTTATCAGCCGCCTTGCAAATAAGATCTGGGAGATTGAGGATCAGAAAATTCTTGAATTCAAGGGCACTTATGCGGAATGGGAAGACTGGAAGGAACGGCGGATAAAGGCGCAGGCGGAGGCAAAAAAGAATGAAAAGCTTGAAGAGAAAGACGGATCGAAAGTAAAGAAGCTTGAAAAGGCAGAAAAAATTCAACAAAACCCGGTGAGTAATGACCAGAAAAAGGAGCTGCAGAAAGTAAAGACCAGGTTTAAGCAACTGGAGGAAAAACTGGTTGAATTAAATAAAAAGAAAATCACCCTGGAAAACTCCCTTGCTGCTCCGGAAATTTATGGGGACAAGCAAAAGTTTTTAAAGGCTGAGACGGATTACAACAATGCTGTTAGGGAATTGCAGGCCGCTAATGCGGAGTATGAAAAAGTATTTGAG
>JACMPR010000316.1 GCA_014377385.1 Ferruginibacter sp. | reverse complement strand
TATACCATGGCGCCGAAGGGATCAAGAATATTGCAAAACGCATCAGCATTTTGGCACAAACCTTAAGTAATGAACTTTCACAGCTTGGTTTTAAAAATGAGAATAAATTTTATTTTGATACGCTTAAGATAAAGATCGATAACATTATTCCACTTCGCTCTGCTGCGGAAGCCCGGAATATTAATTTTTATTATACAGCCGATAGTTTTTCTGTGTCACTGGATGAAACAACTACTCAGAGGGACTTGCTGGACATTATACATCTGTTTGCGGGTACACTCGACAGTGACACTGCTGTGGCAAATTTTGATACAGATAGTTTATTGCACAATATACCTTCAGCGCTTACCCGCGTTTCAGAATTTTTAACCCATCCTGTTTTTAATTCACATAAAAGTGAAACAGAGATGATGCGGTATATAAAAAGTCTTGAAAATAAGGATCTGAGCCTGAATACTTCCATGATCGCATTGGGCAGCTGTACAATGAAGCTGAATGCTGCCACCCAACTTATCCCGGTTAGCTGGCCTGAATTTAACAGCATACACCCGTTTGCTCCGATGTATCAATGGAGAGGTTACCAGCAAATAATTACTGAACTGGAAGAATGGCTTAGCAATATAACCGGTTTTACCGCCACCTCTTTACAACCAAATAGCGGTGCCCAGGGGGAATATACAGGATTGTTAACCATCAGCGCCTATCATGCCGACAGGAAAGATTTGCACCGTGATATCATTTTAATTCCGATTTCTGCCCACGGCACCAATCCGGCTTCCGCTGTTATGGCGGGCTTTAAAGTAGTTGTTACCAAATGCGACGATGCAGGAAATATTGATATGGAGGATCTTAAGGCAAATATTGAAAAACATAAAGCCAACCTTGCCGGATTGATGGTAACCTACCCAAGTACGCATGGTGTTTTCGAGGAAAGTATTACAGAGATCTGTGCATTGATACACGAAAATGGGGGACTTGTTTACATGGATGGTGCAAACATGAATGCCCAGGTTGGATTAACAAGCCCTGGTAATATTGGTGCTGATGTATGTCATTTGAACTTACATAAAACTTTTTCAATTCCTCATGGCGGCGGCGGGCCAGGTATGGGGCCAATATGTGTAAATGATAGACTGGCACCATACCTGCCGGGGCATATTTCTCTTGACAATACTGCCAAAGCGATTCATGCGGTGAGTGCTGCGCCTTATGGAAGTGCCAGTATTTTGTTAATCAGCTATGCTTACATAAAAATGCTTGGTGCAGAGGGAATGAAAAAAAGTACTGAATATGCCATTCTGAATGCCAACTACATGAGGGCGAGACTACAAAAGGATTATAAGATATTGTACACCGGCAAAAACGGAACCTGCGCACACGAATTTATCGTGGACCTGAGGCCATTTAAGCAAAGTGCCGGAATAGAGGCTGAAGATGTTGCCAAGCGTTTAATGGATTACAATTTTCATGCACCAACCTTAAGTTTTCCGGTGGCAGGCACCATCATGATTGAACCAACAGAAAGTGAAGACAAAGCTGAACTGGACAGGTTTTGCGATGCGATGCTGAGTATCAGGGCAGAGATAAAAGCTATTGAGGAGGAGAAAGCCGACAAGCTGGATAACCCATTAAAAAATGCACCACATACCCTATTTTTAATAACCGCTGACCAATGGAATCACTCTTATAGCAGGCAACAGGCTGCTTTCCCTTTAGAATACGTGAAAGAGAATAAATTTTGGCCATCTGTAAGCAGGGTAAATAATACTTACGGCGACCGTAATTTGATATGTACCTGTGAACCCGTTAGTGCTTATCTGGAAGAAGAAAAGGAGGCTTAATAGCTGCGGAAGTCAACCATCCTGACAAAAGAACCGGGGCTGGTTTTTCGCAGACCAGCATTTTCAAAAAAGAAATTACAAAATATAAATGCCCGGTGATAACCGGGCATCTTGTTTAAATTGTAAGAATATTATCTTTTTAAGATCACTGCTCTTTAGCCTGCGTGAGACGGGTGAACTCGGAACCGCTGAAAATCTTAGACAGTTTGTTGTCGTTGGTTTTTTTCCATTCTGAAATATGCGTTTCAGAAACGATTCTCCAAAAATTCTTCGCCTTAAGATCTTCATAATCCGGCGATTTTACAAAAATACCAACAATTGTATTTCGCTTTTTAAACTCAATTTTTACAGATTTTTTCGCCAGGTTGTCGGGTTCCAAAAACTTTGTTATCATTTCATTTATCATCTGGATATTTTTTTCAAAAGTAAGCTAAATAAGGCTGTGAGCTGCATTTATTTTAGCAGCCGCCTGTTACATCCGGTAGCAAACCGCATTTATATTCATGCCGGCACCAACGGATGCAAACAAAATAATGTCGCCCGTCGTCAACGAATGACCTTGGATCTGGTTTTTTCGAATTGAGTCGAACAACGTTGGTACGGTAGCCACTGAACTGTTACCGAGCTTTCGGATATTCATTGGCATGATATCTTTTTCAACGATGTCAATGTCATATAGTTTGTACAAAACTTTAATAATAGCTTCGTCCATTTTTTCATTTGCCTGGTGTATAATTATTTTTTTCAGATCACGTATACCGATGCCCGCTTTGTCCAGGCATTCCTTCATCGCCAACGGAACATTCTTAATAGCATACTCGTATACTTTTCTTCCCTTCATTTTTATGTAGCGGATACGCGGATCGGAGCCGGGATAATTAGATTTCCCGAAATAGAGATAATTTACTTCATTTAAACAATGAGCCTGGGCAGCCGTAGCTAATATTCCACTCCCTCCTTCGGTACTTTCCTTTGCTTCCAGCACACATGCGCCTGCTCCATCAGAAAAAATCATACTATCACGATCATGAAAATCCAACACCCTCGACAAGGTTTCTGTTCCAATAACAAGGCATTTGTTCGCAATGCCGGCTTTAAAAAAAGCATCAGCCTGAATTACACCCTGTATCCAGCCGGGACATCCAAATATAATGTCGTATGGAATGCAGGATGGGTTGTGAATATTCAACGCGTGTTTTACACGTGAGGCGATTGCAGGGAGAATGTCTGTTTGAATGGTATGCTTTATCACATTCCCAAAATTCTGTGCTACAATAATCTGGTCCAATGTTTCAGGATCACAGCCGGCATCCTCAATAGCGTTTTTGGCGGCACTGATTGCCATGTCGGAAGCTGTTATATTTTCCTCGGCGTACCTGCGCTCCTCAATACCAGTAATCTCCCTGAATTTTTTTGCAGCTTCAGTGGCACTTGTTCCAATAGGTTCATTTTTATCGGTATAGAAATTATGAACCGTAAAATCTTCGTTGGTTTTTACAACTGTGGGGATGTAGCTTCCTGTTCCTGTAATTACTGATCGTTTCAATTGCATATCGTTTTATCATTTAGAATTATACTTTTCCCGAATATCAAGATATTCATTGGAAAAATATCGCCCATAAATGTTGATTTACCGGCGGCTTTAACATAGCGAGCAATCCCCAGACCAAAAAACACCCCGGTGATGTTTTGATTATTTGATCCGGGGGATAAAGTTAGGAAATACAATTAGATGCCGAACAGCCGTGGCAATTATTCGCTAATATTCATAAACTACTTCTGTACAGGAATTACGGAATAGCAATTTTAAAGAAAACAGCAAAACCTGAGGTATTTTCAAAATCATTTTTAAAATTAATATTAAACCCTTACCTTCGCACTTTATTAATACAAATACAATACAACTTAAAATGGACACTAAAAATCAAGGAACCGTAAAGTTTTTCAATTCAGAAAAAGGATTCGGATTTATTAAACATGACGAATCTGACAAAGAAACGTTTGTACACGTTAGCGGTTTAATTAATGACATTAAAGAAGGCGACAAAGTAGAATTTGAGCTTCAGAATGGCAAAAAAGGAATGAATGCTGTTAATGTAACAGTTATTGGATAAATTAAAGTCATTTAAATTTATTAAGGGTTACTGTAAAACAGTAACCCATTTTTTTTATCCGAACTTTCAATTCCAACGTAGGTTCACTATTTTTGCAAATCAAAAACATTAAATACAGCATTCCGACCATGAGAAACATAACATTTCCGATACTTTTTACCGCGACTTTTTTGTTGCTGAATGCCTGCAGTACTGCCAAACATCCGGCAACCAAAAACGCCACTCCTCAAAAGGAAAATATTGCCAAAAGTAATATCCTGCTCAGTAACGGGCAGAAAGTGACTGTTACCACAACAGGCAGTTCAGATTCCGACATGGGTATGGGTATGCAAATGAAAAATACAACTTCGGCGGTAAATTTATTTAAAGTTATTGCGACGGATGATAGTAGTTACGTTATTACGAACACGCTGACCAAAATGAAGATGTCGATGAATATGATGGGCCAGGAAACAAATTATGATTCTGAAAAACCGGGGGATAAAGATTCGGAGATTGGAAAAGGTATTTCTACAAAACTAAACCAGGCCGACACGCTGTCTGTCAATAAAATGTCTGCAAGCGTTGTGAAGCGTGAAAGAAATACAAGTCCGGAAAGAGCAGAAGAAAACCCACTTATGGGCATGATGGCAGCCATGGGTGTCAGTTCAGCTAAGGACCCGTCAATGGAAGCCGCATTTTTTATTATTCCGAAGGATAAAAAAATGGGTGAAAGCTGGTCAGATAGTTCTACAGAAAAAAGTATAAAGACGGTAAAAATCTATACCTTAAAATCGATAGTGAATAATATTGCCACTATCATCGTCAATTCCACTCTCACCGGCACCGGCGAAACGGAGATGCAGGGCACTGCTGTTGCGTTTACAATGAATACTAAAAATACAGGGGAAATAATTGTTGATACAAAAAGTAGCCTGGTTAGTAAAATAGTTAACGATGCAAACGTATCCATGACAATGGATGTTATGGGACAATCGATGCCGGTAACTTCCAAAACTAGCTCAACGATCGTTTACCAGTATTAAGGCCTACAGGTGTCCCTTAGTTGAACCGATAATTTTTCACGAGGCATTTTCCAGGCAAATAAAACAAATATAAAATCCCATTTGGTGTAGCCCCGGGCAATTAAAGTTCAGCTGAATCTTTCCAAACATGAACAATTTCGGTCGCGAAATTCCTCACCACATTGTAATTTAGCATTTTAAGCACCGGTTCCCTCCGTTCAAAAAGTATAAACCTGCTTCTGCGCCAATGCAGCATGCAAGCTTGTATTTTTATATAAATGATCAGGGTGGTAATTTATGGAAAAAAAGTTACAGGTAGTATGAACCTGATCAATTGAAACAGGCAACGCTGACTTTTCTTTCAGGGCATTTTCCAACGCAGTTTCAATTTTTGCCTTATTGCTTCCTGCAAATCCCCTCGTACCATTTATTATCAGATGAAGCGTGTAAAAAAAAGACTCTTTTGTAAGAGAAGCATACTCTCTCTGCCGATCACGATACCTGGCCGAACTGAAAGAATCCACCCATCGCAGCCTGTTCCAGTAATCGACATGGAAAGCCTGCGTTATCAGCTGGGCATTATTTTTAGCCGCATATTTTCCTGGTAAACCGTCAGCGGCAGGACAACTGCAGCAAAGATAACGGTAAGGAATAGATGATTGATTGGTCAGTTGCGCATAAGTTTATTACAGAAGGTTACGGAATAGTTTAAGGTTTAGTTTACAAGTGTTGCTATCTTAACTTCTTCTTTGCAACCAATAATATCCACTTGCTGCCAGGAGACAAACAAAAAAGATGATCAGCCATAAATTTGCAAACCCGAAGCGGTCTGCTATCGCCGTTCCGGTAGTGCTGCCGATCACCTGCGCTGCACTCCATGCCATCGTGTAAAGGCCCGCGTACTGTCCACGACTTTGTTCAGAACTTCGGGAAATATAATAACTGTTCATGAAAGGCATGGATATCATTTCAGCAACGGTGAGAACAGTCAATGCAATCATAGCGATGGCAAATCCACTTGCTAAAGGCAGGTTTAGTAGCAGGAAAGAGATTCCCATCAGGATTGTACCATACCGCATCAATACAAGATATGCCCGCTTACCTTCCAGTTTAAAAACAAGTACCATTTCAAACAACGCGATCAGGATACCGTTATATGCCATTACAACGCCGATATGGAATTCATTCAGTGATAATTCCTGTTTAAAAAATATTGGAACAGTAGTAAAGAGTTGAAAAAAACAGACTGCAAACAGCACTACAAAAAAAAGAAAATAAAGAAATTTCTTATCTCTGTATGGGGAAATTTTAGGGGCCGATATATTCTTTGAAAACACAATGGCGTGTTGCTGGGCCAGTGATACTTTTGGCAAAATGATTAATAGTAATATGCCAGCACTCATGCTTGTAACACCATCTGCCCAGAACAGCAACTTGTAATTAATAGAAGCCAGGACTCCACCGATAGCCGTACCAGCACTAAATCCGAGATTGATGGCGAGCCTAACAAGCGAAAAAGATTGTGTACGATTTTCTTTGCTGCTGTAATGCGCAATGGCTGTAGCGTTGGCCGGTCGGAAAGATTCATTAACTGTGCTTAAAAAAAAAGTACAGATACAAATAGACAGATAAGTATTCATTTGTCCAAGTAAAATAAACAAGATTCCACCAAAGAACAAGGCAGCAAACTGTGTGTAATAAAATCCAAACTTATCACTGATCTTTCCGCCGATAAATGCGCCTGTTACTGACCCTATTCCATAAATAGCTACTACCAGGCCGCCTTGCTGTAATGTATAACCCAGGTGACTGCAGTATAATGTCATGAATGCAAGCACCATGGTGCCGATGCGATTAATGAACATAACTACGCTCAATAGCCATATTCTTTTAGTAAGTCCACTGTAGGCATGCCTGTATAATCTGAGTGTGGAACGGATCACTTCTTACTTTCTTCTTTGTTGTAAATCTTGAAACCTGCGGCTTTCGGAATTTTCTCAAAACTTTTTATTACTTCCGCCGGTGGTACGGTTAATTTACGAAGCCGGGTATCTATCCAGGCCCCGTCACAGGTGATCAAAGCGGAAAGTATACTTTCGTGTTTCCATATTTCATGCTGCATGGTCCACCGCGAAAAATCATTGGTTGCTTTTTGTAATTGTATATTTACTGCAACGTTATCACCAAAAGCAATTTCTCTTTTAAACAAACATTCTTCTCTGAAAAGTATCGGGCCGATATGGTG
>JACMPR010000315.1 GCA_014377385.1 Ferruginibacter sp. | reverse complement strand
GTAATCACTGCACCCGCAGGAAGAGCCGGAACCGTGATGGCATTGGTAATACCTACTACATCATCCACATCAGGGATATCCCCCAACGGAGGTGCGATTGGGCCAGAAGTATAAGAAGTTGTGGTTGAAGAAGAACCACCGCTTACGTTTGTTATCGAAAGCTGAATTGGTGAGCCTGATGGAATTGGCGTACAGCTTGAGTACGATGCTGTATTAACGGTGATCACAAGAGGATCGACGGTTAAAGTTGCAACTGAGCTAAAATCAACCGCTGTACAACCGCCACTTATAACCACGCGGTATTTGTATCCGCTGAAACTGCCATCAACACTTGCAATGGCGAGTGTATTGGTTGTAGCTCCACTAATACCTGCACCATTTGAAAGGTTGGTCCATGAAGCAGTGGCACTTACCTGCTGCTGCCACTGATAAGAAAGGAAAGTTCCTGTTGCAGCTGAAGTGAAAGTTGCACCATCTCCACATGTAACATTGGCTGAAGCCGGTTGTGTATTAAAAACTCCCTGGATGCATGGGATAATGTTGACTGAATAATCTTCTGTTTCTCCAAAAACATAGGTGGTACAGGCATTGGCTCCTGTAAGAACAGTATTGTACCTAACTCTTACCCTCATCCTGGTGAGGCCAAGCTGTGCAGTAGCTGGAACTACAATATTTCCAGTAAGCGTGCCGCCTGCTGTTAATCCCAGGTAGGTAAATTCAGATGCGTCGAAAGTACCGCTGTGATCAAAATCAATCCATACTCCTACGGTTTTATCAAAAACACCACCGCCTGCATTAACAGAGATAGGATTTGCTACTCCCTGCACAACATCAGGCACAGTAATAGTTGGATCGACGCTGTAATTAGTATATCCGTTTGGTCCACAGGCTGAAGGGTTGCTTAAAGCACCCAGATCAACCTGGTTGATGATGTCTCCATCGGTACAATTGGTAGAAGCAGGTATACAGTAACAGCCATTAGATGGCGTTAACGTTACCTGCACTGGTGTTGATGTACCAGGCGTGCCGCCGGAACAGGTTACCACTGCCTGGTAGAACGTGTTTGCAGTTAAGGTAGTAGTCAGCGCATTATTAGTAGCCCCTGTGATATCAGTAAACGTAACTCCATCAGGAGAGGACTGCCATTGATAAGTCACACCGCTTCCCCCGGTACCATTTTGTGTGGATAGTGTAAAAGGAATAGTTGGGCAGGCACTTGTAGCTGTTGACAAGGTATTGCCCGGTGTAGGAGTGCCGGCGCAGATTGAGGTTGTGTAATCAATCTGGAAAGGCATATCCTGGGGCTCGTTGGCTCCCGGTCCGTCAAATATCGGAGCCCAGGTACTTGGTGTGAGGGTGTGTTGCTGTGCATTGTTACCCGGCTGTGTTGTTGTGCCAACAACAGTGCTGGCGGGAGAAAAATTACTCGCAAGCGCAGTTCCTACCTGCCACTCTACCCAGTAAGTACCGGCTGGAAGGCTAATAGAAAGATTGCCTTCTATTTTCCAAACCTGCCTGGTATTGCCCGGGGTTCCGGAAAAGATACGATAAAGGTTAGCGGCTGAAGACGCAGTGAATCTATTCGTGGTGAGGTCACCAAAAACAGGTACCGGCGCACCTACAGAAGGATCAGTATTAAATATTTGAAATCTAAGGTCAGTAAAAGGAGATGTTGTTCCGGCAAAGCCGGTAGAGTAAGCATAACACGTGAATTTTGTAACTCCCCATGTACCTCCTGCGATAGTAAAATCATCTGCTACGGCAAATCCGTTGGTAACATTGGCCGCAAAACCAGCGTTATTGTTTCCTGGCTGAACTTCGCTCCAGTTAGAGCCGGCAGGAGCAGCCGCACCTGTACTGGCAGTAGCGCCTGTACTGAGGTTCCCGTTCACATAGGTTTGTGCATTTATCTTGCCCGTGACGAGACAAAACAAACCAAGAACCATCAGACTCTTTTTTAGAAAGCCCCCGATTCTCATAAATGTAATTTTGGATTGCATAATAATAATTTAATGATTATAAATGATGATATCACAGGACGGCAAATATTGCGGGCGTGTAATATTTCGTGTAAATTACGTCATTATGGGTTTTTAACAAACTTTTTATTTTGCTTTTTACAAGCAATTAGAACCGGGCAATCTGCCCGGACCAAAAATACCTAAAACCCTTAAGTTCATTATGTAACGATGGTAGTGCCGTTGCTACTATTTCACAAACAATGCCTTCAATTCTTCTGCATCTTCCGGTTTCATTTTGCCGCCAAGGATCAACCTGATTTGCCTCCTTCTCAGGGCACCTTCAAATAGTTTTTTCTCCTCTGCTGTTTGGGGAACAAGCGTATTTATTTTCCTCGGCTTGCCATTTGGATCCAACGCCACAAACGTGTAGTAGGCTTCATTGCTTTTGTATCTGTACTGCTGGATAGCATCTTCGCCCCACACATTCAGGTGCACTTCCATGCTGCTGTTAAAAGCTCTTGTCACCGTTGCCTCAATGTGCACCACATTGCCAATCTTAATAGGCGTTTCGAAGGAAATATTATCAACCGAAGCCGTCACTACAGGGGCTGCACAATGCTTCATGGCAGACAATGCCGCGGCAATGTCCATCCAGTACATCAGCCGGCCGCCCATGAGATTACCGAAATTATTGGTGTCGTTTGGAAGTACCAGTTCAGTCATTACTACCAGTGAATCCCCCGGTTTCTTTTCCATTTTTCTTTAAATTTCGGCAAAGATAATACATGATGGATGATCATGATGTTATGTGAATGATATCCAGCACAATTCACTTATCCATTGTATGGCAATGATTTTTCACATTTTTTCCAAAAAGCTGAAAACGAAGGATAGTAACCGGTCACTTGTGGAAACATCCAGTCCCGGCTGTCTTTTGAACCCATGTAATGAATAGTTGATGGATGTTCTTTTGATATTACTTTGTCGCTGGAGGAAAATAAGGCTGATATTTCGCCCGAAAAAACCTGGATTGCATCAATATTTTCAGACAAGCCCAACATAAACTGAATCACTTTTTCAGAACAGGGAAATTTCTTGAAATAGGAAGGCTCAAGTAATAATATCCGGTTGGCATTTTCTCCCTTGCGCCACAAAGGATCAAGGTTGTAAGGGTTGTAAATCAGCGATGGTATGTTTTTGTCAATTGTTGGTTTACCGGTAACTGGCAACACAGTTTTCCATTCCGGCAAGAACGTATCTGTTAAAGCTGCCGGTACGGGCATGGTTTCCACCGCAGCATACTCCTTGTCCAGGAAACTGTTCCTTTGATGGCTGCCGGTGTACCTGTTAATATTTTCCTGGTTGCAATAATATTTTTTACTGCTAAAAGCACCTGCAACCCACTGCCAGCTGAGGTGATTACTGGCGGGGTCGCCGTCCAATAAATGATAGTGCATCCATTTTGCCGGTTCCAGCCAGTGTGCCTTACCGATATTACAGGCAAGGCTGGCAACGTACATGCGTACATGATTGTGCATGTACCCGGTTTGATATAAATTTTTTATGTGTTCATCAACAGCTTCGATGGTTGTAGCTGCATCATCAATACTGCGAATCATGCTCCAGTGCGCAACATCCGGCTGCGGTTGCTTGAGGTCCGTAAGTAACAGGTCGCCCTTATTTTGCCAAACGCGTTGCCAGTATTCCCGCCATGCAAGTTCCTGGATAAATTTATAAATTTTTGAGAACGGATATTTTTTCAGCACTTCGGCTTTCACCTGGTTGGTACTTATTACGCCGCGGGAAATATAAGGCGATAAATACGTTACATCGCCGTCGACAAAATTTCTCGTTCCAGCATATTTGACCGCGTTAACATTTTGTAACCTGTTAATAATCTGTTCGTATTCAGTGGGGAACTCAGCCTTCATCTTTTAGAGATTTTATTTCCTGTAATAGTACGCTGCCTGCTGCATTTAAAACGGGTGGCGTCTTCACTACGCAATGCAGCATGCTTGGTAACGCGACCGTTGGTGCGTTTTCGCCACAATTTAAAGCTGGTCGCTTTCATTTCTTTCCGCATCAATGCAATCACTTCTTTTTCTTTCAGTCCAAATTGTATTTCAATGGCTTCGAAGCTGGTCCTGTCCTCCCAGGCCATTTCAATAATACGATCTGTATCCTTTACGCTGAATATTTTTTGAATCATCTTTATGTAGGATCAATTATGGTTAATTTGTGCCGGATGATGGAAAACTTTTTTACCGTAGTTAAGTCGTCCTCATAATTTGTTTTTAGTTCTACGGCATTTTTCGCTGCAATATTTTACTTCTTCCCATACGGCTTCCCATTTCTTTCGCCAGGTAAAAGGACGCTGACATACGATGCATATTTTTTGTGGCAGCATTGATTTTTTTTTCTGCTTCATTCTACCTCTAATTTGACAGCATTGTCATTAAATAATTTTATTGCAATGATTATACGTCCTTACTCATCCCCTGCAAAAAGCGCTCAGCATTGTTCCAGTGATTTTGGCGTTTTTCTTCTGTCATTTTATCAAAACTGTGCACCAGCATTCCGAGCCTGGGATTTTTTAAAAAGAAACTCCGCTGTTTGTCCATAAATCTCCAAAACAAACCGTCCCATATTTCCTGCCAGGCCCCTTTTTTGAAATCGCTCATTTTCATTACATAATTGCTGCCGCTGATATACGGTTTCGTTGTCATCAATCCACCGTCTGCAAACTGCGTCATCCCGTAAACGTTGGGCACCATTACCCAATCATACGAATCGATGAACATTTCCATAAACCAGCGATGCACCTCGTCGGGATCAAATTCGCAGAGCAACATAAAGTTGCCCAACAACATCAGTCTTTCTATATGATGACAATAGCCGGTTGCAATTATTTTTTTAATTGTGTTGTCAATTGGTTCAATGCCGGTGGTTCCATTCCAAAAGCTGGCGGGTATTTTTTTAGTAAATCCCCAATAATTTTTTGTGCGTTGTTTGGTGCCTTCCCTTTCGTACACGATACGAATAAATTCACGCCATCCTATTATCTGCCTGATAAAACCTTCGGTGGAATTGAGAGGCACAGCATACCTGGCAGCGGATGCGAGGGCCCTGTCGATCACCTGTTGTGGAGAAAGCAGGCCAATATTTAAAAGTGGACTGATAACGGAATGATGCAAGAAAGATTCATTGGCAACGATTGCATCCTCGTATTTACCAAAACCGGCGAACCGGGTTTTTAAAAAGTTGTCAAGCCATGTAGCCGCTTCGTCAAATGTGACAGGATAAAAACCCTTTTCTCCAGCAAAAGGCGGCTCCGCGTTACCGTAATTATCTTTAAAATGTTTTTCCACATAACGCCTGGCTTCTTTTACAAATGCATTGTCGGTTGGAATGTGTAAAGCCGGCGCCTGCCCCGACTTCGGGAATTTCTCCCTGTTATCAGCGTCGAAACTCCACTGCCCTCCTTCCGGGTTACCGCCGGCGTCCAGTAAGATATTTCTTTTCTTTCGCTGGTCAACGTAAAAAGCGGTTTGAAAATATGTTTTCTTCTTATCGAAAAAAACATCACTGCTTTTTTTGCTATTCAGAAAATTAGGGCTGTCGTACAAAACTGTTTCAATCTGGTGCCGTGCAGCAGCTTTTGTTAACCTAGTATTCAACCAATTGTCAGCAACATCAGCAAAATGGATCTTGTTGAAGCCCAACTTTCCCATTTTTTTTACCAGGAGAGCGACCTTCGCCACGTCTTCCTGCGCATCAACGTAGGTGACATCGACACCGCTTTTCAACAAAAAAGCTTCGTAAGCTTTCATGGAAGCACGGTGCAGGATCAGTTTTTGTTTGTGAAAATTGTAATGCCTGAAAAAGAGGAATTCTTCCACCAAATAGATGGGTCTGCCCGGTTGAATGGCTGGATGCTCTTTAAACAACTGGTGCGGAAAAATAATCGCTGCCTCTTTCATGATGTTGGTTAAAACAAAATGCCTTGATTTTTGTTTACTCATAAAAATAAATTTATGGAAACGATCAAGGGAAAAAATATTTTATTGGTGGGTGCCACCGGAAGTATTGGCGCTCAGGCAGCAAAATTACTCGCTGGTTCCGGTGCCAATCTTTTTTTAACCGGGCGAAACAAAGAGAAGTTAGCCATGGTCGCCGAGGCTTGCAAGCTGCCTGCAACGAATTATCTTGCAGTTGACATCTCTGATAAAAATGAGGTAGCAAATCTAAAAGAACAATTCTTTCAAATATTCCCTCACATCGACATACTAATCAATGCTTCCGGCATCGGTATCATTAAACAGGTGGATACACTTGACGAGGAGGACTTTTTAAAGACCATTATGGCCAATCTCTATGGTCCATACCTGCTGATGAGGGCCTTTTTACCTTCCATGAAAGAATTAAAAAAGGGGCTGATCATAAATATTCCAGGTGTATTGGGAAAGGTACCCATGGCGGGTGCAGCAGCCTACAGCGCCAGCAAGTATGGCCTCACGGGGATGATGCAAAGTATTCGCGAGGAATTAAAACGGACCGACATCAGGATCACCAACCTCTTTATGGGTGGGGTAGATTCGGCATTCTGGGACAACATCGACCTCCGGGTGCAAAGAGATAAAATGATCACCGCGGAAGATGCGGCAAAAACGATCTGGTTCCTTTGCCAGCAGCCTACAAGCGGCGTTATCAGTGAAATGGTGTTGCAGCCGTTTAACCACCAGGCAATTTAAGTACCCGCAGCCTTCACCCCGTATCAGTCAATATTCCTATTTTTGCAACTCAAATTGCCATTGAAATAAAGCGTATGAACATTGACCAAAAATCTACCATATCCTTCGACAACACAGAATACGCGTTCGCATACAAATCAACCAAAGAATTAAAAAAGGCACACTTTCTTTTTTCTTCCATGGGAAACCCAATGTTGGTTAACCTTGGATTGAAATTATTGCCGGCGGCGATAAAACTGCATATCCCATTTACAAAGCCTCTCATCCGCCGAACCATTTTCAGCCAGTTTGTTGGTGGCGAAACGCTTGAGCAAACGGCCGCTGCTGCAAATAAACTGGCGCAATACAACGTGCAGGTAATCCTGGATTACGGCGTAGAAGGTGGTGAAGATGGCGAAGCGGGATTTGATCATGCAACACAGGAATTTATAAAAGTGATCAATTATGCGGCCACGCAGGATAACATCCCTTTAATGAGTATAAAAGTGACCGGTATCGTACGTTTTGGTTTACTGGAACAGATTGATGCGGCTATGCATAAGAGTGAGGGTACTTTGATGAAGCGCTATTATAAAGTAATGGAAGAATTATCGCCCGAAGAAAAAGCAGAGTGGCAGCGAACAGTGAACCGGTTGCTGAAAATATGTGATATTGCGAATTCAAAAAAAATAGGGGTTTTGGTGGATGCGGAAGAAACATGGATACAGGATCCGGTAGATGCACTGACGATTTTGATGATGGACACTTACAACAAAGGCAAGGCGGTAGTATACAATACCATTCAACTGTACCGCCACGACAGGCTTGCGTTTCTGAAGGCAAGTTATGAAGCGGCTGTGGAACGTAAGTTTGTTCTCGGCGCCAAACTGGTGAGAGGCGCTTACATGGACAAAGAAAGACGGCGTGCGGCAGAAATCGGCTATCCCTCACCGATACAACCTGATAAAAAATCATCTGATGATGATTACAATGCCTCAGTGGAATTCTGTATAGATCACCTTGATTCGATAGCTGTAATTATAGCCTCTCACAACGAACACAGCAACCTGCATGCTACTACCATGCTGGATAAAAAAAGCTTACCACACAATCATCCTCATATACACTTTTCGCAGTTATACGGAATGAGTGATAATATTACTTTTAACCTTGCAAAAAGTGGTTGTAGTGTAAGTAAATATTTGCCTTTTGGGCCTATAGAAGATGTAGTTCCAT
>JACMPR010000314.1 GCA_014377385.1 Ferruginibacter sp. | reverse complement strand
TAGTAAACCTTATCATGGATAAAGAGGTTGTGAAGGAACTCATACAGGATGACCTGTCTATCGAAAATATCAAGAAAGAACTTATAAGATTACTGGATGATCCATTGAAAAAAGCGCAGGTAAAATCAGATTACGAACACTTACAGGGCATTTTAAGTAAAGGTGGCCATGCTTCGGCAAATGCTGCCGGGAGTATTTGTAAATTATTAGAAAGAAAAATCGAATAACTAAATTATTCGCCTTTTTCCTGATTTTGGAGGTGTAATCCGCCCTCCCTGGTGGGCGTTAACTTAAGGTTGGCTAATACTTCAGCGGAGCAAGAGTTTTACAACTATGATAAGGAGTGCTATCAAAAAAAGGAAGATTGATAGCCGGTTGATCCCATGCATGTATTTCATCCATTGTGTGGGCTTATCGTTGGGATCTTTTTTCCGGAGATAAAGGTATTCTCCCACCTGCTTTAATATACTCATCGTTGTAATATTAATAAAGATAAATAAAGTTGAGTTATTTTTTACCTGGCTAATGCTTAGTTCAATGGGTATAAGGCAATTCCGGATGCCCGGGTAAAAACCATAAAATTTAAATCATGAATAGCACCCAACTAATAAACAAAATGCCATGTTAAAAGTTTACGTGTATCAGAACTAATATTTATCCACTCTCGTAATTTAGCAAAATGAAAATCGTGAAAATATTATTACCAGCTTTTATCATTGTCGCAACCGCTTTCGGTTGTACAGCCCAAAATAAAAAAAACAGCGTACCCGCATCAATATATACGATCAACAAGACCGATGCGGAGTGGAAAAAACAGTTAACCGCACAACAATTTGACGTAACCCGTAAGAAGGGTACAGAGCGGCCTTACACAGGTGATACCTGGGACAATCATAAAAACGGAAGCTATTACTGTATCTGCTGTAATCTTCCACTTTTTAGTTCCGAAACAAAATTTGACAGTGGCACAGGATGGCCCAGTTTCTGGAAACCCCTCGAAAGTAAAAATGTAGAGGAACTTACAGATGGCAGCCTGGGTATGGAAAGAACGGAAGTAAACTGCAGCCGGTGCGGTGCACATCTTGGTCACGTATTTAATGACGGGCCCAAACCTACAGGATTACGATATTGCATGAACTCCGCATCACTGAAATTCGTTAAGAAATAATGCGCTTTTAACATCAAATTAATTGATGTTGACATTTACCAGTCGCAATTCCATTTTATTACTGTAAGAACTACTTTGGTCAAACTCGAAAAGGCATGCTCACTCTCTTACTGCCAGAACCCCTGGTAATATTCTTGATCAAAATAGGATAAAGTTGCTCTCAAATGCCCATTAATTTACATGTGGGGAAAACAACCCTCCGTAATTTTATCAGGTATGTGTTTTTATAATTTTTTTTAGGTTGAACTGAACTATGGTGCTCGTTATTTTTTGTAATTTGAGAGAATATGAAACGAACAGTAAAAAAGCATTCGCTTGCCATTCGCTGGTTTCACTGGCTCAATTTTCCGTTACTTGCTATAATGACATGGAGCGGCTTGCTTATTTATTGGGCAAATGATATTTATAAACTTGGCTGGGGTAACAAAACGATTTTAAAGTTTTTTCCTGATTCATTCAACAAAGCCCTCAACCTGCCTTTCCGCTTGGCAGAAGGTATGGCCCTTCATTTTGTGTTTATGTGGATCTTTACGATAAATGGGTTATTGTATGTACTTTATTTAATTTTTTCCAAAGAATATAAACTTATACTCCCAAACAGGCACTCATTAAAGGAGGCGTGGCACGTTATCCTGCATGACCTTCATTTAAGAAAAGGTACGCCGCCTCAAAAAAAATACAATGCAGCTCAACGAATTGCATACACCGGAGTAATTATTATGGGTATCGGTATGCTGCTGACCGGCATGGCAATTTACAAACCTGTTCAGCTAAACTGGCTCTGCGCTATCCTTGGTGGATATGAATGGGCAAGGGCTGAACATTTTATCTTGACCATCCTTTTTACTCTGTTCTTTGTTGTGCATATTGTGCAGGTAATGATGGCAGGATGGAATAACTTTCGCAGTATGGTGGCTGGGTTTGAGGTATTGCCTTTAAAAGAAGAAATGGATGTTTCAGAACCTGAGCCGGCAGCACAGGCACCTACTTCCCATAATTTAAATAATCATTAATGGAAAAAACGCAAAAAATACTGACGGCAGCGCAGGTCAGGAATAAAACACTCCTGTCGTTTCTGTTTTTATTTTTATTTATTGCGGCCAGTGTATTTACCTGGAAATGGCTTCAAAAACAGCCCACCGAACAGGCCGCATTAAAACCCTTAAGAAAAGTATTAGATGTAAATGAATCTATTTTTTCGGGCATGTTCAACAGTAATCGGCTGGCTAAAACTTATCGGAAAGAGCAGGCTGTATCGAAGGTGAGAGTGAATGGCAATTACGGTATGAGCGAAGGTTTTGACCCGGCTTCGTGGAAGCTGACATTGGTAAAAGCCAACGGCGACAGTTTGTTCATTAGCCTCGATGAAATAAAAAAACTGCCAAGAACCGAGATTATTTTTAATTTTAAATGTATTGAAGGCTGGAGCCAGGTAACGCATTGGGGAGGTGTCCGTTTCAGTGATTTTGCAAAAAAATACGGACTTGTTGAAGAAACCCAACTTCAGTTTGCCGGACTTCGAACGCCGGACAATGAATATTATGTTGGCCTTGATATGAAAAGCATGATGCACCCGCAAACACTCCTTTGCTACGAGATGAACAATGCTCCACTCCCGATGAACCAGGGATATCCATTGCGGCTAATCATTCCCGTTAAGTATGGCGTAAAACATCTTAAACGCATAGGCACCATGTTCTTTAGTAATAGCAGGCCACCGGATTACTGGTATGAAAGAGGGTATGACTATTATTGTGGCCTCTGAAGTTGGTATTCCTTAATGTGAATTTCAATCTATGTATAAAGGCTGTTCCTGCGATCAGGATATGTGTGGTGCATGGTTTATTCAGATTTTTGAAAGTTTCGCATCGTACCAAAACTCAGCCATAACCCTTAAACTTTTCCAACCTTTCCCTATCTTCACAAACTGATTAAATCAGCCATATGACAAGAGAAGAAAAATTTATGCAGGAAGCTATTGTTCTATCTCAGAACGGGATCACGCAAAATGACGGTGGCCCGTTTGGATGTGTGATTGTTAAAGATGATAAGATTGTGGGGCGTGGTAGTAACACGGTTACGTCAAGCAATGACCCAACAGCACACGCCGAAATAGTTGCTATAAGAGATGCATGCAAAAATCTTGGAACATTTCAATTAGAAGGTTGTGAAGTTTATACCAGTTGTGAACCATGCCCGATGTGCCTGGGTGCTATCTATTGGGCCAGGCCAAAGATCATTTACTTTGCGAATACCCGACAGGATGCTGCTAATATTGGTTTTGACGACTCGATGATTTATGATGAAATAAGTGCAGCCATTTGCGATCGTAAAATTCCTGCCATTCATCTTGGAAGGGAGGAGGCTTTAAAAGTTTTTATTAACTGGAAAAACAAAACGGACAAGACGCTCTATTGATTTATATTTTTACACGCAATAATTTCTGCGGCAATACTAACGGCAATCTCTACAGCCGTCTGGCTTTTTATCTGGATACCAACAGGTGAACGAATATTTTTTAATGCTGCCAAATTAATATTTTCTGACGCATATTGTGCAAACATTTTTTCTACCTTATTCTTACTTCCCAACATACCGAGGTATTTAAACTGTTTATTAAGTATTGCCCTAAGCGCTACATCATCCGATCGGTAACCGAAGGTCATGATCACTACATACTCATTGTCACCGCCAGAAATGATGCCTGCTAAATCTGCGTAAGAATCGAGCATTGTTGTTTGATGTGCAAAGTTATTTTGTTCAATCGTATTTAAACCTACCCTTTCGTCGTACACGTTAACATAGAAATCCAATTCATGCATCAGCTTTGATAAGGCCAGCGCACAATGTCCCCCGCCTATTAGGTGAAGCCTGTTTTTATAACCAGTTTTCTCAACCAGTAAAAAATCATCTTCGCTTTGTTCAAAGAAATAATCAGCTGAAGGAATATCAGGAGAAAAGAAAATCCCGTCTTTGGTCAACTTCAAACAGCCATTCCTGTGAGCCCTGAGGGAAGTGGTGAGTGTGTGAACAGCCTCAAGGTCTTTGTTCTTCATATGATACAAAAAAATCGTCTGCTCACCCGAACAGATCATTCCACTTTGATTCTTAGCAGCGGTTTTATTATGTACCTGTTTATAAATACCGGCACCGGGTACCTGCAACTGGAGTTCAGCCTTTGCCATTTCAACAAACTTATGCTCCATGATACCACCGCCAATAGTACCGCAAAAAGTGCCATCGGCCGCCACTGCCATCTTAAATCCCTGGCGGCCTGGTGAGCTGCCTTCGCTTTTTAGTACATACAGCAGTGCTACCCCTGTTTCAACCGAAAGCTTGTTGTGTATAAATTGCCAGGCATCCATTTTATTTCTTTCTATTTTCAAGTATCCTCTTAAAAGAGCGCCCACGAATTTCCTCAAGCGTTAAACCGGTAACCAGTACTTCGTCTTCATTAATGGCGCCACTATTGAGGGCCCGTAAAAAATAATTCAGCAATCCCTGGCCAGTTGCTGCATCATCAAAAACATCACCGATCAAAGTTGCCCTTGCAGCTTTTTCTACAAAAGTCTTTAGCCTTTCAACAGCATCGTCATAGCTTTCTAAAAAAAAGGCAAAGACCGCGGTGTAACGCATAGGTAATTGCGCAGGATTTAAGTCCCATCCCTGGTAAAATCCGTTCCATAAAGAATGGCGGATGTGCTGGTATCCTTTCTTCCAGGCACGGTGAACGGTATCCCTGTTTTCCTGTAGTTGCGCCTCGGTCAGGTCGTCACCTCGGTTAGGCCCAATGGGCATGGTATTGGTTGCGCCATCAGATAGCCAGATGCCCGTATGGGCCAAAGCCACTTTTGTGATATGGTGTGCAAAATCACAAACAGGATGGTCCATTTCCTGGTAACGGGCGGTAATGCTGCAGGATGCTGTATAATCGTAGGTGCCGAAATGGGTGGCAATGCAGCGGCCTTTGCTGGCCTTAATAAAACGCAATAAGGGATTGATTCCGTCCTTATCCATGATAGATTGGGTAGTCTCCACCATCATTTCCATTTTTAAAGCGCCTTCCTGTAAGCCCAGTTCTTCTTCCAGTATTTCAAAGAAACTAACGAGTGTGCTTACCTGCTCCGGGATAGTTACCTTTGGCAGCATCACAATAAAGTTTTCAGGGAGTTTGCCTTTCGTTTCTTTTGCAAGTGTACTCACAAAAATTTCGAGGGTTCGCAGTCCCCTTTCTTTCATTTCTTCGGTAAATGGTTTTATCCGAATGCCAATGAATGGCGGTAAGGATGAAGCCTTCATTCCTTTGGCAACTTCCATTGCAGCATCAACAGCAGTTGCATCTTCTTCATCGTTGCTCCGGTTTCCGTAACCATCTTCAAAATCAATTCTAAAATCTTCAATAGCTTCTGCCGTTAGCTTATTGATTACTTTGTTGTAAACCTGGTAGGATAAGTGTGCCGGATGATTTTTTCTTTGTGCCGGGGTTAATGAAATATATTCATTGTAAAGGTCATGAACAGACTGATAACTATTGATATTGCTGCTTCCCTCAAGACCAAATATCTTTCCAAAAGCCACAAAGTCTGGTGCGTAGGTATGAAATGATTCCAATGCCCGTTGCCCCAGAACCCTTGCAGAGTCTGCCTTAAAGAGATTAGCACCGCCGTATACCGTGTGCACAGCCTGCCTCTCCGGGCGGTCGCCGGGATAAACTTTCTGAAACGACGCATTTGCTTTTTTTAATTTTTCAAAAAGTTGTTTTCTTTTTTTTGAAGGAATGGTAATGCTCATTTTAATATTTTTAATTTGTTGACTTTGCTTTGTAATATTCGGGAATCAGCTTCCGCGATAGGTGGAATATCCAAAAGGATTGATCAGTAACGGTACATGATAATGTACATCATCAGTTATGGTAAATTGTATTTCTACTTCAGGATAAAAACCACTTATATTCCTGCTCAAAAAATAGTTCCCCGTTTCAAAAACCAATTTATAGTTCCCCGGCAAAAGTTTCCTGTTATCGGGCAAAAGCCCGGGAATTCTTCCATCAGCATTTGTTATGGATTGTGCCATCGTTTTCCATTCCCCGTTTACAGGCCTCTTAAGTTTTATGGTAATATTTTCCCCTGGTTTGCCAACTGAAGTATCCAGTACGTGCGTGGTAAGCTGGCTAACTTCAAGCACTTCCCATTTGCCTTCGTCAATTTGTTTTTTCAGGCGAAGTAGGGTAATCTTGTATTGTTCTGCCATTGCAATGTTTAATTCTTCTTCCCTGTTGTTTTTAATCCTGTCCGATAAAAGCCGCTGCATTTCTGCCGCTGACTTCCCGCTTGCGCAAACTATAAATATAAATCCAAACTTCTTTTCATACGCAATATTTGCTAGTGCAAGTTCCTCAAGGAGTTGATTTGAGGCTTTGTTTACACCAGCCTGTTCACTCCCTGCGAGTTGCTGCATTTCCGGAAGTTTTTCCGTCAATCCTTTCTTATCGCCGATTTTAGGATGATGACTGAAAGCTTCCAGCCAATCCTCTTCATTACATGTGTAGTACCAGGCAGATTCTGCAGCAGCTATCAGTTGCAGTTCATCTGGAAAAGGGCGTTTTTGTAACAGCAAATTTACCCATGTATCACTGCCACAACAGGTATGTAACAAGTGCTTTACCTGTAATGTCTCCAGGGAATTCAATGATGTAATTGTCATAATAAATGTTTAAAACTACAGGCATGGTTAAGAACATACACTGTCTTTAATTACAAGCTCCAGCGATTTTGGCAATTGGGGCAAATTAATAGAAAATGGTAAGACAATTTCATCAAAAGCAAATCAACAACTTTACTTCAAACTTGCACCTTGTTCTATCCAACATCGCATCAGATCCCGCTCTTTTTGAGTAATATTCGTTTTATTGTTCTGCGGCATTGTTTTAGTTACGACTACCCGTTGCATAATCATATCTTTTTTCTTTACGATTTCGTCCGGCGTGTCATACATCACGCCATTGGGTGCAGCGGTATAAACTTCATCGGTAGGTTTGGAAGAATGGCAACTTACGCAACGTTGTTGAACAATGGCATTTACTTCAGCAAAGCTTACTTCCGATTTACAGGCACCTGGCTTTTCCGGAGCAGAAATAAATGCCGCAGCTAATAAAATTACTATAGAAACCGGCATCACCCAGACAGAAAGCTGGCCTTTCTCCTTAAGGTTAAGGTAATGCTTTACACCGGCTGTTCCCAAAGTGATAAGGGCTAAGATCAACCAGGGGTATTCGTTCCCGAAGGTGCTGGGAAAGTGATTGCTGATCATCACAAACAAAACCGGCAAAGTAAAGTAGTTGTTGTGAAGTGAACGCAGCCCTGCATTTTTTCCCAATTGAGGATTCAATGGATTGCCATCTCTGGCAGCTTTTACCATCGCTTTTTGTGAAGGTATGATCACAAAAAAAACATTGGCTACCATGATACTTCCCAGCATGGCGCCAAAATGAATATAAGCAGCTCTTGCACTAAATACGTGGCTGTAGAAATAAGCAAATCCAACGGCAATCAAAAAACCGGTCAATGTAAACCAAATTCCTTTTTTACCCAAGGCTGATTTACAAAGAATATCATATAATATCCAGCAAACAACGAACGAACCGATACCGATACCAACGCCCTGTAGCGGAGTAATATCAAGTATATTTTTATCTATTAGTAATGCAGAGGCATTGAAATAATACACGACAAATAGCAAACAAAACCCGGACAACCAGGTGAAATATGCCTCATATTTAAACCAATGTAAATGTTTTGGAATAGCCTGAGGTGCAACTTTGTATTTCTCGAGGTAATAAAAACCACCACCGTGAACGGCCCAAAGATTACCGGCAAGTTCCTCCCGTACGCCACTGGTTCGGTTTAAAGCATTCTCAAGAAATACGAAATAAAAAGATGCCCCAATCCACGCTATTCCGAACGTAATGTGCATTAACCTTACCACGATATTCAGCCACTCCATTAAATGACCTTCCCATATAGTTCCTCGTACCATCATATAAAATGATACAATTATTCCTACAGATGTAAGTACTATTGCAGTGTAAATAAAAGTTTGCGAACTGAGGACATTTTCTTTACTTTTTTCCGTTTGGCTATTTTCCGTTGGAACCTCCATATTATCCTGTTGCAACTTTACTGAACGCAGGTAGTATGTCATGACAATAAGCATGATCAAAATAATAAACAGCAACGAAAGTAAAATCACCGCACCCATAAATTAAACTATTTTCTTTCCAAATATCCTCAACCTGCTGATCCCACCGTCTGGAAATATATTCAAACGTACATGGGAATAACCTTTATTTTCAACAATTTCTTTGATGTATTCATGTTCGGTATCTGCGCTGAGTTTTTGCACAGGCAGCAGTGTTTGCCATTGTACCTTACCATCAATTACTGCCTGGTCGTCATTGCTGAGGCAAGCCTCAATGGAACAACTATCGGGATAATTCCCTTTAAAATGACAGGTATCCACAATAATTCGTTCAACCGTTCCCGGTATGGCCACTTTCAATATTACCCAATCCCTGTTTCCGAGTGTCCTGTTGCGCTTGGTTTCCCAGCCATCGCCCATGTTTGCACCACGGTTTGGCATAACCAGGTTTCCCATATCGCTAAAAAACATATCGTTGCATGCGAGTGCTTTGCCCCCATGAACCGCCGCTGCAAGGTCAACCGCTTGATCCTGCGAAACGATGTCCCAATTTTTATAAACTACACCATAAACTCTGAATCTTGCAACGCCCCCATCCGGGTAAATATGCAAACGGACATGTGTATAAATTTCATTGCCATCACATTCATAGAAATTGCGGCTGCCAGCATCCAACGGTGATTTAGCCAAAATCACTTTCCATTCAATATCATTCCAGTCTTTTACCGGATCCGCATCGTTGAAATAAACAGCTTCAACTGATGCATATGGCGGATGATTACCAAGAAAAAAATTTGTATCTATGTCAAAACCCATTATTTTTCCGGGTGTGGCGAGTTGTATCACTGCCCAATCGTGGCCCGGCGTCCGTTTACGGCGGCTCTCCCAACCATCCATCCATTTTCCCCGATCTGTATATTTATCCGTTATAAAAATGCCACGGCCCGCCTTTAGCAGGTTCTCCTTTTCGGCAAAGAAATCATCCGTAGCATAGAGTACCCTGCCACCCAATTGCGCTGAAGCCAGGTCAGTTAAATATGCATACGACGGTCCCTCTTTAATTATTTCCGTTACTTTTTGAAAAGCCATAGCAGTAAGTGGTTATTTTATACAAACAAAGATGGAAAACACAGAACGGCTTTGCCACGCTTGTAAAAGTATTATAAATGTTTATTTAATATCGTTCTACCTTTTTTCAATCCTTCAATAACGCGCTCATTATTGTAAACAGTTGCGCCACTTAAAATTGTTTGCAAAACGATGCCATGCAATTGAAGGCCAATATAAGGACTGATCTTGTGCCGGTGTAAAGTTTTTCCCGATGTTATCTCCTGTTTCTCTTCCGGCCGCCAAATAACGAGGTCTGCGTCGTAGCCAACCTGGATTTTTCCTTTCCGGTCAGCTATTTTTAGAAATTGCGCCGGCTGACTGGTAAGCAAGGGAATAAATTTTTGAAGGGGAATTGTCTCTTTTAAAGCCGACCAGGATGCGGGTAATAAAAACTGTAAGCCTGCAATACCACCCCAGCCTGTTTGGAAGTTCCCGGTATCTATCTGCTTGATATCAGGCGGTGCTGGTGAATGATCCGTAGTTATAAAATCCAATACCCCGGCTTTAAAGGCTTCTTTTAACAACCGGTTATTTGATTCTTCTCTAATTGGCGGTGCACATTTATAAATGGTATGATGATCGGGAATCTGTTCTGCATTGAAATAAATATAATGGGCGCAGGTTTCCGCTGTGATGGAAAGTCCCTCCTGCTTTGCTTTTGCAATGCTTTGTAAAGCTTCAGCAGAAGAAACATGAACAATGTGAACTGGGCAATCATGTTTGCGGCAAAGTTTTATCATAAGATCAACTGCATCATTCTCCCATTTTTTTGGCCGGCTGGCAAGGTATTCCTTGTAACTTCCCGGGAATTTTGAAAGGTTATGTTCTTCCACTTCTTCAAACAACTCGCAATGCGCCAATAGAGGAATGCCATACTTTGCAATAATTGGCATCGCTTTATCTAAGTCCGCTTCACCGACGTTTGGGAATTCATCGATGCCTGAATGTGTAAGAAAACATTTTATTCCTAACACGCCTTCTTTTATCAGGGCTTCTAATTCACTTTGATTTCCTGGAATAAGGCCGCCATAAAAACCAACATTAACGTTCAATTTATTTACGGCAGCTGCTATTTTTTTTTGTAGCGCTGCGGCCGAAGTAGTAACGGGACTGGCATTTAGTGGCATATCAATAATGCTGGTAATTCCTCCGGCTGCGGCAGCTTGCGTGGCGGTTTCAAATCCTTCCCAATGTGTTCTGCCTGGTTCATTAATGTGTACATGCGCATCAATTATGCCTGGCATCAATACATCATCGCCCACGTTTTCTGCATCGATTAACTTGAAAGGAACAACATCAGCGATGAGCCCGTTCTCACAGATCACTGTTGCCGGTTGAAGGATGCCTTCAAACCAGCAACGGT
>JACMPR010000313.1 GCA_014377385.1 Ferruginibacter sp. | reverse complement strand
GTTGTATCCCCATTGAAAATACATTCCGTCAAGCAGGCGGTTTTTTTTCTGGGCAGAAACGGTAATGGCACAGAGTAGAATAAACAAAGCCAGGTAAAATGAACGCATTATCATAATTATAAATACAGCACTAAATTACATTATTGACAAACTATAAGCTCAAATTCTTTTTAAAAAGTACCCGCTTACAAATGTTGAAATATGCCAGGTTCGTCATTGCGTGCATAACAATTTCGACATAGCTCCGTGTTCTTTGTTTTATGAGAGAACCTGTTACAATAGCATACAATTCTACGTCGGCCTGTTAGGTCGGCAGCTATTAAAGCCTGGGTATGTCAAAATTGCCCAATATTTGTTTGGATGCAGTTTTGATACACTGAGTGAAACTTAATAATTCAATGATAATTATATGAACTTAAATAATTTCACTATAAAAGCTTCTGAGGCAGTGCAACAGGCTCAGCAACTGGCATTCAATAACCAGAATCCGAATATTGAAAATGAACACCTGCTGAAGGCGTTGTTAACTATGGAAGATTCGCCTATTGATTATTTATTAAAGAAAAATAATGTAACGGTGAACCTGGTTCAGACAAAGCTGGAAGAGTTGTTAAAAAAGCTTCCTACCATAACCGGGAAGCCGGCTGAGGCATTTGGCAGGGATGCCAATGCAACCATTCTCAGGTCGGGGGCAGTATTGAAATCTTTCGGCGATGAATTCGTAACACCCGAACATATATTACTCGCCATTCTTCAGGGAAATGATGGTCCGGCAAAATTATTAAAAGATGCAGGCCTAACAGAAAAAGGATTGATCGCTGTAATAAAGGAATTGCGCAAAGGCACATCAGTCTCCTCCCAAACCCAGGAAACGCAGTTCAATGCATTGAATAAATATGGAAAGAATTTAAATGAAATGGCACGGTCAGGTAAGCTGGATCCCGTTATTGGCCGCGACGAAGAGATACGCAGAACACTACATATCCTTAGCAGGCGTACAAAGAATAATCCCATTCTCGTAGGAGAGCCGGGAGTTGGCAAAACAGCGATAGCGGAAGGTTTGGCCATACGAATTGTAAATGGGGATGTACCCGAGAATCTAAAATCAAAAACAATTTATGCATTGGATATGGGACAACTCATCGCTGGTGCAAAATACAAAGGTGAATTCGAAGAGCGGTTGAAATCAGTGGTAAAAGAAGTGATTTCCGGTGAGGGCGAAATTGTTTTGTTTATTGATGAGATTCACACACTTGTTGGCGCAGGTGGTGGCGATGGTGCAATGGATGCAGCAAATATCTTAAAACCTGCCTTAGCAAGAGGAGAACTAAGGGCAATAGGCGCTACAACCTTATCAGAATACCAGAAATTTTTTGAAAAAGACAAGGCACTGGAGCGCAGTTTTCAAAAAGAAGTTATTGATGAGCCGACAGTTGAAGATGCCATATCTATCTTGCGGGGATTAAAAGACAGGTATGAAACTTACCATCATGTAAGAATTAAAGATGAAGCAATTATTGCCGCGGTGGAATTATCACACCGTTATATAACGGATCGTTTTTTGCCGGACAAGGCAATTGACCTCATAGATGAAAGCGCGGCCAAGCTTAGGCTTGAGATGAATTCTATGCCGGAAGAGCTGGATAAACTGGAAAGGCAGATAAGGCAGCTTGAAATTGAACGGGAAGCAATAAAAAGGGAACATGACGAAGTGAAATTAAAGGCTCTCAACACAGAAATTGCCAATCTTTCCGTGGATAGGGATACTTATAAATCCAAATGGAAACAGGAAAAAGAGATTGTTGAAAAAATTCAAAACGGCAAAGCTGCCATTGAAAAATTAAAGCAGGAAGCGGAACAGGCGGAACGCAACGGTGATTACGGAAGAGTTGCCGAGATCCGTTACGGCAATGTGAAGGAGCAGGAAAATCTGATCATTGAATTCACCGCAGAACTTGATGAACTTTCAGAAAAACGTTTATTGAAAGAGGAGGTTGATGGCGAAGACATTGCTGAGGCAGTCGCAAAAACTACCGGCATACCCGTTATGAAAATGCTGCAAAGCGAACGTGAAAAATTATTAAAACTGGAAGATGAATTACACAAACGGGTGGTTGGCCAGGATGAAGCCATTGAAGCGGTAGCAGATGCGATACGCCGCAGCCGTGCAGGTTTGCAGGACTCCCGGAAGCCGATTGGGTCTTTTATATTCCTGGGTACGACCGGGGTGGGCAAAACGGAATTGGCCAAAGCACTGGCGGACTATCTCTTTGATGATGACAGCATGATGACCAGGATTGATATGAGTGAATACCAGGAGAAACATTCTGTCAGCAGGCTGGTGGGGGCACCTCCGGGTTACATAGGGTATGAGGAAGGAGGGCAGCTAACCGAAGCGGTTAGACGTAAGCCTTACTCGGTGGTGTTGTTGGATGAGATTGAAAAGGCCCATCCTGATGTTTATAATATCCTGCTGCAGGTATTGGATGATGGCAGGCTTACAGATAATAAAGGAAGGGTGGTGAATTTTAAGAATACCATCGTCATCATGACAAGCAATATGGGTAGCCAGGTGATCCAGGATAATTTTGAAAATGTGACGGAAAGCAACAAAGAGGAAGTGGTGGAAAAGACAAAAATTGAAGTCATTAACCTGCTTCGCCAAACAATCAGGCCAGAGTTTATAAACCGTATTGATGAGATCATCATGTTTCAGCCGTTAATGAAAAAAGAAATAAGGGGCATCATCGGCATACAACTGGCCAACCTCAAAAAACTGGTTGCACAAAATGGGATCGACCTCAGATTCAGTGATTATGCACTGGATTATCTCGCAGAAAATGGATATGATCCCCAGTTTGGTGCAAGGCCTTTGAAAAGATTGATACAAAAAGAGATCGTAAACAAGCTGAGTAAAAGAATACTCGCCGCAGATATAGATAAAACAAGACCGGTTTTAGTAGATGTATTTGACGGAACGGTGGTTTTCAGAAATGAAGTAATGACGGATATCGCCGTTTAAAAATTGTCCCGAAAAAAACTTAGACAGGTTAATTCGTTGATTATCAGATACTATATTACCTTTTTAGGGAAATTATGTTGCAAGGTTTTTAAAACATTTTAAATAACCCTATCTTCATTTGATTCACTGGTTAATTTAGCAACCAATGAGTCTATTAATTAATATGTAATTGCTGTGCTAATTAATTACAACAATTGCAAAGAAGTAAAAGTAAAAAACAATGGCATTCAAAAAAGAAGTGGTTGAAATTATTGAACCAAAGGACGTTTTTGTCGGGAACGTGAAAGCAGAAGTTACCCTGGAAGAATTTGGTGAGTATGAAAGCGAGGTATGTGCTAAAGCAAATGAAGTTGTAAAAAAATTACTGGAAGATTATGATGGGAAAATCAGGTTTAATTTCAGGCATTTTCCCTTAACCAACATCCACCAACGAAGTCTGAAGGCTGGTGAGGCAGCAGTTGCTACCGCACAGGAGGGCAAGTTCTGGGAAATGCATAATATACTATTTGCGAATAGGAGAAATTTAGGCACAACCAGTTTGAAATTGCATTCAAAAGAAGCAGGCGTGAACAACAAGCGTTTTCTCGATGAACTTGTAAATGCCACTTATGGCTGGCAGGTTCAGGGTGATTTAAGGGAAGGCCTGAACAGGGGTGTGAAAGATGTTCCGACATTTTTCGTGAACGGGGTACTCGTAACAGGCAAACCTACCTACGATGAACTGAGCAAAGCAATAGATGCAGCACTTAAAAAAGTAAAGAAGAAAGTTCCTGCAAAACAAAGAGCATAAATTGAAGCCGTCTCACGAAATGAGGCGGCTTTTTTATTGTCTAACGTTCGGGGCGTTGCGCAGTTAAGGAATTAACCAACTGTCCGGAACTGAAGCTAAATTTATAACTAAAAGCCGAAGTTCAAAACTCCTGCCTGGCAGAATTACGTCCGCCGAACATGAAGCCAAATTGAAAAACAAAAAGTCGAAACATGGCTTCGGTCCGCCCCCATTTTAACAAACCCCATCTTAGCGGTTCGTTGTTTTGTCATTGGTTTTGTTCTCTGTTACTGTCTTTCTAAATATTTCGGGATAAAAGTTGCTGTACGTTTTTTGTACTTGTCTAAGCCCCAACTGTACCTGTTTTAACTTTTCCGGCTCGTCTGTAATTGGCAATAATCACTCCGCTGGGTGTAATAGAACTCGTTGCTAATGTAAATGCTGCCGGCATAGTGCCATTATCAAACAACTTTTTTCCTTCACCAAGAGTCAGGGGGTAAATTTTGAGACAGAGTTCGTCCACTAAGTCGTTCTCAAGTAACAATTGAATAAGTTTACCGCTGCCCCAAACTTGAATGTCAGAACCTTCATTGTTTTTAAGTTTTTTAATATCTGCCAAACTTTCGATAAACACTGTATTTTTCCAATTTGATTTATTTCTTGTTGTAGACAGAACATATTTTTTTACATCATTGATACCTGGCCAATATTCTGCATGCTCAGGCCAATATTTTTCAAAAATATCAAACGTTTTTCTGCCTAAAAGAAGGTCAGCCGATTTCATCTGCTGTTCCATAACTTTACCAAGAACTTCATCACCATACGGAGCACTCCAGCCTCCAAATTTGAAATTGTTTGACGTATCTTCCTCAGGTCCACCGGGTGCTTGCATTACCCCGTCTAATGTAATGAATGATAAAACAATTATCTTTCTCATGTTATTAAACTTTTAATTAAAACTATTCTTTGTTTTCGCTTTCAACTACTTCCTTTAATTTCTTTAATACCGATTTCCAATTTTCAGTTGAATGTTCCTTTTCTTTTTCTGAAGCGTTATTATCTTGAGTAAGAGTTATGACAGTTTTGTCACCTTTATTTGTTAGTTTGTAAGTAACAAGATTATAATTTTCGGGCTTGTCTTCCTTTCCACCCATAGAACTCCAATAGGTTGTTTGCAATATTTTTTCAGGTTCTATTTTTTTGATTACTCCTTTATCATGGTATTTTTTTCCTTCGTATTCCCCATTGTAATTAATTGTACTGCCTTCTTTCCAATCTGTGGAAACATCGGTTCCCATCAAATATTCTTTTATCAACTTGGTTGTTGTTAAAACTTTCCAAACTTGTGTAGAAGTTGCGTCAACGCTTATTGATGTTTCAGCTATTAAATTATTTTTCATTTTTTGTTCTGTTTTTAAGTACTGTACAATTACCGCTCCCTAAAGGTCAAGCCTTAAATTTTAGGAAGTGTTACACAACTTGGGTAAAGAATTACATGATTCACACATTGCGTTCGTGGAGTGGTGTAGTACAATGACCGCTAACGACAGAATTTTGTGTCAGGTGTGGCATTAGAATTCCTTGCGCTCTTACCCAATGCTTGGCTTTTGATAAAAATAAATATTAAGAACCAATGTTTGGCGAGGTTTATCAAGCTCGAAACAAAGTCCGAATATGCAGAATTATTCATTGCTAAAACCTCACGCCGTACTT
>JACMPR010000032.1 GCA_014377385.1 Ferruginibacter sp. | reverse complement strand
TGAAAAAAACCAATGTATTAAGCGGAGGAGAAAAAGTTCGTTGCATGGTAAGTAAAATGATGCTGCAAAATCCCAACGTATTAATTTTGGATGAGCCAACGAATCACCTTGACCTGGAAAGTATCATCGCTTTCAACGACAGTATGGTGGCTTATACAGGCATTGTGCTGTTAACTACCCATGATCACCAGTTCATGCAAACCGTAGCTAACAGGATCATCGAGATCACGCCACGGGGAATGATCGATAAACTAATGAGCTATGATGAGTATTTGGCAGATGAAAGAGTAAAGCTATTGCGAGAGGAGATGTATAGCTCATGAGCCCGTGTTAAAGTTACGGCATCAGCAATTCAAGGTTGCAAATAACTATTAAATGCCAACCGGCTTTTCTTTCTTTTAAACATCCAATGCGTGGAACCCGGTACCTTCAGGCTTTTAGCTTAGTTTTGATACAATCCCGCCATGAAAGAATCACTCACAGGACTACTTGATCGTTTTTATCCGCCTTTTAAAAAGCTGATGCCTTTGCAAACCTTCCGGTATGCCGCATGTGGGGGTGGAAATACCCTGCTGGGACTGTCGATCTACTGGGTGAGCTTACATTATATTTTTGAAAATAGTATTTTCCATTTTGGAATTGCAGCCCTTAAGCCACACAATGCTGCCCTTTTCTTTTCTTCCTGTATTGTATTCTGTGTCGGATTCCTCTTAAATAAATACATCGTTTTTGTCGCATCCAACCTGCGGGGAAGGGTACAGGTGTTTCGTTATTTTTTATCCTTCTTTTTTAACCTGGTGATTAATTATTTTATCCTAAAATTATTTGTCGAACGATTATTCTGGCCACCCTTTGTTAGCCAGTTAATCACAACCTCCTTTATCATTGCTGTCAGCTATCTTACCCAAAAGCATTTTACTTTCCGAACGAAAAACGTAGGTTGAACATCAGGAACGATTACTGTGCAACCGAATTTAGTATGGTAGTCCGCATCGCAGCCAGTTCTGTTAACCGTTCCTTTTTCTTGGTAAGTTCGGTATTAAATTGTTTGATCTTTTTTTCTGCTCTTTCTGCCTTACCGTTTGCATTGCGGGCCTGTTTTGCATCTGCATAAGCAGCATCGGCCTTCTTTTTCGCTTTTTTTGCATCCTTTACGCTTCCATTGGTAGCCTTTGATGCCTGGTCGCTGCTGGATTCAGCGCTGGATTTCGCATCATTATTTTTGTCTTCCACGGCCGTTTGGTATTTTTTAAGGTCTTGTTCCCCTTCCTGCAATTTAATTTCCAGGTCAGCGATGTCTGTACTAATTTCCAGGTATTCCTTGTTCAGTTTAAGGGTATCTGTCACAGCTTTGTATTTTTGGCAATATGCCGATTGAGATGCCAGCAAAACTAACGCTGTACAAACTCCGAAGAACATTTTTTTCATTTGATTTGATTTTTTGTGGTGTTTAATATGCAAAGCTAATTGCAAAAATAATCCGTTGATGGTTAAGGACAGCAAATCAATAACAATAGTTGCTCCGGCAAAGTGAATTTTGATCCTGGGCTGCCATTTTTGCATCATTTTTCCATTGGCACAATGATTGACTACTTTGAGTAAATAATTAAAATATTTAATCATGGCTAAAATAATAGGAATTGACTTAGGAACGACAAACAGTTGCGTTTCTGTAATGGAAGGTAATGAGCCGGTTGTTATCGCAAATGATGAAGGCCGCCGCACAACGCCCTCTGTTGTTGCATTTTTAAAGAATGGTGAACGTAAAGTGGGAGATCCTGCTAAACGCCAGGCCATCACCAATCCACACAATACTATTTCAAGTGTGAAACGTTTTATGGGGCGCAGGTTTGATGAAGTAACAGAAGAAAGTTCACACTGGAGCTATAAGGTAGTAAAAGGTGACAATAATACGGTTAGAATTGACATAGATGGCAGGATGTACACGCCACAGGAGATAAGTGCGATGGTATTGCAGAAAATGAAAAAAACTGCAGAGGATTACCTTGGCCACGAAGTAACCGAAGCTGTAATTACAGTTCCCGCTTATTTTAACGATGCCCAGCGCCAGGCAACCAAAGAAGCCGGTGAGATAGCAGGTCTAAATGTCCGACGAATTGTAAATGAACCTACAGCGGCAGCGTTGGCTTATGGTCTTGATAAAAAGGGGAAGGACCAGAAGATAGCAGTATTTGACTTAGGGGGCGGCACCTTTGATATTTCCGTACTTGAATTGGGAGATGGGGTTTTTGAAGTAAAATCCACCAATGGCGATACCCATTTAGGGGGTGACGATTTTGATAAGATCATCATGGACTGGCTCGCTGATGAGTTTAAGAATGATGAAGGGATCGATCTTCGCAAGGATCCAATGGCGCTGCAACGTTTAAAGGATGCTTCAGAAAAAGCAAAAGTAGAACTGTCATCCGGCAGCGAAATAGAAATCAATCTCCCGTACGTTACCGCAGTGGATGGTGTTCCAAAGCATTTGGTGAAAAAACTTACCCGTGCAAAATTTGAAGCACTGGCCGACAAACTGTTTGAGCGCTGTTTGCGACCTTGTGAACAGGCTTTAAAGGATGCTAATCTTAGTGTATCGCAGATTGATGAGGTTATCCTTGTTGGAGGTAGCAGCCGTATTCCTAAAGTGCAGGAGATCGTGGAAAAATTCTTTGGTAAAAAGCCAAACCGCGGCGTGAATCCTGATGAAGTAGTGGCCGTTGGGGCAGCCATCCAGGGTGCGGTGTTAACCGGAGAGATTAAAGATGTGTTGTTGCTTGATGTTACCCCGCTTACGCTAGGTATTGAAACAGCAGGAGGAGTTATGACGCCATTGATTGAATCTAATACGACAATCCCCTCAAAAAAATCACAAACATTCTCTACTTATTCCGATAACCAGCCTGGGGTGCAGATAAATGTACTGCAGGGTGAAAGGTCCATGGCAAAAGATAATAAAAACCTGGGCATATTTAACCTTGATGGTATTCCACCAGCACCACGCGGTGTTCCCCAAATCGAGGTGATCTTTGACATTGATGCCAACGGTATCCTTCATGTTACGGCTAAAGACAAAGGCACCGGAAAAGAACAAAAAATAAGAATAGAATCTGGTAGCGGCTTAACGCCGGAAGAGATAGAAAAGATGAAGAATGAGGCGAAAATGAACGAAGCTTCTGATAAAGCAGAAAAGGAAAAAGTGGAGAAGGTCAACCAGGCTGATAGCCTTATCTTTCAAACTGAAAAGCAGCTGAAAGAATATGGTGACAAAATTCCTGCTGAAAAGAAAGCACCAATAGAAACTTCTTTAACTAAATTAAAAGAAGCTCATAAGTCACAAAATATCAGTGATATAGATACCGCAACAACTGAACTAAATGCAGCATGGGCAACCGCCAGTGAAGACATGTACAGGGCGACACAGGATGCAGGAGCACAGCCTAACGCAGGTGGCCAGCCTGGAGGACAAGAGCAAACGCAAGGAAATGAAGGCGCCGCCGGTACTGAAAACGTTACTGATGCAGAATTTGAAGAAGTAAAATAAGATAAGAAAAATCAATAACCTTTAAAAAAATGCCATTCATTTAATGAATGGCATTTTTATGTTTACAATTGATTATTAATATTTTATGAATAATAGCTATTAATAAAATTAAATCTTAAACTCAAATTCCCTCTAAAGGTTCAGCCGGAATTTGAGACAAGGTTTTCTATTAACATACTTAAAGAACCACTTATTCGTTGAATAGGGACAAGCTAATTAAAATCCACAATTATGAAATTCTTTATCGCTTTCTTATTCATTTCCATTTTATTGGTATCATGTTCCCGCTCTATCACGATGGACCAGGCCGCTAATGGCAGAACCCGCGGTTTCCGGAGTGTTCGGTAAATACTTTTACAATCTGGAATTTTACTGTTTTTTTAATTTCCGGACCAGAAAAGGGAACTTCTTTTTTATCTTCCCCGCACAGCTATTCAATCTCCATTGGTTGAAGTAGCTTATAGTCATTGCGCTCTAATTAATCCTTCTCCCGGAAAGCCCAGGCCACAAAAAAAGCCCCACTTTAAAATAGGGCTTAAAAATTTATATAAAAAAATCTACATCAGGTCGAGTGCCAATGCGAAGAAGGTAACATTAAACGGCAACACCATAGAACAATATCCACCACCAATTGCGTAAACGCCGAAGAAAGCTACAACTGATAATAAGAATAAAATCCAATATAGGCCAGTTGCTTTTTTTGCTGTAGTTGACATGCTTAATATTTTTGCAAATATATAAGATAGAAGATAATTCCTGCTGTTTTTTTTTATGCTGCGGAAAGGAATTTTAAATCACTAATTTATTTTCTTCTATTATGATTAAATTGCCGGCCTAAACGTTTTTTCATGGTCATTCATTTTTATATTAGGTATAAAACGGAGTTTGGGCAAACACCTGCTATTATTATACACAACCCGGCGACAGAGATTAATCTGCCCGCCACTACCGTTGTCCTCGAGTATCTAAATGACGAATACTGGTACGGCAGTTTGGAAACCAATCAGCTTTCAAAAAGAGAAATGATCATTTATCAATATGTGGTAAGACAGGATGGGAGACCAGACAGAACGGACCATTGCGAAAGCAGGACGATTAATATTAAGAAGCTGGATGAGAAAGAAATAAATGTACTCGATGACTGGCAGGATATTCCCTTTGAAAGAAACGTTTTTAACACCGAGCCTTTTTTAAAAGTATTCGGTCAGCAAAAGATCAAGGTAAAAGATTCTGACAGCAAAAATCCTTCGCATGTATTCGAGGTACAGTGTACGCATTTGGCTGATGATAAATTGCTCTGTATTACCGGTTCTTCGAAGAAAATAAATAGCTGGGAAACAGACAAACCACTTTTACTAAAAAAAAGAAAAAACACCTGGTCCATAAAGCTGAATCTTTCCAAAGAAGATTTTCCTATCCAGTATAAATTTGGGGTATACGATCTCAAAGAAAAAAAGATCATTTATTTTGAAGATGGAAGCAACCGGGTGTTGCATCACGATGGCGATAAAACCAAAGTAAATATTGTTCACCAATTTGTCTATTTTAAGTCTCACACCTGGAAGGGTGCCGGAGTGAATGTACAGTTGTCGTCTCTTAAAACAAATTCGAGTTGGGGTATAGGCGATTTTACAGACCTGAATTTATTAACCGACTGGGCCAAAGCAACCAGTATAAAGATGATTCAACTGCTGCCCATCAACGATACAACCGCCAATCATGACAGGCGGGATTCCTATCCCTATTCAGCGATTTCTGCCTTTGCACAGCACCCTGCTTTTTTAAATGTTCAAAAACTTGCCACAGCTGTTGCGCTTGAATTTCCCGATGAAATGCTGGAAAAAGTAAAATTGCTCAATAACAAACCGGCACTTGATTATGAGGCTGTTTGGGAAATAAAGAAACAGGTCATAAGAGAGTTGTATGAAAAAGACGGGCTTTCCTTTAAGGATGACTTTGCATACTTTGATTTCTTCGATCTCAACCGCCATTGGCTCGTTCCTTATGCGGCCTTTTGTTATTTGAGAGATAAGTACAAAACTGCAGATTTTAGTAAGTGGGCAACTTTTGCTGTATTCAATGAGGATGATATACAGGAGTTTGTGAGTCCGGACCAGGATCACTACGATGAAATTGCCGTCCATTATTTCACACAATTTCACCTGCACCTTCAGTTGCTGGATGCCGTGGAATATGCCCATAAAAATTCTGTAATCATAAAAGGCGACCTGCCTATAGGTGTGGGCCGTTTTAGCGTGGACACCTGGATGAATCCAAAGCTGTTTCATATGGACATGCAGGCTGGTGCACCTCCCGATGCATTTGCAGTAAAGGGACAGAACTGGAGTTTTCCCACCTATAACTGGGAACAAATGCAACAGAATGATTATGCCTGGTGGCGCCAGCGGATGGAGCATATGGGTAATTATTTTGACGCGATAAGAATTGATCACGTACTCGGTTTCTTCCGGATCTGGAGCATACCGTTACATTCCATTGAAGGAATATTTGGAAGATTCATGCCCGTGCATGCATTGTATTCTTACGATTTTGAAACTGCCGGGATCAATTTTAGCGAAGACAGATTTTGTAAACCCTGGCTTACCGATGACATTATCAATGGCACATTTGCCGAAAATGCTTCCTGGGTGAGAGAGCGTATTTTAAACGCGAACAGTTACAAAGAGGAGTTTAATACCCAGGAAAAAATCGCAGCCTATTTTAAAAAGAATCCTGCAAATAGCCAGGTACAACAGGGCTTATTTAACCTGCTGTCAAACGTAATCTTGCTGAAGGATGAAAAAAATGCCAACCAGTATCATTTCAGGATCGGCATGCAGGATACGGATTCTTATAAAAGTTTGCCTGCGCACGAACAACATATCCTCGATGAATTATACCGTAAGTATTTTTTTGAAACGCAGAATGGATTGTGGTACAAAGAAGCGCAGTCGAAGCTGGATGCTATACAGCGAAGCTCAAACATGCTTGTCTGCGCCGAAGACCTGGGAATGGTGCCGGATATGGTGGAGGATGTGTTGAAATCGCGGGAAATTTTAGCATTACAGGTACAAAGAATGCCAAAAGCTGCCACTGAAAATTTTACACATCCTAAAAACGCACCTTACCTGTGTGTAGTAACGCCTTCCACGCATGACATGAGTACGCTGCGGGAATGGTGGGAAGAGGACAGGAAAAGTACCCAGGATTTTTACAATTATTTACTCGGCCATTACGGAACGGCACCTTTTTATTGTGAGCCATGGATTTCAAAAGAGATCATCAAACAGCACCTATGGTCGCCGGCCATGTGGAGCGTTTTTTTACTACAGGATTTCCTGGGAATGAACAACGATATCCGAAGGGAAAATCCAAAGGAAGAACGTATTAATTTTCCGGCTGATCCAAATCATTACTGGAACTACCGGATGCACCTAACGCTGGAATTTTTATTGGAGCAGGAAGAATTTACAGCCGAGTTGCAGCACATGATACTGGAAGCGGGGAGATAAGGGAACGTAGAATTGTGAAGGGAAAATGAGTAATGGCATCAAGATTTATTGAGATTTGGGTAAATTTGAATCAAAATTCTTATATGACACTCAACGCCTGTTCTACAGTAACTTTACAAGGTTAAAACCCCCGAAGATATTTTGCCAGATGCTGACAAGGATAAAAGTTTTAAAGCGCTTTACCAAAGAAGCTTACCTGATAATACTCAACTGATAAATTTTGAAAGTTTCCTACAAAATATATAACCTCCCCTTCAAACATCCTTTTACCATTTCCAAAGGCACAAAATCGCACCAGCCTTCGCTCGTGGTTGAACTGGAATATTTTGGATTGAAAGGATACGGCGAAGCACCGGCCATAAGCTACTACAACATACCGGTAGAAAAAATGGTGGCCGACCTTGAAGCCAAAAAAATGTTTGTTGAAAAATTTTCTTTCTCGGATCCTGAGCGTTACTGGCATTACCTGCACCATTTGTTTCCACAAAATTCCTTTTTGGTTTGTGCCCTGGACATGGCAGGTTGGGATCTCTACGGCAAAATGAAACGCAAACAATTACATGAGTTGTGGAACCTGGACCTGGAAAATACGCCACCAACCGATTTCACCATTGGCCTGGATACGATTGAAACTATGATAAAAAAATTAAAAGAAAAACCCTGGCCCATCTACAAGATTAAAGTAGGAACTGACAACGATATGGAAATGGTTGCGGCTTTGCGAAAAGAAACGGATGCTGTTTTTAGGGTGGACGCAAATGCCGGCTGGACGCTGGAACAGGCGCTCCAAAAAATACCTGCCTTAAAAGACCTCGGTGTAGAATTCGTAGAGCAGCCGCTGGCAAAAGACAATTGGGATGGTATGAAAATATTGTATGAGCAATCCGCTCTTCCATTAATTGCGGATGAATCCTGTGTAACTGAGGCTGATATGCTAACCTGCATCAAACATTTTCATGGTATCAATATTAAGCTTACGAAATGCAGCGGCATCACACCGGCAAAAAGAATGATACAGAAGGCCAGGGAATTGAACATGCGGGTAATGATTGGATGTATGAATGAGAGTTCTTTGGGAAGTGCTGCCATTGCACAATTAGCGCCGCTGTTGGATTATGTAGATATGGATGGCCCGCTTTTACTATCAGAAGATATTGCAACGGGTGTGAGCTTCAACTATGGAAAAATTATTTACCGGGAAGGATATGGGTTGGGTGTGGAGATGAAAGATTTTTAGAAATTTGAGATATTTAAGTATCAAAAAAGATGTTGCTGTGTAGATCTGCTGCCGGGATTTTTGAAAGTTGACTCATAAATTTATTACTCCCGCCAGCTTCCTGAAGTTTACATTCGATTATTCTTGCGCTGTTAAAATCATTCAAACGCTACACAATGCTTTTTGTTAATGAGTTCTGAGACATATTTCCTTTGGAGAGGGATTCGGGAGGAGATCAACACCGGTAACAGTTAAATGTAAGAGCCTGAAGACCTTCGCAGGTTCTTCTACAACTTAATGGGCAACGCAATGGTATCATCTATCATCCGTTCTACATTTTTAGCAACCTGCTCTTTTGCACTACATATTCTTCCTGTGTTATTGCGCCCGCCTGCATCAGTTCAAACATCTTTTTTAATTCGTCGGCGATCATGGTATTTGTTGGCCTCTCCGTTCCAACATGACTGGCAATGACTTTTGCCAATTGGTCAGCCTGGTTACTAACCAGCCTGTTTTTATATTCCTCCTGGGCATGTGTAATCGTATCTTTCAATAGTTTTGGATGGTGAATCATCTGGTAATTTGTTTCGCCCATCTCTGCGGCAGTTTGTATATCTACATTTCCATAACCAAGTATTCTTCCCCAAAAAGATTGTTCATACTCTATGTTATTTATTTTTTCAAGCGGACTCTCTTTAGCGTACCTGGTAAAAAAACCTCCTTCATCAATTACCCTTAAATTGGTAACGGCCCATATATTGTGTACCCAGGTAAAATAAATAAGTACAGGATAGAGCGCAGTTACCAGTATAATCACCAGCGCAATGGAATGCGGAAAAAAAATGGCGGACACAGTGCCAACCACAAGCCAGACAATAAAAGGCATCACTAGTTTCAACCAGTGATGCCTGATAATTAAAAGTACTGTCTCATCTTTTTTTAATAATGTTCTCAAGTGTTACGGTTGAATATTTGGAGTTGTCAACTAACGAGATAATTATGTTTTACCAAATCCGTACCCTCAGGCTATCAGGCCTGTACATGGCATCACCCGGCTTGATAGAAAAGGTTGTGTAAAATTCATCAACGTCAACAAACGGTCCGTTCACGCGGTATTTGCCCGGTGAATGTACATCTGTTAACAAACGGTTGCGCTGCTGCTCTTCTCTCGTGTGCCCGAGCCAGCCAAGCGCATATCCCATAAAATAACGTTGCATAGGTGTAAGGCCGCTGATGGTCTTATTTTCTTTGAATTGCGCAGTCTTTTTAAATGCTTCGATACCCAGGAGAATACCACCGAGGTCTGCAATATTTTCACCCAATGCGGCTTTGCCGTTGATATGGTAGCCTTTGATGGGCTCGTACTCATTGAACTGTTTTACCATTACATCTGCTCTTTTGGTAAAAGCGGCTTCATCATTTTTAGTCCACCAACTCACCAGGTTTCCCTTTTCGTCAAACTGCCGTCCTTCGTCATCAAAACCATGCGTTATCTCGTGGCCGATTGTACTTGCACCGCCGTAACCGTACACAACTGCATCGTCCAGTTCCTCATCCCGGTATCCGGGAACAGTAAAAATTCCTGCAGGTAGTACAATTTCATTGTTGCTTGGATTGTAATATGCATTGTATGTTTGAGGCGTCATGTCCCACTCATCACGGTCGACCGGTTTGCCCAATTTATTGTATTGGTAATTGTGCCAGAATAAGTTTGCATTCATGTAATTTTTTGCAAGACTTTCTTTGCCAATCTCCAGGGCCGACATGTTCTTCCATTTTTCCGGGTAGCCCACCTTACTCTTAATGGCCGCCAGTTTAGTATAAGCCTTTTGTTTGGTGCTGTCACCCATCCACGTTAGTTTGCTTATCCTATCTTTTAGTGCGGCACGAATGGCCTCTACCATATCCGTATAACGTTTTTTAGCAGTTGCATTAAAGAATTCTTTTACATAAAGCTGGCCAAGCATTTCACCCATAGCGGCTTCTTCCATCTGGATAGCCCGCTTCCACCTTGGTTTCCTCTCTTTAGCACCACTGAATAATTTGCTGAAATTAAAAGCCTCTATGCCGTAAGCATCTGGCAGTACAGCGGCCATATCATTTAACAGGCTGTATTTTACATATTGTTTCCAGTCGGCAATTGGAGTGGACAACAGTGCTGCATTCAGGGCTTTAAAAAATTCCGGCTGACCAACGATCACCGAATCAACCGAAGTGACACCCAATTTTTTTATGTATGAAGTCCAGTCAATAGTTGCAGCCATCTTTCCTAAATCTGCAATAGCCATTTTATTATAATTTGCGTAAGGATCGCGGAGGTCTTCTATCTTGCGGGAGGCAGTTGCCAGTTTTGTTTCCAGTTGCAAAATATTTTTAGCGGCATTGGTTGCAATAGCAGTATCCTCACCTTCCATTGACAATACCCTGCTGATGTGCTTCAGATATTCGTTCCTGATATTTACGGTGGCAGAATCAGTTTTAAAATAATATTCTCTTTCCGGTAAGCCAAGGCCTCCCTGCCATATCTGGTAAGCCATCACATCACTTTTCTTAGCGTCTTGCGAAACGAAATCACTAAAGAGCGTATAAGAACCCATTTTTTTTAGTTCAGCCACCGTGTTCATCATCGACGCAACATCTGTGATGGCATTTACCTTGTCAAGCAGTGGTTGAATAGGTTTTAGTTTTTCTGCTTCTATTTTGGCGCTATCCATCGCGGTGGTCCAAAAGTCACCGATTTTTTGATCGTTGCTTCCTGCTGCAGCTTTTGAAGTAGCTGCTTTTTCACTTATCTCCCGCAGTCTTTTAAGATTTTCCTCAATTACGAGGTTTCCGATGCCCCAACTTGATTGCTCTCCGGGAATAGGATTTTTTTTGACCCATCCTCCGTTGGCATAATCAAAAAAATCTGCACCGGGACTTACCGAGCTGTCAATATTTACAGCGAGTACATCTGCTTTTGAAACACTGTCTTTTTTAGGCTCATTGGTGCATGCAAAAAAACTGCAGGAAATAATAAAAAGCGGTAAGGTTTTTCTCATTTTATATATTTTTTATAAATGTATGCAATGATTGGTATGGTTAAAAAATATTTTGACAAGAGGTATTTTTATAAACACATTTTCCGACTTTCGCAGTTATGACACCCGAGAGAAGTAAAAGAATACAGGATGTATTAGACAAACGCCAGCCCCATCTTACGGTGGTACTTGAAAATGTGAGCGATCCGCACAACATTTCTGCGGTCATGCGTACCTGCGACGCCGTGGGTGTGCAGGATATTTATATTTTAAACACGCAGATCGATAAACACATAAAATGGGGAGCCAGGAGTAGTTCCAGCGCAGCCAAATGGCTTACGATTCACCAGTTCACAGATGCCATTGAGTGTTTTGTGGAACTTAGAAAGCACTTTAAAAAAATTTACACCACCCACCTCAGTTCGGACGCGGTTGCCTTGCATTCCCTCGATCTTACGGAACCAGTGGCCTTGGTATTTGGCAACGAGCATGATGGCGTAAGTGAAAACATCATAAAAATGGCAGATGGAAATTTTATTATTCCACAGGTTGGAATCATTAAATCATTGAATATTTCCGTTGCCTGCGCCGTTAGTTTATACGAGGCCTTTCGACAAAAAAATAATGCCGGGCATTATAATAAACCACAGTTAACGGGGAATTCTTTGCTAACTCTAAAAGAGGTTTGGGGAATGAACGAGAGAGAGATGGAGTAGCGGCTGTGAAGAATTAGCCTTGTTTTTTGAGCGCATACATAACCGAATGGAGAAAAGCCAGCAAGATTAGCAGCCTAACCATTAATCCTTTAAACCCCGAATGGTTTTCACGCTCTTCGTTGGCATGTCTTTTGACTTTAACAGTTCCAAAATACACTAAAAATAACTCATGATATTCTTCAGTAAATTGATCTTATCTCTTTTTTGGGGGATATTTTTTTTAATAGTTGCCAGTTGTGGCGAAATTGGCAGTAAAAAAGATTTTTCCAATTCTCCGATGTATGATTTTGCTAATCCAAAAGTGATCAAGTTGCCCCAGGAACTTGATGAGATTTCCGGTATTGCCTACTATGCAAAGGACACCAGCGTTTTCGCCATTATTGATGAGGACGGACTTTTGTTTAAGATCCCGCTAAAGCAACCAGCTAATGTCAGGCAGTGGAAATTTGATAAAAAACGCGATTTTGAGGACATTGTACTTGTCGATAGCACTTTTTATGTACTGGTGAGTGATGGAGATATTGAGCGTATTGTCTTTAAAGGGGATAATATCACAACGTCCAGGTCAAAATTTTCCGACTTTTCAGCATCAGGCAATGAGTTTGAAATATTATATGCGAGCGAAGATTCTTCCGGATTAGTACTGGTTTGCAAAACCTGTGAAGGCGATGCGAAGAAAACAATCAGCCGGTTTTCATATAATTATACGGATAGCGTACGCAATTATAAGCCCATGCTGTCATTAAATATGGCGCCGGTTGCAGAGAAACTTGGAATAAACAAACACCTTAAGGCATCTGCCGCTGCAATAAACCCGGTTACAAAAGACTTGTACATGGTATCCTCCATTCAAAAGCTGGTAGTGGTATTTGACGCAAAGGGAGATTTTAAGGAGCTGTACAAATTAGATCCGGCTTTGTATAAGCAACCGGAAGGAATTGCATTTACCCCGGCAGGTGATCTTATAATCTCCAATGAATTTGCAGGTGATGGTTTCGCCACTTTATTAATTATGAAAAATAAAAGGAAAGAAAAATGACCAGATTTATATTGACACTTTCTTTTTTTTTAAGTGGCTTTACCTTCCTGTTTGCACAGGATAGCATACAGGCTACTATAGTGTTAATTGGGGATGCCGGGCAGCTTACCAAAGGACATCACCCCGTGGTAAACGCTGTTAAGCAACATATTCCTTTAAATGAAAAAACAACCGTTGTTTACCTGGGAGATAATTTATACAAAACCGGTTTGCCCGATAATTCGCTACCTACATACGCTATTGCAAAAGCGCCGCTGGATTCGCAGATAAATATTGGTGGAAAATCGAAAGCGCATGTTTATTTTGTTCCAGGCAATCACGACTGGGCAAACGGGGGAACCAACGGCTATCAATCTATCTTAAGGGTACAATCTTATATCGATCTGCTCGCAAATGAAAATGTAAAGATGTTTCCAAGAGATGGTTGCCCGGGTCCGGTGGAAGTGAAAATAAATGATGATATTATCCTGGTGATGATGGATAGTGAGTGGTGGATCCACGAAAATGAAAAGCCAGGTATAGAATCAGATTGTCCGTATAAGACAAAATCAGAAGTTTTGGTTCAACTGGAAGATATTATTTCCAGGAATTCCAAGAAGCTTGTCCTGCTGGCTTTTCACCATCCTTTCAGGAGCTATGGCCCGCATGGAGGTTACTTTACTTTGAAGCAGCATATTTTCCCCTTTACCGATGCAATAAAGAATTTTTATTTTCCTTTGCCGGTTATCGGTTCCGCCTACCCGCTAACAAGAGCTGTGTTTGGCACAAGCCAGGATTTGAAACATCCCTTGTACCAGCAAATGATACAAAGTGTTGAAAGAACGGTTAAAGGCCATCCGAATGTAATTTTTATGTCTGGCCACGAGCATACCCTACAGATGATCCAGGATAGTGGGTATAATTTTATCGTGAGTGGCAGCGGCAGCAAAACCTCCCGGGTTTCTCAACCTAAAAAATCCCTCTTCGCATCAGGTGAAACGGGGTTTGCTACACTTCAAATATCAAAAAATAAAAATGTACGGGTCACTTTTTATATCGTGGCAGGTGATTCAATAAAAGAAGCTTACACAAACAACATCCTGAATTTTTCTAAAATACCGGAAGAAAAGCCGGACACTTTGCGAAAGATTGAATATGCCTTTAAGGATACTGTTGTAATTTCTGCCAGTGATAAATACAAACATTTTTCAGGCTTCAAAGATGTATTCCTTGGAAGTAATTACAGGAAAGAATGGAGCATGGCTGTTGAATTTAAAGTATTTAATATCAGCAAAGAACAGGGAGGCTTTAAAATAATCAGCCTCGGTGGCGGCAAACAAACAAAATCCCTGAAATTGAAGGATAAGAATGGTAAGGAGTGGACGCTGCGTAGTGTTGATAAGGATCCCGAAAAAGCATTGCCGGAAAACCTTCGGGGTACACTTGCCCAGTCGATTGTACAGGATATGATCTCTGCCAGTAATCCCTATGCACCATTGGTAGTGCCAACCTTGGCAAAGGCGGTAGGAGTGCCAGCTGAGCAGCCCAAATTTTTCTTTGTGCCCGATGATCCTGCATTTGGTGCCTATCAAAAAATCTTTGCCAATACTGTTTGCACCCTCGAAGACCGCGATCCTACAACGGATGGTTCGGAAACAAAAAGTACGAACAAGATTTTAAATAAATTACTGGAAGATAATGATCACCACATTGACCAGGAAGCAGTATTAAAAGCAAGGTTACTGGATATGCTGATCGCAGATTTTGATCGCCATGCTGATCAGTGGAAATGGGGCACAAAAGATACCGGGAAAGGAAAATTATACTATCCTGTACCCAGGGATCGCGACCAGGCTTTCTTTAATTCCAACGGCCTGTTGCTGAAATACGTTGGCAGGTCTGAATTACGTTTTTTACAGGGATTTAAATACCATATTCAAAATATCAATGAGCTCAATTTCGTTGCCCGGGATTTTGACAGGACCTTTATGAATACACTCGACAGGAGTAAATGGAGAGCCATTACCGATACTTTTACGCAGCGGATAACCGACCAGGTTATCATTGAAGCGGCCGGAAAATATCCCCCCGAAATAATTCCGCTGGACTCGGCAGAAACCGTACGAAAGCTAATAAGCCGGCGAAATATTTTGGTAAAGGATGCGATGCGATATTATAAATTCCTTTCAAAAGAAGTGACGGTAACGGGCAGCAATGAGGATGAATTATTTAAGCTTCAGAATGACAGCGGCAGGTTAAAACTTTCTGTTTACAAAAAAAGTGAGGCGTCGGACTCAGTAACCGTAATGTACAGACGTAGTTTCGATCCGAAGGATACAAAAGAATTAAGACTGTTCGGTTTAAATGGTGCCGATAAATTCGAAATAGACCCCGAAGTTTCGTCCAAAATCAAACTCCGGATCATTGGGGGTAAAGGAAATGATACTTTTAACCTCCGGGGAAACATTAAAACGCATTTGTATGACCTGTCCACAGAAAAAAATGTTTTCTTGAGCCTCCGCCGTACAAAAAAAGAATTGTCTGCGTCTCCTTCTGTACTCGACTATTCCAGCACAGGGTCAAAATATAACAGGCTGAGGTTTCCCCATTTTAACCTGGGCTTTAATGCCGAAGATAAATTGTTGCTCGGTGTAGGATTTCTGTCTACGAGGCACGGTTTTAGAAAAGCACCTTATGCCAGTTTTCAAAGACTTAGCACTTTGTTTGCCGTTAGCAGAGGGGCATACCAGTTGAAATACCAGGGTATTTTCAACCAGGCTTTCCTAAAGAAGGACCTGGTAATAAATGCTGAAGTAGTAAACCCGGTGTTGAATAATTTCTTTGGATTTGGAAATGAAACAGTGTACGACAAATCGAAAGGAATAGCCTACTACCGCGTAAGAAATAACTACGTATCAGGAGAACTTTTGTTACGCAAAAGATTTAAAGGCGATATCCTGCAGGTTTCGGCCGGGCCGGCTTATTTTCATTACTGGAATCATCGGGACGATAACAAAAATAAAATCCTGGCAAATCCCGCTGTTGTAGGTATTGATTCTGCCAGCATCTATTCCGATAAAGAATACGTAGGCGGAAGAATTAAATTTGATGTGAATTATATTAACAACGAATTGTTTCCTTCACGGGGAATCACCTGGTATTCTGAATTTACAGCATTGCAGGGTATTAACCGGAATAGCAGGAACCTTACCAGGATGACTTCTGACATGACCATTTATGCCTCCATTTCTGATATCAGTAAAGTTACCGCAGTGCTGAGAGCCGGTGGCGGCCATATCTTTTCAAAAAATCCGGAATTCTTCCAGGCCTTGTCACTTGGAGCAAATAATTACCTGCGTGGTTACCGGAAGAACAGGTTTTCCGGATCGTCAACTGCTTACGCAAATGCCGAACTTCGTATGAAAGTTTTTAAATCAAAGTCATATGTATTGCCCGGAGATGTGGGCGTACTTGGCTTTTATGATATCGGTAAAATCTGGATACCAAGTGAAAGATCAGGTAAATTTCACAGCGCCTACGGCGGCGGTTTGTATTTTGTTCCATTTAATGTTATCATGATATCGGGAACGATAGGCTTCTCGGAAGAGGATAGATTATTTAACTTCACCATTGGAACCAAATTCAACCTGTCATTTTAAAACCATGGATTCTTCCCATATTTATAAAAATATTGAGCAGCATGTAACCGGGCTTTTCAGCGAGCATCAATCTCCCAAACTTGTTTTTCATAACCTCCATCACACAGAATATGTGGTAAACAAAGGAAATGAAATAGCCGGCCATTACCAGTTAAGCGAACAGGAAATGCTTGTAGTCTTTTTAGCAACCTGGTTCCATGATACGGGTTACCTTTTTGTAGCTCCAGCTGATCATGAAGAAAAAAGTGTGGACACTATGAAGCTCTTTGCAAGAGAAAATCAATTGCCATTTGATGTGGTGAATGATGCCGCGGGTTGTATTCTAGCAACGCGTTCCCCACGCAACCCCATTGGTTTATTGCAGGGAATTGTATGTGATGCAGATACATATAATTTTGGTTCAAAAGAGTTCAAAAAAACAAATGAACTTGTTTTTACTGAATTTCAAAATGGCAGTGAAACGATGCTGTCACGGAAAAAGTTTGACCAGGGCGCACTCGAGATGCTTAAGAACCACCAGTTTTATACGAGCTACTGCAAAGACCTTTTAAAGGACATTAAAAAAGTGAATATGAAGAAACTAAAAAAGAAACTGGATAAGAAGGATAACGAAGGCTATGATTACAAGAAGGCAGGTGGTGAAATTACAGAAAAGGAAGGTACCACCAAAGGGATGCAAACCATGCTCCGCCTCACATCATCCAATCACATTCAACTAAGTGAAATGGCGGATAGTAAAGCCAATATCCTTATCTCTGTGAACGCGATCATTATTTCTGTTATCTTAAGTGTGTTGCTTCGTAAACTACAAACAGATCCTTACCTTACCATTCCTACGATTATATTTTTATTGTTTTCCGTTATCACAATTGTGGTTGCTATCCTTGCTACAAGGCCAAAGGTAAATGCCGGAACGTTCAGTGCAACTGATGTTGAAAATAAAAAAACAAACCTCCTTTTCTTTGGAAATTTTCACGGTATGTCTTTAATTGATTATGAAAATGCAATGCGTTCCATGATGAAGGACGCTGATTATCTTTATAGTTCTATTATTCAGGATATTTATCATCTTGGTGTCGTGCTTGGAAGAAAATATAAGCTCATCAGGTGGGCATACAATATTTTTATGGTTGGAATTATTATCTCTGTTCTTTCCTTTGCCCTTGCTTCTTATTTTTACACGCCTACCCAGGCAGCAGCCGGCACAAATACAACTGGTTCACCTTTTTAAAAAAAATAATGTTCTTCAACCGTGACCTCAGCTGGCTGGGTTTTAACTAAAGGTTTTGCAGGCGAATTGAAGTCTGTCTCCGGGTTAAAGATGAATTCTGCAGAAAGTAATTGCTCGATTATTTTTACATGCAATGGGGGGACAATACAAAGGCTACCCAGTTATCAGGTGATGGCCAAGAGATCAGGATGGTTTCTGAAACGGCGGGCTTTCATGCAAATCATGACATCTACGAGTATCTCCAGCATTTAACTGCATGATCAGTTTAGCAAAATCTGATTAGATTAAATTATTCTTTCACCTCAGTAAGTTTTATTGTATTTTAGATTGCATTTGATCATTAATGATGGAGGAAGCTTCTATGGTACGGGCATTCATAAAAAAATACATCGATAACCTGATCTGGTTTGCAGCAATTGTATGGCTGTTTAACATGAATGTTGGTTCTGCGGATGATTCATTATGTATTTTCAAATTTGCAGGTTTTGCATCCTGCCCGGGATGTGGCATCGGGCATTCGATTCACTATGCTTTGCACTTGGATTTTACCAGTTCATTTCAGGAACATTGGATGGGTTTGCCGGCCACCATTTTTTTAATCATTCAAGTTTTCAAACCCTTTCATTACAATAAACCCTTCAAATATCATGGACCAACAAACGCTAATGATGCTGAGAGGCATACAGCCTGATGAATTGCAGCTCATTAAAAGTGTAACGCATGAAATGGATGATGCACAGCAGCGACAGTTCATCATGTTTTACCAGGGCAGGCGAAAAGAGGAGCAAACAATATTACTACTTACAATTATCGGCTTTTTTGGTGTTGCCGGGATCCAGCGTTTTGTGATTGGAGAAACCGGTATGGGTATCGTTTATTTCCTTACAGCTGGCTTTTGTGGAATAGGAACTATCATCGATATCATCAATCACAAAAAAATGACGTTTGCACACAATCAAAAACAAGCGTACGAATCAGCCGCCATGGTAAACCTTCTGAATAAGAAATAGCGGTGCGCCTTTATACACCGGATCTTCAAGAAGTGTGTGCGGAATTATTCCAACAGAAATTTAAATAAAGCTTCCACGATTTTCATGCACATCCTTACGAAAGAAATAATATTTCCGCCAGTTGAACAAGCCGATGCGGATGGATTTTTAGCGATTGGTGGTGACCTGGGTACAACACGTTTACTCACGGCTTATCGCCACGGTATATTTCCGTGGTACAACGATGATGAGCCGATATGCTGGTGGAGCCCCGATCCGCGTTGTGTTTTGTTTCCGAAAAAATTGAGGGAGAGCAGCTCAATGGGAAAAATTATCAGGGAAAAAGCATTTTCTTTTACAGTAAACAGCGCTTTTGAAAAGGTAATGCAAATGTGTAAAACAGTTAAGAGAAAAGAGGCTAACGGAAGTTGGATACAAGATGAAATGATTGATGCTTATACTAACTTACACAGGCAGGGACATGCTGTTAGTGCTGAAGCGTGGCAGCAAAATGAATTGGTGGGAGGCCTGTACGGCGTAAAGATTGGAAAAGTTTTTTTCGGGGAAAGTATGTTTAATACCATCAGCAACGCCAGTAAATTTGCCTTCATAAAATTTGTACAGCAGCTTACTGAAATGGGTATAGAACTGATCGATTGCCAGCAGCGTACGGCACACCTTGAAAGTCTGGGTGCAGAAATGATAGACCGAAAGTCTTTTGTTCGGTTATTGGATAAATATTGCTGATCGCACAATTTACCGCTTAACATGTATTTAAACAGTGCAATCGAATAGCCTGGTTTAATTGAGTTCTACTTTTACTCCTGGTATAAAATAATACTGCTGTATTTTTTAATTCCAACATACCCTGCTTCGGTTCTTTCCTCTGTCCCCGTATCCATAGCTGTAGACCAGTTTCCTACAGGCAGGGATAATTTTTTAGCGGTGTCGCTTCCGTTAAAAGCTATCCAAATCTTTTTCCAGCTGTCATTCATTGCACTGCCATCAATGCTGTAAATAATTGTGCCGGCAGGAGCAGTATCATCAAAATGAATGTGCTGCCTGATCTCTTCATTTGTGGTCATCCTGAATGCAGGATGGGCTTTGCGCATGCTGATCAGTGATTCAACGAACCGGGTAAGGTCAAGATGCTTTTTTTTAAGTTCCCAATCGATCTCATTTATACTGTCATGACTTTTGTAAGAATTCTCAATTCCTTTTTTAGTCCGCAAAAATTCAGTACCTGCATGAAGCAATGGGATTCCCTGCGACGTAAGCACAATAGTGAGCGAAAGCTGCTGCATTTGTTTTCTTTCGGCTTCCGTAGCATCGGCGCAGGATAATTTAAGTTTGTCCCATAGCGTATTATTGTCATGGCATTCGCAATAGGTAATTACATTCCATGGACCGGCAGCGTACGGGCTGGTAGTATAATGAACCTGGGGATGAGGACTGGATGCCACAATGCCAAATTTAACTGCTTCTTCCATTCCTGGCTTGCCGCTGGCGAAGCCTTTGTCTGCGGCATCAAATACACTACCTTTTATACCATCACGGATATCATCACTAAACACTGCAATACGGTCAAGCTTAGCCGCATTTTTTTTTATAGCCCGGAGGCTGTCGGGTAAAGGAGACTGTCCGGCTGTCCAGCCTTCTCCGTATAAAAGTATACCAGGCTTGTATGCATGCAATTCAGCTGAGATGATATTCATAGTTTCAATATCGTGTACGCCCATCAGGTCAAAACGAAAACCATCTATGTGATATTCCTTTACCCAGTATAGAAGACTTTCCAGCATAAACTTACGCATCATCGGCATTTCGCTGGCAGTTTCATTGTTGCATCCGGTGGCATCAGAAAAACTCCCATCTGCCTTATGCCTGTAATAATATCCCGGAACAAGCTGGTTGAAATTAGATCTTTCTGTTAAGGCAGTGTGATTATAAACGGCATCAAATATTATTCTTAAACCATTCTTATGAAAAGCCTGGATCATTTGCTTGAGTTCTTTTATCCGGGTAATACCATTGTACGGATTGGTGCTGTACGATCCTTCAGGTACATTATAGTTTAGTGGATCGTAACCCCAGTTATATTGCGGACGGCCTGGCTTGTTCTCGTCAACCGATGAATAATCATAAAAGGGGAGAAGGTGAATATGGGTTACACCAAGTTCTTTCAAATGATCGAGACCAGTGGAAATACCGGGAGATGCTGCAGTACCACGTTCCGCTAATCCAATAAATTTACCTTTGTGCCTGATGCCTGAATTAATTGCAATACTTGCATCTCTGACATGCATTTCATAAATGATGGCATCGGTAGGTAAATTCTTTTTAGAGAATGCCGGACTTTTTTCGTGTATCCATCCACGTGGGTTTGTTTCTTCCGGATCAATCACCACTGCCCGTTTACCATTTACCCCGGTCGCTTTTGCATACGGGTCAGGTACTTCATTGCTCCATTTGCCTTTGATGTTTACGCGAAAAGTATAAAACGTTCCTTTTAGATCGCCATTGAGGGCCGTATGCCAGGTGCCATCATGGGAAGTCTGGAGGGAGATGATTTTACAAGCACTGTCATCGTTTCCCTGTTTGTACAACAACAATTGGGCTGCAACGGCAACGGGGCTCCAAATGCGGAAATGTGAAATCTCTTTTTTGTAAATCAACCCAAGATCATTGCCATTGTACACCGGGTATTGATCAAATGAAACCTGTGCGTGAGATGTTTGCAGCATAAAAAAAATCAGGACAAGTAATTTAAAAATCGGTTTGGAAAATTTAAAGATTAATTGCATCCATACTTTTTAAAGGTTATGCAGTTTTGCCCCAATTTTTTTATTAACGTATCGACTTCGACATCATTACTATTGTAGGGTTCAGAAGATCGCTTCACTACAAAGCCAAAACTTTCTATAGCATTTATTTGTAGTCATATATGATGAAACCCCATGGCTCTATTGCAAACACATGCGTACTTTTAAGCTTTTCTTTTTGCATTAAAAATACGTTCACGGGCGTGCCTGCCATGCGTTTATCCTTGATTGTAAATTTTTGTTGTTTATTCGAAAGATTTAATATTACTGCCAGCTTGCGGCCGTTTTTTTCCCGGATATATGAAAAAATGGATTCGTCATTTGAGGAGGCAAGTTTTTGATAGGAACCATCAGCAGCCAGGGCCGGGTTTGTTTTTCGGAGGGTAAGCAGGGTTTTATAAAACGGTGCCAAGCTAAATTGCTTCCACTCGATAGTATCCTTCACAAAAAACTTCAACCTTTTTTTATTAGGAACTTCCTGGCCATTATATATCAGCGGTATGCTCTGGTACATCGTTTGGGTAAAAACCGCGAAGGTCTTGTATGCATCACCATATTTTTCGAATTCTGTTCCGTTCCAGCTATTCTCATCATGGTTTGTAGTGAAATATAGTTTATAGGCATTTTTTGGAAATACTGCTATGTTGTGATTGATGGCTGAATCAAATTGTGCCACCGTTTTTTTTCCTGCGTAAAGATCTGTCATCACAGAACCCATGCTCCAGGCATACGTTTCATCAAAGCCAGCTTCGTGCAACCATGGTTTGTCTCCTTCCGCCAGCATGAAAACATGCTTTATTTCTTTTAGAGCATTAATGCAATCTTTCCAGAAATCTGCAGGAACTTCTTCTGCAACATCACACCTGAATCCATCAATGCCGGTTTCGGTGATCCAGAATTTCATAGCAGCAATCATGGAGTCCCTCAATTCCGGATTCTTGTAATTAAGTTTGTAGGTATCTGTCCAGTCAAAAGGTGAAATGATTTTACCGGTTGAATCTTTTGCATAAAAATCAGGATGAGTTTTGATCCAGTGATTATCGGTGGAAGAATGATTGGCAACCCAATCCGTGATAACTTTAAAACCCAGGGCGTGCGCTTTTTTTACGACAGACTTAAAATCGGCCATGCTGCCAAATTCTTCATTTATGGCTGTGTAATGTTTCACTGCATAGTAACTACCGAGTTCTGCTGATGTCATCTTTCGGTCGGTGATACCGATGGGTGTTACCGGCATAAACCACAAAATATCCACACCCATTTTTCTCAGGCGGGGGAGGTGTTTTGCAAAATCATTTAGAGATCCTGAAGCGGAGTACTGGCGAAGATTTACTTCATAAATGTTACTTTGTTCACTCCAGGCCGGATGCGTACCCGCTGCTGGTTTTTTCACCTGAGCCAAAACACCCGTAGCTAAAAAGAATGCTGTAATGATAAGATAGTATCCTTTAGGTTTCATGATATTTTTTATTTTATATTTTATGCTGCAAGAAAGCAACGTCGTATTATTTAATTAGTTCCAGTACCATTGTTTTGTAAGAACCCAGGCTAAATTCACCCAGTGCAGCGGTGTTTTTTGTGAGCACATCTTTATACTGTGTAAATCCATTGGTTCTTTCAATGTACCTATTCATTGCAATTTTCTTTTCTTCTTTGGACGTATTCATTACAACCATAACGGTTTGTTTTTCGTTGTACCTGAAATAGACATAAACGCCGTTCTCCGGGATAAACTGCATGAATTTCCCGGTGGTTAAAGCTGTGGAAGTTTTCCTGAAATTTGCGAGTGTCGCCAGGTGCTGGTAGATAGCCTGGTCTTTTTGTGTTCGGCCCTGGATTGTAAATTTATTGGCGCTGTCGTTTTTCCAGCCACCGGGAAAGTCGAGCCGGACATATCCATCATTTGGACTTGTTACACCGGGAGTTGCGATCTCGTCACCATAATACATTTGGGGGATACCCCTTGCAGTTAGTAGCCATGAAATACCGGAAAGGTATTTATCCATATTTTCTCCCACAACAGAATAAAAACGGGACATATCATGATTATCCAGAAAAACAACCTGCCTGGTTGGATCCTTGTAAACGAAATCCTGGGCGAGAGTGGTGTATAATTTATTAACACCGTCATTCCAGCCGAAATCTTTTGTCAGCGCATCTGTAATGCCCCACAAAGTTTGAAAATCAGTGGTTGCCTGTAAGTTACTTTTAACGGGTATAGCGTAATTATTTTGGCAAAAATAACTTTGGTTGATCACGCCGTGAACCCATGTTTCGCCAAAGAGGGTGATCCTGGGATATTCATCGTACAAGGCCTTGTTGCACCTGTTCATAAAGACTAGGTCATTGTAGGGATAAGTGTCAATTCTCCAGCCATCAATACCAAATGCTTCTACGGTCCATAGCGCATGCTGTATCAGGAAATTGGCAGCATAGGGATTGTTTTGATTTATGTCGGGCATTTGTTTGGTGAACCATCCGTCCGTCATAATCTTAGCTTCTTTTTTGCTTGCGTAAGGATCAAATAAAACCTGGTCTTTGTAACTTGTGTTGGTGTAATTGTCCCATTGATTCAGCCAGTTTTTCATTGGGGGGTCCAATACAGTTACATGAAAGGAGCCGACATGATTGTACACGGCATCCTGTATGATTTTCATACCTTTTGCATGAACCGCATCAATTAATTCCTGGTAGGCTTTGTCGCCACCCAGCCTTACATCTATTTTATAATGATCTGTAAAAGCATAACCATGTTCTGTCCGGTTTGGCATGTCATTTTCCAAAACCGGGTTAAGCCAAAGGGTTGTAATTCCGAGATCATCCAGGTAATCCAAATGATTTTGTATTCCCTTTAAATCACCGCCGTGACGGTTAAACACAGTATCGCGGTTGAGTGTCTGATCTCTCATGCCCGCTACTTTATCATTTGATTCATCACCATTGCTAAACCTGTCGGGCATGATGAGGTATATAAGGTCTTTGCTGTTTACACCCTGCGCAAATTTAATACCAGCGCCAGCACGCCTGGGCTTCAATTCAAATTCGAGAAAACTTTTACTGCTCTTATCCGTTAACGTTTCTTTAAATATTAACTTTCCTGGTTTTGCGGAAGCGTTAATTTCAATGTCTGCAAAAATGTAATTCGGACTTTCCACTTTGTTTACTTTCAGCAATTTTACACCCGGGTAAGGAAGGAGTGCAATTCCCGACTTTGTACCAACATCTTTGCCATGGATCATCACCTGCACTTTGTTCCATTTCATGGAAGTCCACCAGTTGCCTGGATAGCACGTGTAGATTGTATTTTGCGCAAATGCAAAAAAGGAAGAGTGGATAATAAAAAGCAAAACGATCATTTTTTTCATTGGAATTTCTTTTGTCAGGTTTTGTATAACTGTTAGCTTACCGGCTTCAGAAAAATTTGTCATTTGTTTCATTCAAAAAGTACCCGGCGTCCTGCGGATGCGCACCTGCCCGCAAACTTTTACGCTTTATCATTGTCTTTTACAATCAATGTAAGAAAACCGGCAATGATCATGGATACACCACCGAGAGCAACGGTATTCAGGGTATTTGCATGAAACACTTTCATAGTAAAAAATCCAAGGATACCGGCTGCCAGGATTTGCGGTATCACGATAAAAAAATTAAATACGCCCATGTAGTAACCCATTTTATTTGGCGGCAGCGAGCTGGAGAGCATGGCATATGGCATCGATAAAATACTGGCCCATGCAATACCTACCATTCCCATGGATACCAGGATAAACTTTGGATCAGTTATAAAATAGATGGATAGTAAGCCAATTCCCCCGATCACGAGGCAGATCAGGTGGGTTATTTTACGATTGGTGCGGTAAGCGATCAGCGGAATGATGAATGCAAAAATGGCTGCCATACCATTTCTTACGGAAGAACACACGTTAAGCCAGTCGGCTCCGTCATTGTACTCCTGCTGCACCCTTTTCAATGCTATTTTATCTGTTGCTGATGTTTGTGAATTCGAGCTATCGGAAAAATAATTGGCGAGGTTGATAGAAATGGCCACCGGATCCTGGTTCCCCCTGTACGTCCTGATTTCTTTAATGTCACTTTGAAGGGAAGAAAGATTCTTTTTTGTTTTATTATCTTTTTGTTCAACAGCTTTTACAAGATCACCGCTAACAGCTGATTCCATTTTATCAACCAGTACCTTATCGACTTTCATGTTATATATATTGGAAGTAACGGCGTTGGTTGCATAGATCCACATTGCAAATAACGCGAACCAGGTAAAGAATTGTACAAATGCCAGTTGTTTCATTGCCTTCGGCATTTTCAGAATGCCGCCGAAGGTTTCCTTCAATGCATCTGAAAACGTTGTTTCTTTTTTCTCCTGTTTAAATTTTTCCAGGTTTTCAGGCGGAAATTCTTTTGTCGTAAAAACTGTGTATAAAACTGCAGAAAGAAATGCGAATCCGCCAAGATAGAAAGACCATTTTACAGAGTTCGGAATTTGCCCGGCAGGCGCCGTATTACTTACATTAAACCAATTGGTAAAGATCCAGGGCAGCAAGGCCGCGATCACAGAACCCACTCCAATAAAAAAACTTTGCATAGCAAAACCGGAAGTGCGTTGGGAGGGCGTTAATTTATCACCAACAAAAGCCCTGAAGGGTTCCATGGAAATATTTATGGAAGCGTCCAGTATCCAAAGCATACCGCCGGCGATCCACAAAGTAGGTGAATTGGGCATTACAAAAAGTGCGATCGTGGCAAGTATGGCGCCTATAAAAAAGAAGGGCCTTCTTCTTCCCCAGTAAGGATGCCAGGTCCTGTCACTCAGATAACCAATGATAGGCTGAATCAGCAGCCCTGTTAGCGGTGCAGCGATCCATAAAATGGGAATCTCATCTTTATTGGCCCCCAGCGTTTCGAATATCCTGCTGACATTAGAATTTTGAAGCTCAAATCCAAACTGGATACCAAAAAATCCAAAACTCATATTCCATAATTCCCAGAACGACAATTTTTTTTGGGGCGGGAGAGGTTGTGATGACATAGCAGTCGTTTAAGTAATAATTGGCAAAATGTGTAAAAATTACACTTTGATAAAAATACAATAAAATACGAGCCGGCAAAATTTTTAAAAATATTCAGAACGCATCTTTTTCTTTAATTTTTTTTTGAAACGTTGTTGAATCAACAGGTTTATTTTATAATTTTTCTTTACACATTTGTTCCGGATTGGCATATTGTGTGTATTTTACACATTAAACTGTTTGCAATGAAAAAATTTTTACTCTTCGTGGGGGTAATCCTATTTACACTACCATCCTTTTCCCAGTTACTTTCATGGACACCTAATTTTGCACAGGAAAGTTCTTCGCCCATAACAATAACGATGGATGCCTCAAAAGGGAACCAATCTTTATTTTTCTATACACCTGTGACGGATGTGTATGTTCACATCGGAGTTATTACAAATTTGAGTACCAATTCTTCCGACTGGAGGTATTCCAAATTCACATGGGCGACCACCAATGTTTTGGCCCAGGCAACTTCACTTGGCAACAGCAAATGGTCCTTTACAATCACCGGTGGTCTCCGTACTTTTTTTGGGGTTCCGGTTGGTGAAAGCATCCAGAAGATCGCCATACTTTTTAGAAATGGTGCAGGAACAAAAAAGCAATCAAATACAGACGGGAGTGATATGTATATTCCGGTATACACAACGGCACTGGCTGCAAGGTTTACGCTTCCCCTGGTGCAGCCTACCTTTACACCTCAACCCGAGACAATTACAAAAGTTGTAGGCAATACAGTACCCATGACCGGTATTTCTAACAACCCCGCTACTTTAAAATTATATTTTAATGGCACGGCGGTACAAACTGCCACCAACGCTACTACAATTTCATTTTCACCAACGATCGCGGTAGCCGGTACTCAGACACTGGTATTTGAGGCAAATAATGGCACGACAATCAAAACAGATACCATTCGCTTTTTTGTTGCGGGTACAGTTGTTACGGCTGCATTGCCGGCAGGCGTCCGCGACGGTATTAATTATAATGCGAATACGACTCAGGCCACACTGGTATTGTATGCACCTGGAAAAACAAGAGTGGGCGTAATCGGTGATCTCCCCGGCAGTAATTGGGCCGAGCAGTCTGCCTACCAGATGAAGCGCACCCCTGATGGTAATTATTGGTGGATCACTCTTACCGGTCTAACCCCAGCCACCGAGTATTCTTTTCAATATCTTGTTGATGGAGTACTTAAAATCGGCGAACCTTATTCTGAAAAAGTGCAGGATCCGTATGCTGATCAGTACATAACTGCGGCTACTTACCCCGGGCTAAAACCTTACCCTGTGAATCTCACTTCCGGCATGGTAAGTATCCTTCAAACCGCGGGACCAACTTACACCTGGCACAACAATACTTTCAATAAACCAGAAAAAAAGAGTCTTGTTTTATATGAATTATTATTGCGTGATTTTGTAACAAAGCATGACTGGAATACTTTGAGAGACAGCTTAAATTATCTCAAAAATCTTGGCATCAATGCCATTGAATTAATGCCAGCGAATGAATTTGAAGGCAATGAGAGTTGGGGATATAATCCTGATTTCTACTTTGCACCTGATAAATATTATGGCCCGGCAAACACCATGAAAAGGTTTATCGATTCCTGTCATTCAAAAGGAATTGCAGTAATAATGGATATTGCGCTAAACCATTCTTTTGGCCTGGCGCCAATGGTTCAGTTATATTGGGACGCCGCCAATAACAGGCCTGCTGCCAACAATCCATGGTTTAATCCCGTTGCAAAACATGCCTACAATGTTGGTTACGATATGAATCATGAAAGCCTTGCCACGAGGTACTTTGTAAGCAGGGTAGCCGAACACTGGCTAGTAAATTACAAGATTGATGGCTTCCGTTTTGATCTATCAAAGGGATTTACGCAAAAGCAAACCTGCGATGCCAACGGAGCCAATTGTAACGTTGGGACCTGGAGTGACTATGATTCAAGCCGGGTGGCCATATGGAAACGTTATTACGATACCCTGCAGTTAAAATCGCCGGGTTCTTACGCCATCCTGGAACATTTTGCTGATAATAGTGAGGAACAGGAACTGTCGAATTATGGGATGATGCTGTGGGGGAATCTTAATAACAACTACAACCAGGCTTCTATGGGTTTTCCTACCGACTGGAACTTCGATTACGGGTTATCGGTAGCAAGGGGCTGGGCCAATCCACATCTTGTAACTTACATGG